>NZ_WIRE01000001.1:0-318918 GCF_009601165.1 Alcanivorax sediminis | reverse complement strand
TGGAGTGGATTTACCGCTATGCCCGTCAGGCGCGTCTGGTGGATGGCGCCAGCGAAGTGCACAAGATGGTGCTCTCCCGTTTCTACCTGAAAGAGAAGCGCGACTTCTTCAAGTGGGGAGCGTAAGCCGCTCTGCGGCCGCAACGCGCTTCACGCAACAGGCTCCACGCTAAAAAAGCCCCGCATTCGCGGGGCTTTTTTTGTGGTTCTGCTTTCAACAGGCATAACCGGAATCAGACGCTTTCTGTAGGAGCCCAGCTTGCCTGGGCGAATTCCTGTAATGGCTAATTGCTTCTGTAGGAGAGCCAACTTGTTGGCCGAAAAAGCGTGAAGCAAGTTTCAAGTTACAAGTTTCAACGCGGGGCTGGTTTTCGTAACGTCTAGCTCATCGTGCGATTCAGGCTGGATCGCGGGCACGGTCATGAATTCGGCAGCGAGCCATCACGCGCCTTGTAACTTGTAGCTTGCCACTCACCCCCTTTCGGCCAACAAGTTGGCTCTCCTACAGGTGTTTTCTTTCCGTTTCCTTTGCTCAGGTGTTCGCCCAGGCAAGCTGGGCTCCTACGGAAATGCAGGGAAGTTGTTATCCGTTAGATGCGCGGCGCAGGGTTCTGGCGGGCGTTTCACCGAAGCGGGCGCGGTAGGCGCGGGAGAAGTTGCTGACATGGCTGTAGCCGATTTTTTCGCTCACCTCCCTCACAGATAGCTCGCCACTTTCCAGCCAGCGGTTGGCGGCAGACATTCTTTCGTTGCGCACATACTCGGCGCAACTGAGGTGGTACTTCTGCCGAAACAGTTGATCCAGCCGGCTTTCGGATAGCCCCGCCAAGCATGCCAGTTTGGCAATGGAAAGATCGTCGTGAAGATGGTGTTCGATGTGCGCAGTAATGTCTGCCAGTGCCTGTTTTTCCCAGACAATGATGCGGTCGTCATTGAAATCATCATCACAGAACAGTTCGATAATTTCCGCCAGAAACAGGTTGGCGATGCCTTCCAGTTTCAGCATGCGGGCGCTGCCGCGAGCGTTGTGATCAAACAGGTTGCCGCCCAGTTGCCGTAAACGGCTGCTGGGGGAGAACGACTGGCCAATCTGAATCTCGCCAAATTTTTCATCACGAAAAAGCGATAACTTTTCCGGAAGTTCGCCACCAAAGCGTTCCAGCAAGGGCGCAAGCGTGGATGCCACGCCCACATGGCGAATCAGTTGCCCCTTGAACAATCGGAAACGACTGCCTGACGGGTCCACGCGCATCAGCAGGGCGGAATCGTTGCTCAGGCTGAAGGTATTACCATTGGGGTGGCTTAATTCCGAATGCCCTTGCAGGTGCATGGCGGAGCCGATCCAGGGTTCACTGAAACTGTTCTGCACCTGCACGTGGCAGTCATCCAGCGCTTCGTATTCCATGCGGTAAAGCACCATGCCACTGGCAAACTCCAGGCGCTCCATTCTTCCCCTGACGCCGGGCAGGTCGATAGCCTGGCCACCATTCATATGGGCGACTACCAGGCGGGATGGCGTCTCGCTGTTGTTGTGATTATCCATAATAAAAATGGCCTGAAGTCATCAAAAAGAATGAGTGTCCCGGAAAAATGATAAAACCCCGGAAAATGACATAAGTGAGAAGTGGTTCTCACTCAGGCCGCTCTCTACCCTACAGCGCAGAAATAAAAAAATCATGTCGGGGTAGGCCATGTCTCTGTTCAATCGACGTCACCATGGTGGCGAGTCTCAGGCTGTTCGCGCAGAAATACTGTGTGCGTTTGGGGCGGCGCTGGCGTTCCTGTTGTTGTTGCCAGGGGCCGCAAGCGCGGCGGCGGATGGCGCCGATGGCACAGGGCATGACGGTGTGACCGGCGGGCAGGGGCAGGATGGTGGTGACGGCGGGCTGTTTGATAATGGTGGCAACGGTGGTGATGGCGTCAGTCTGGTGTACACGGACGCGCCTGCCTATGAGGCGTCGACCACAACCGGTATTGACGCGGACGTAACGGATCTGACCTCCCTGGCGGGCATCAATAATGGTGACCAGATCCGCGTCACCGTGGATAGTTTTGTGACCATTTTCACCATCAATACTGGTGACAGATTGATTGATTTGGCTGCGACCATTGACCAGATCATCAGCCCCTTTGAGATGAGTGCCAGTGTGACTGACAGCATGCCGGGTGGTGACCAGCTGATCATCGAGGGCGCACAGAACTTCCTGGATCTGGAAATCGTCAACGCTACCGGATCTCCCCTTTCCTCAGTTGGGATTCACTTCGATAACCTGCCCGGGACCCTTGGCAACCCCTACCGCCCCTTCAGCCACGGCGGTGATGGCGGCAACGGCGGGGCCGGTATGTTGCTGGGCGATGTCAGCCATATCCACGCAGCGGCCACTGCTGGGGGTGACGGTGGTGCCGGCGGCAGCTCGGATTATTACTACGGCAATGGTGGTCATGGCGGTGACGGTGGCGCGGGCGTGGAGCTCACGGACGGGGCCGCCAGTGTCACACTCGCGGGCGGGGTGGCAGGGCCAATCACCTATACCGGCGGCAATGGCGGTCAGGGGGGCGATGGCGGCGCTGAGGGGATCGGTGGTGACGGCGGCAACGGCGGCGACGGAGTGCTGGCGCTCAACGGCGGCACCCTGACGGTGGACTCCGGTGCGGTGGTCGCAGGCGGGGACGGTGGTCTGGGCGGTGGTGGTGGCACGGCGGGTAGCGATGGTGTCGGCGGCTACGGCATCCACGGCGCCAATCTGGATGTGACCTTGGCCGGCACCGTGAACCCCGGCGCCAACCAGCCCACCGCCATCCTCTTTGCCAGTGGCGACAACCGCCTGACCCTGGATAGCGGCTACAGCCTGGGCGGCAATGTGCTGGCCAATGGCAGCAATGACGTACTGGCGCTGGGTGGCGATGTTGACGGTAGCTTTTTTACGAATGCTGTGGGAAGCACCTTTCAGGGTTTTGAAGGTTTTGAAAAAACCGGTGCCAGCACCTGGACGTTAACGGGTGGCAGGCCTCAGGACTGGTGGGTACGAGAGGGTACGTTGCAGGGGAGCGCCTATAACCTGGAAGGCAATATTCTTAACGACGGCCATGTATTGATTGACGATTTCTCTGCTGGTGATTACGCGGGGAGGATCAGCGGTAGCGGCAGTGTTACCTGGAATGTGAATTCCATTTTGCTGCTTACACCACAGACCTATACCGGCCTGACGCATCTGACCTCTGGGACTTTTTCCATCCGCTCGGCGGATGCTCTTGCCGGGGATATCCTGATTGAAGCCGGGGCGCAAATTGTTGCCGATGGTGGGGCGGCGCCGGTGCAATATGACGGGGTGATTTCGGGAGATGGGGGTTATAGCATTAACGGAGCGAATGTGGTCTGGACGGGAGACCATACCGGTTTTACAGGGATGACCAGTCTCCGTAGCGGTGCGACACTGACTCTGGGAACGGGAGGCAACACTGGCACCATCGTGGGGGATGTGGCGTTTGGTGGCACCTCTCCCGGCACCCTGGAAATCAATCGCGGCAATGACTATCTCTACGACGGCGCTATTTCCGGTGAAGGCAACCTGATCAAGAATGGCGCCGGCAATTATATTCTCTCTGCCGATCATTCCATGACGGGCAATGCCACGGTGAATGCCGGCGGCATGTTCGTGAACGGCGCCATGAATGGCGTGACCTTTACCGTGAACAACGGCGGCCTGCTGGGCGGCAGTGGTTCGCTGGGCAGCACCACAGTGCTGTCCGGCGGCACCCTGACACCGGGGGATGGTCTGGGTGCGCTGACCATCAACGACAACTTGACCCTGGAGCAGGGCAGTTTGCTGGATTTCGGGTTCGGCGCGCCCAGTGGTGATTTCTCCACGCCGGGTTCCAGCGACAGTGTCTCCGTCAACGGTGATCTGGCCATCAATGGCTCGACGCTGACGCTCAACGATACGGGCAGCTTCGGGCCGGGTCTGTATCGCCTGTTCGATTACACTGGCACCCTTTCCGAAAGCAACGGTGGCCTGCAACTGGCGAACCCGGATCCCGCCTACGCCCTGCAATATCTGGCCGGCGACAAGCAGATCAACTTGATCAATACCGTTGGCACCACGCTGAATTTTTGGAACGCCAACGGCCTGGCCAGCGGCACCACCCAGGGCGGTGGCGACGGCACCTGGACGGCGACGAATCACGTCTGGACCGATGCCACCGGCTCCATCACCGGCCCCATGATTCCCTCTCCCGGTTTTGCCATCTTCGCCGGCGATGCCGGCACGGTAACGGTGTCCGATGCGGATGGCGCGGTGGAGGCGGAAGGCATCCAGTTCGCCAGCGATGGCTACGTGCTCACCGGCGATGCCCTGAACCTGACCGGTACGGAAGGGGAGATTCGGGTAGGCGATGGCAGCGCGGCCAGCAGCAATTATGTGGCGACGATTGCGAACAACATCACTGCGACGAATGGGTTGGTTAAAACCGGTGAGGGAACGCTGGCGTTGTCCGGCGGGCCGTCTCAGGCCCAGGACTGGTGGGTGCGGGAAGGCACGATGCAGGGAAACATTGATAACCTGGGTGGAAATATTCTTAACGACGCTCATGTGTGGATTGACGGTTCGAATACTTACCAGGGGACAATCAGCGGTAGCGGCAGCGTTACCTGGAATGTGGGGTTCATCGAGCTGAACAATGCACAGACTTACTCCGGCCTGACGCATATCAGGTCAGGCTTCATAGGTATTGACTCTGCTGTTCCCTTTGCCGGGGATATCCTATTGGAGGCTGGCACACAGATTACGACCTACGCAGGAACAGGATCAGCTCAGTATGATGGAGTGATATCGGGTGAGGGGACTTTTGTACAAGTCGGTGGGAATGTTACCTGGACGGGAGACCACACCGGTTTTACAGGGGTGACAAGCCTTTCTCAGGGTGCGCATCTTACCCTGGGAACGGGAGGCAACACTGGCACCATCGTGGGGGATGCGGTGTTTGGTGGCACTCCCGGCACCCTGGAAATCAATCGCGGCAATGACTATTTCTACGACGGTGTCATTTCCGGCGCCGGTAACCTGATCAAGAACGGTGCCGGCAATTATATTCTTTCTGCCGATCATTCCATGACGGGCACTGCCACGGTGAATGCCGGCGGCATGTTCGTGAACGGCGCCATGAATGGGGTGGCCTTTACCGTGAACGATGGCGGCCTGCTGGGCGGCAGTGGTTCGCTGGGCAACACTACGGTGAACGCCGGCGGCACCCTAGCCCCAGGCAACTCCATCGGCACCCTCAACATTAATGGTGATTTGACCTTTAACAGCGGCAGTGTGCTGGCACTGGAAGTGGACCCGGCCAGCAACAGTGGCGATGTGATCAATGTGACCGGCGAGGCTTTTTTGGCCGGTTCGGTACTGCATGTGGGCAACGATGGCGACTACCAGCCGTTCAGTGCCTACACCTTTCTTAACGCTGCTGGCGGCATCAACGGCCAGTTCGATGGCGTGACCTCCAACTATGCGTTCCTGGATCCTTCGCTGACCTACACCACGGATTCGGTGTCGCTGGCATTGCTGCGTAATGACCAGTCCTTTGCCGGCGTGGTGCTCACCGACAATCAGCGCGCCGTGGCCAACAATGTGGACGGCATGGCCAGCGCCCATGCGCTGTATCAACAGGTGGTACAGATGAGCGAGACGGAAGCGGCAGAGGCGTTCCAAACCTATAGCGGCGACAGTTTGCTGGCGGGCCTCACCGCCGGGCAGCAGTTGCAGCAACGGTTCGCCATCGGCATGCGCCAGCGTGGCCGTAATGTGGGCAGCCATTCCGGCGGTGGCATGGAGGCGCGCCTGTCCCGCCAATTGCAGGCGCTGGCGGCGCCGTCGGATGCTTACGCGCAGGCAGCCAATTCGACTCCGGTGGCGGCACAGGCTGCGGGCGACGCTCAGCAGCGCCAGCGCAACGGCGTCTGGGTGCAGGCCCAGTCCTCCCGGTTTGAAGAAGATCGCCAGGATGATGTCGGCAATGCGGCCTTCACCTTCCGCGGTGATCAACTGGCGCTGGGGATGGATCGTCAGGGAGAGCAATGGTTGCTGGGGATGGCGGCAGGTAGCGCCGATGGCACCCTGGATTACGATGACCGTCAGGCAGACGGAGAGGGCTCTTCCTGGTTTGCCGGCCTCTATGGGCGCTGGAGCAGCATGGGGGCCTGGTTCCTGCGTGGCGACCTGAGCTATGGCAGCAGTGATGTGTCCCAACAGCGCATGGTGCTGGGCGCACCGGCAGAATCCGACAGCAGCGTGGATGCCCTGCGCGTGGCACTGGAGTCCGGTTGGGATCTGGCCTGGGGCGAAAACGGCCTGCACCCCTATGTGCAGGTAGCCATGACCCGCATCGAACGGGACAGCTTCAGCGAAACCGGCGGCGGCATCGCCGGCCTGAGCGTGGACGACAGCGAACTGAACAGTGGCGAAGCCTGGCTGGGGGCGGACCTGTCCCGGGCCTTCATGATCGGCAATGACTGGTTGATCGCCCAGGGCGGGCTGGCGATGGTGCAGCCGTTTGGCGATACCCAGACCGAGCAGACTGCGCGCTTTGCCGGCGCCGCCCAGGGCTTCACCGTGTACGGCGCGGATGAAGATGCTACCCAGCTGGCGGCCAATGCCGGTGCGGAATGGTTCATGACTGACGACTTTTCATTATGGCTGGGATACCGCGGGCGCTTTGGTGGGGATACCGAAAGCCACGGTGGCCTGCTCAGCGCCAACCTGACCTGGTAAGGACCGACGATGACAACCACGATAATGATCAAACGCACGGCGGTTGCCAGTCTGCTTGCCCTGGCAGGCTGCACCACGCAGAACACAAATACAGCGGGTGAAAACTGGCCGGGCTATCGCACCGACAGCACCGGCAACCTGATGAAAACCGCCGATGGCCGGTGCTGGCGAACCCCCAACTGGACCCCGGCCATGGCGGTGCCGGAGTGCGATGTGGCGATTACTGGCGTGCCGGACACTGAGGCCGGGGTGGATACTGAAAGCACGGCCAAAGTCGAGGAAGCAGCAGTGCCTGTGACGGTGCCTGCCCCCTTAATCATTGAGTTCGCCTTTGATTCCATAACAATTAGTGAAGCGCGTAAGGTGCAACTGAAAGCCTGGTATCAGCAAGTGGCGGCACTGGACGAGGCCACGGTGGAGGTGCACGGTTACAGCGATCCGCTGGGTAATGCGCACTACAATCAGGCTCTGGCCAGACGGCGTGCGGACGCGGTGGCGCAGTGGTGGCTGCAACAGGGGGACGACATTGCTGATCTGAACGTGCAAGGCCACGGCCCGGATCGCTCTGTGACGGGCGCCCGCTGCCAATCCCTGAGCGGCAGCGAACTCAAACAATGCCACCAACAGGACCGCCGGGCCGTGTTGCGAGTGACAATCCCCTCCTCGCAATAGGCTGTCACGTTCTTCCTGCCTTAAATTCACCACAACGAGTGATGGCGATTTCCCCCCGGCTGGACTAGGCTCAGGCAATCCGGAGCCGCGTTGACGCTGGGGGCGTTGGCTCGGTAGTGGTTGCCAAAATAACTTCAGCATTGGAAAGCGGGGCGCGCGCGGTGCGAGCGTGTGTCCTCGTACGTGGCCGGGGGGTCAGTTTTCCATGGGGGTATTACCGCTGTGTTCTCACAGAGCGGTATTCTGCATTTCCGATCGCTGCGCGATACCTGCATGCCTGCATGAGTATTTCTCCCCCTGTTTTCCAGACAATTCATTATTAAAAAGGTGGGGATATGTTTCACGTATCAAAAACAGGGATGGTTTCTCTGGTTACCGTGTTTAGCCTTGCAGTCGCAGGGTGTGGTGGCAGTGATGGCCGGGATGGACAGGATGGCGTGACAACACGCATCACGGATATTGCTCCTGGTGAAGTCTGTACCAGCGGCGGTATCGAAGTCGGCCTGGGTGTGGATGCCGATGGAGATGGGGCGCTTTCGGACGAGGAAGTGACACAAACAAAAGTGGTTTGTAACGGCGACGATGGTGCGGATGGCGCAGACGGTGCCGATGGCTCCGACGGTGCCGATGGCTCCGACGGTGTGGACGGGCAGGATGGCACTGACGGCACCGACGGCACCGACGGCACCGACGGCACCGACGGCGCTGATGGTGCCAACTCCCTGATCAACCTGACCACCGAGCCGGCAGGTGCCAATTGCGCGGCGGGTGGCTATCGTCTGGATACCGGTCTCGATAATGGTGACGGTGGTGAAGTGGCGGCCGACGGCATTCTGGGTGCCGGTGAAGTGGATGCCACCAACTATGTCTGTCATGGTGTGGACGGTTTCACTGTCTTGACTACCCTGACGGCCGCTCCGCCGGCTAACTGCCCGAACGGTGGGCAGCGCCTGGATATTGGCCTGGATAATGGCGATAACCTGGGCACGCCTCGTGACGGTACTCTGCAAGCGGGTGAAATTGATTCCACTGCCTATATCTGTAATGGCGCTGATGGCCAGGACGGCGCGGATGGTTTGAATGGTGCTGACGGTGCTGACGGGACCAATGGCACAGATGGAACGGATGGTACGAACGGCACCAATGGAAGCGATGGTGCAGATGGCGCTGACGGTCAGGATGGCCAGACTACGCTCATCAAACAGGCTATGGCATCTGCGGCCAATTGTCCGGATGGCGGTGTGACGATTACCTCTGGTCTGGATAATGGTGATGGCGGTGGGGTTGCCAACAATGCGGTGCTCGAAGCCGGTGAAGTGGATTACACCCAGCATGTGTGTAATGGCAGCTCTGGCGGTAGCACCCAATTGGTTGATGCCAACAGTGTTGTGTTGGGAAGTGTGCTGAGTGCCGGGGCTGAAAATATTGTTATCCGGACACCCAATAATTATCTGCTGACAATTAATTGGGATGGTAGCTTCAATGACGACGCGGCCACCTATTCTGCTGCTAATTGTACTGGCAGCGTCTACATCTACATTGATGACAAGCAGAAAAAAATTCACCCTACCGCAGCATATTGGTCTGGCAACGAAAGTGGATTCCTTGCCCCCAATAACCCGGGAGCTGCCGATGCTGTTGAAGCACAGGATCTTCCATACCAGAGTTACTGGTTAGACAGTGCTTGTGTGAATGGTACTGGTACGGTGTGGATGTGGCCGGCCAGCGTCCTTTCAGCAACGACTGTTGGTTTGCCTGCAACGATTACCCCACCGCTAACCTTGCAATAAGGCTTAGCCAAAAAGCCCCGCTCATGCGGGGCTTTTCTTTATGGTGATTTCTATCCTGCGCTGTGAATCTCGAACTGCACTCCTATGCGCTGAGCTTCCAGGGCTGCTCGCTGTAGCCTCTCCTCCGAATCATCCACAATCACGGCCAGAATCTGTATCTGCAGTGCCTGGGCTTGTCCCTTATCCATTTCCTGGTTGGCAATGCGATGGGGGAGATCGTTGAGTAATTGATTGCCCAATGTTTTTTGCATTTGAGGATTATTCTGCGCGGCAACCTTGTCCCATTGCTCCCTTAATTTGGCAAAACGCAACCGATTGGCGAGCCGGGTAAGTTCTTGTGCGGGGGCGTCATGTCTGGCGGCGATGGATTCAAGAACCTGCCACTCCATGGGGGAGATAAACGCCGGGCGGGTATTCAATTCTCCCTGATATTCTTCCCTGCCAATTTCATTCAATGCCTGTTGAGCTGCATTTTCCTGTTGTTCAACCAAGTCGTCGTTGCGAAAGTCGTCGGTATTGTCGGCTTGCTCAACGACGACAGACTTCAGTTCGGTGGTTTTAGTGCCTGCGTTGTTAGGCTGTATATGGGGTGACAGAAAGAGTGCGATACCGACAGCGGCCGCTATCAAGCCAAGGGCGGTGGCCGCTTTCAGGGTATTGGGTGAATGATGAAAACGATACATGGGTACTCCCTGTTCTTGGAGGCCGGCCTGGCAGCAGGCCGGCTATCATGGTTACCAGGTGGTCGGGGCTGGTGGTGCGACATTGAAGCTGTATTGCTGGCCCGGGCCTGACATCAGGGACGTGAACAGGCTGTTGAACAAACCGCACCCTTGCATGCGCGGGAAGCTGGTGGTGCCAGTAAAGGTCAGCTCGCCACTGCCCAATGCGGAGACCGGTCCATCAAAGTTCACGGGGAAGGCGACCGGCGTTTCGGTTTTGCAGCCAAAGGGGATCTGCAGGAAACCAAGCCCGGCGGATTTTACGGTGATGTCTGCGTATGCGGTGCCGTGCACACCCAGTTGACCCTGGTTGTCCAGTGAGGCGGTCCCGGTAGTGGGGGCACTGGGAACTACGGATAACTTCACATCCAGCGGCAGGACGATGTTGAGTTTGGTTGAAAAGTCCGGCACGTCCAGGTTGCCGTAGAGGGTGCCTGCGGTCATGTCGGTGTCGGCAGAAAAGGTGGAGGATTCTGGTAGATCTACGGTTTGTCCCAGCGTGGCCAATTCCATACTGGCATCCAGATTCCATTGATCCAGTGAGACAACAAAGTTTCCGCCGCCGGGATTGGGGTTGGCAGTGGGCTTGGGTTTCAGCGTAAGACAGGTACCCAGTGTATATTTGCCATCCATGCGATCTTGCAGCCAGGACAGAACCGGGGTGGCGGCCTGGAACTGGGTAACGATGTGCTCACTGGGAAAAACGCCGAAGGTCACATTGCCAAACTTGCGGCAGTACTGTTGCTTCAGTGCCAGGTGTTGATCGAGCGGAATAAATTCATCGGCGGTACCATGGTATTGATACAGCGGTACGTCGATGCGCTTGTTGCCCAGGGTTTGCTCGGACAGGGTGGCATCCACCTCCGGGATGGCGAGCAAGGTGTCCAAAGGCGTGTTGCCCACGGTGTATTCGGCCAAATCCTTGTTCATGTAATTGAACAGGGTATCGAACACACACTGGTCGGCTGTCACCTTGGCAATTTCGGTTTTGCCTTGAGTATTGGCTCGGTTGTCCAGATCAATTTCTGTGGGGTACTGGGCATCAAGACCGATAACGGTTTGCAGCAGAAATGAGGAGCCCGTACTGGCATTCAGATAATGTGCAGTATCGAAGAAATCGGCGGGTGTACCGCCTGCGGCAACGGCCACAAGATTGATATCAGCGGCGTAATCCTTCCAGCGCTCGCCGGCCCAGGATGCTGTTTGCCCACCTTGTGAGTAGCCCCATATCGCGGTGCGAGTTGCTGGTGTGATGCCACTGTCTGCGATCTGTGTGCTCGCCCGGATAATATCCAGCGCGGCATGTGCCTGTGCTTTACCGGCCATGTAGGAGGGCGTGTCTCCTGTGGTGTAGCCAGGGTTGTCGGTGATCACCACTGCATAACCGGCCTGTAGTGCCGCGCGGATATTGGCATTTTCGTAGTCGGTACCCTGTGCCATTTGCAGAGACGGTGCGCAGCGCTGGGCCAGGCCATGGGTGCCAACGGCATAACTGATCAGCGGACGTTCACCATTGCCGCTCCATTGTGCCTCTGGTACCAGTACCGTGCCGGTGACCTGATTAGGATTGCCGATGGCGTCTGTGGAGTGATAAAGCACATTCCAGGCAGACACCGACGGGCTGCCGCTGCCGAGGTCCACGCTGGTTTCGCGCTGCCAGATCAATTCGCCCGGCTGGCCTGCGGCGATGACGGGTGGATCATAAAAACCCATGTCGGATGGGCCGGTCATGGCGGCATGGCTGATCAAGGGGGTCAGCAGCAGGGCTGACGTCAGCCCTGCTGCGGCGATGAAGCCGCTGTTGTTGTAACGCATGTCAGACTCCTTTTCTTATTTTTCTCCGACGCAGCGGTCGGAGGGGGGAGTCTGAAAGTAGTGGGTGCCTGCCCTGGCTGCAGGATGAAAGAGGCCAGATATCGGTTAAATATGGCCAACGGAAATGATTGCCGCGGAAATGTGATGGAGTTGCTATTGCCGATGTGTCTTTGTCGTTGCTTCCTTTTCAGCAAGAAATTCCGTTGGCGACAGCCCGGTCCAGCGGCGGAACGCTTTGGCAAACGCTGAGGAGTCAGTGAAGCCGAGCATTAGCGCCAGTTCAGTGATCGACTCACCGCCGCGAGCAAAGTACTCACGGGCGAGTTTTTGCCGCACATTATCCAGTTCTTTCTGATAGCTGGTGCCGCTTTCGGCGAGCTTGCGGCGCATGGTGCGGCCGCTCATGCCCAGCTCAGATGCGGCATTTTCCAGAGAGGGAAAGGCGCCGTAATAGCGCATCAACATGCGTCGTAAACGCAGTGGAAGGATGCGCATGGCTCGGGTGGGAATATTCTCAAACAGGGATTTTTCTGCAGACATGGCCATCAACCGATTGGCCAGAGGAAGCTCTCTCTCTGTCAGTGATTTACAACCTACAATCGCGTTTTCAGGTTGATCGAAGATGACCGGGCACTTGAAGTAACGTCGATAGATATTGCCCCAAGCAGGTTCGGGATAAGCAAAGGTGACGTGCTTTGTGTAATCGTGGGACCCGATCAGCTGCTCCATGATGTTGTAAAAACTCACCATGTTCAGCTCGATAAAAAAATGGGTGTAGGGGGCCAAGGATATCTCTTCCCGAATGATGAATTTTCCTTCTCCTTTATCGACATAGCAGTTCATGGAAAGAGGCGGAAAAAGTTCGTCGCAAAAGCGGGAGATCACCTCAAGGCATTCTCTCAGTGTCGTCTGGGTAACAGCTGCGACGCCTGCCATGCCATGGTGTGATATGGTCATCAGATTGCCCATGGCCAGCCCGAGGTAAGGCATCTTCAATGTCCGCACTGCCTGATCGACGAGAGCGATCACCTGACGCGTATTGATAAAGCGGCCGTCCTCGCCGGGAAGAAAATCAATGCCCGCATTACGATAAAAACTGGCCTGATCAATGCCGATGATGTGTTCGATGATTTCATGGGGGCTGTCGACCCGGAACTGGATCTTTTGTTGCAACCAGTCTGCATTCATATTGAGGCTTTTTCGCAAATCGAAATAAGTCTGAATATGGCCGAGTGGTATGCAGAGCCTGTCCTTGTCCATGTCTGCTCCTGGCACTTTATTTTTATTTTTGTCCAATTAGGCCATTTAATTACTAACACAGGACATAAATGGCCCGACTGGCTGAAAGAGCAGATGCCTTGGGCGCAAGGGCTACCTGGAGGCGGCTTGGCCGATATTTTGCCGGTAACTCAGCGCTTCCCGTAGATGATCCCGTTCCACGTCGTCGCTCTGTGCCAGGTCGGCGATGGTTCTGGCCACGCGGATACTGCGATGCAGGGCGCGGGCGGAGAGGCCGAGGCGATTCATGACACCAGCCAGCCAGTCCCGATGGGGGCGTAGCATGGGCTCCAGATCATCCGGTGACAGCTCCCGGTTGAGTCGCTGTTGGCGTTGCCATTGTCGCTGCCAGGCTTCCCGTACCCGTTGGCAAACGATGGCGCTGGTTTCGCCTTCCTTGTCGCCCAGCAATTCATGGGCGTCCACAGCCGGTACATCGAGATGCAAGTCGATGCGATCCAGTAACGGGCCGGATAATTTGGACTGGTAGCGTTTGGCCTTCTCGCAACGGTAGCCACACCCTTTTTCAGGGTCACCCAGAAAGCCGCAGGGGCAGGGGTTCATGGCGGCCACCAGTTGGAAGCGAGCCGGGAAGGTGAGTTGCTGGGCGGCACGGGCAATGCTGACCTCGCCGGTTTCCAGGGGCTCGCGCAACACTTCCAGTACGCGTCGATCAAATTCAGGCAACTCATCCAGAAAAAGCACCCCATGATGGGCCAGGGAAATCTCACCGGGTTTGGGGTAGCTGCCGCCCCCCACCAGGGCCGTAGCAGAGGAAGTGTGGTGCGGCGCCCGATAGGGGCGCTGGTAAAACAGCTGGCTGTCACGGGGTTGTTTCAGTGAGTGGATCGCGGCCACTTCCAGGGCCTGGCGGGTGCGCAGGGCGGGTAACAGCCCAGGCAGGCGCGACGCCAACATGCTCTTGCCAGCACCGGGTGGGCCACACAATAACAGCGAGTGGCCGCCGGCAGCGGCGATCTCCAGGATTCGTTTGGCCATGACCTGGCCGCGAATTTCGGACAGGCAGCCCCCCTGAAAGGGCAGGTTGCGAGGCGGATTGCTGCTGTGGGCAGTGAGTGGTGTTTGGCCGGTCAGGTGGGCTGCCACTTCGCACAGCTGGCTGGCGGCTAGGGTTTCGGCACCGGTCAGGCTGGCCTCGTCGGCATTGTCCTTCGCCACCACCAGGCTGCGGCCGCTGTCCTGACAGGCCAGCGCGCAGGGCAGGATGCCGGAAACCGGGTTGAGCAAACCATTCAGAGACAGTTCACCGGAAAACTCCAGGTGATCAGTGCTGACCTTGCCGAGCTGGTTGCTGGCGATCAGGATGCCGAGGGCGATGGCCAGATCAAAGCGGCCACCGTCCTTGGGCAGATCTGCCGGAGCAAGGCTCACGGTAATGCGTCGCTGGGGAAACTCGAAGCCGCTGTTGACCAGCGCCGAGCGCACCCGGTCGCGACTTTCCCGCACGGCGGTGTCCCCCATGCCGACGATGGTGAACGCGGGCAGCCCGGGAGCCAGATGTGTTTCCACGCGCACTTCCCGGGCATCAATGCCCAGCGGTGCCCGGCTATATAGCAATGCGTGTGTCACGGCCCCTCGCCTGTTGTGAAGACTGCAGGGGAGTGTAAGGGGGATGCGGGGATGGGCGTGTGCGAGGTTGACGGGGGTGGGTGTAGGAGATTGGCTTTGTGAGCTACAAGCTACAAGCTACAAGCTACAAGCTACAAGCTACAAGCTACAAGCTACAAGCTACAAGCTACAAGCTACAAGCTACAAGCTACAAGCTACAAGCTACAAGCTACAAGCTACGCTTGATTGGAATAAGAAAGGCCGAAAAGTTCCCGAGCTCCTGCATTTCTACGAAGCCGATGTAGGTGCTCCGTTTATTCGCTGCGCTCAACCCTCCTGGGCCTCATTTACAGGCATTCCTTCTGTGGTGCGAACCGAGCGACAGCGAGGAGCTAAGATTCGATTGGCGGCGTCCTTTGTTAGAAAGAGAACAATCTCCCTTCGGTCGCCTCGCTGCGCTCGGATCGCCATGCGAGCATGGCTCCTACGGGTAGGGGTAGGCGCTGCTTTCAGGCGCCACCCTTCTCCAGCTCGGCCACCTGCTTCTCCAGCGCCTCCAGCTTTTCGCGGGTGCGCAGCAGCACCTGTTGCTGAATATCGAATTCTTCCCGGGTAATGAGATCCATGCGGCTGACGGTTTCGGCCAACACGCTGCGGACATTGCGTTCCACTTCGCTGCGCAGGCCCCCGAGGCCATTGGGCAGGCGACGGCTGATGTCGGCCATCAGGCGGTCAATAAAAGGCTGGTCAGGCATGGTGGCTCCGCAGTGTTCAGAATATGAGTGAAGGCGCGTACGGCGTCCTTGTAATCCGCGATGAATGGTAGCACGGTGGATGACTTTGGGGCACGGTGCCAGGAAGGGATCTGCTGTTCTGCACCAATCTGGAACTTGCCCTAAATCGGTGCGCTATAATGGCGCGCCGCCACTGGTGCCTGTCGCTGGTGGCACATGTAACTCCCTGAAATTGCATGATTTTCAAAAACTGGCATGGGTCGTGCACTTATTGGGTCAGAGCGTTCGAGCAAGCTGTGGATCGGGAACCATAACGGGGCTCGAAGTGAAACGGACGTCACCGGACGCGGTGAAAGCTGAGGAGAATGAAATGAAACTGGTTACTGCCGTAATTAAGCCGTTCAAACTGGATGACGTGCGTGAAGCACTCTCCGAGATCGGCGTGCAAGGCATCACCGTTACCGAGGTGAAAGGCTTTGGACGCCAGAAAGGTCACACCGAGCTGTACCGGGGTGCCGAGTATGTGGTGGATTTCCTGCCCAAAGTGAAAATCGAGGTTGCCATCGCTGAGTCCTCTCTGGATCAGGTGATTGAAGCCATCGCGAAAGCCGCTAACACCGGCAAAATTGGTGACGGCAAAATCTTCGTTACCTCCCTTGAGCAGGCCATTCGTATCCGCACCGGTGAGACCGGCGAGGACGCGATTTAAGTTTTACCGTGTTTTGAAATCGACCCATGCCAGGGCTTGAAAAAACACGCTTCCATTTCCGGAGGGTTGCATTGTGGAAAATCAAATTTTTGAACTGCAGTACGCCATGGACACCTTTTACTTTCTGGTGTGTGGCGCATTGGTAATGTGGATGGCAGCTGGCTTTGCCATGCTGGAAGCGGGCCTTGTCCGTGCCAAAAACACGACTGAAATTCTCACCAAGAACGTCGCGCTGTTTGCGATCAGCTGCATCATGTACCTGGTGTGCGGTTACGCCATCATGTACGGCGGCGGTATCTTCCTGAGTGGCATCGGCGACTTCGATCTGGCTGGCGTGCTGAGCGCTTCTGCCGAGAACGGCTTCGACGGTGATTCCGTATACTCTGGCGCTTCTGACTTCTTCTTCCAGGTTGTGTTCGTGGCCACTGCCATGTCCATCGTATCTGGTGCGGTAGCAGAGCGTATGAAGCTGTGGGCATTCCTGATCTTCGCTGTTGTCATGACTGGCGTGATCTACCCGCTGGAAGGTTCCTGGACCTGGGGTGGTGCTGAAGTATTTGGCATGTACAACCTGGGCGACCTGGGCTTCTCTGACTTCGCCGGTTCCGGCATTGTGCACATGGCGGGTGCAGCTGCTGCTCTGGCGGGTGTGCTGCTGCTGGGCGCCCGTAAAGGCAAGTACGGTCCGAATGGTGAAGTTCACGCTATCCCGGGTTCCAACCTGCCGCTGGCCGCTCTGGGTACCTTCATCCTGTGGATGGGCTGGTTCGGTTTCAACGGTGGTTCCGTACTGAAGCTGGGCGATGCTGCTAACGCTCACTCTGTGGCCATGGTGTTCCTGAACACCAACACCGCTGCCGCTGGTGGTGCTGTTGCTGCCCTGATCGTTGCCCGCATCCTGTTCGGCAAGGCTGATCTGACCATGCTGCTGAACGGTGCGCTGGCTGGCCTGGTAGCTATCACTGCCGAGCCGTCTACTCCGACCGCACTGCAGGCAACCCTGTTCGGTGCTCTGGGTGGTGTGCTGGTCGTGTTCAGCATCCTGACCCTGGACAAGCTGAAGATTGACGATCCGGTGGGTGCGATCTCTGTACACGGTGTGGTTGGCTTCCTGGGTCTGCTGCTGGTACCGGTAACCAACGGTGACGTGAGCTTCTCTGGCCAGCTGATCGGTGCTGCCACCATCTTCACCTGGGTGTTCGTTGCTAGCCTGGTGGTGTGGGGTATCCTGAAAGTAGTCATGGGTATCCGCGTCAGCGAAGAAGAAGAGTACGAGGGTATGGATATCGCGGATTGCGGTATGGAAGCCTACCCGGAGTTCGTGAAGGGCTAATTGATCTCACGATCAACTCCAAAAAAGAAAGGGCGCCTGATGGCGCCCTTTTTTTGTGCACGAAATCCTTCTTCGGCTGAGAAA
The DNA here is from genome assembly GCF_009601165.1 of Alcanivorax sediminis. Lineage (NCBI taxonomy): Bacteria > Pseudomonadati > Pseudomonadota > Gammaproteobacteria > Oceanospirillales > Alcanivoracaceae > Alcanivorax > Alcanivorax sediminis. The sequence continues at coordinate 301,449 of NZ_WIRE01000001.1, read as the reverse complement.
CATGGCTATGATGGCGGCCTAATAATAAATACTTAGGTGTAAGTCATGGTGTTGAAGTGGCGTCCTGTTTGTCTGGGGTTGGGGTTGAGCCTGCTGCTGGCAGCCTGCGGTGGCGGTGGTGGAGGTAGCGGCAGTGCGACTCCGGCAACAGAGATGGACCCGCTTACCCGAGCGTTGCAGACCGGCAACAGCGAAGGCCTGGATGATCGGACGTTGCTGGAAAAGGCGCTGGCGGAAATGGATCGCCTTGCCGCGGCGCAACAGTCGCTCGTCAGCGGGTTGGGTAGTGGCGCGCTGAACTACGCTGTTCCCCAGAGCAGCCACTTTGTCAGTGCCGCTTACGGCAACGGTTTCACGATCCTGCGTGGCAGCCAGGGAGGGAACTCTCTGGCCAGCGCGGTGACCGTAAACCGCAAACGGGCAGCGGGAATCGGTTTCGAGTTTTACCAGGATCGCGCCGGGCAGGCAGGCATCGATGAACTGGGCCGGGGGCTGGTGTCATGGCTGGCAGGAGGGGATCGCCCCGCTGGCGTGGCCATGGCGGGCATCCAGAGCGGTGTACTGACCAGCTGGTTGGCAGACTCGTTTCCGCAGAGCCTGGTGAAGCGTTGTTCCGCCGGACTGCCATCCAGCTGCCTGGACGGTACCCAGGTGCTGATCATCAGCGATCGCCCTGCCAGTGGTGAAGAAGCTGCACTTCAGGCGCTGGTGGCCAGTGCACGCGGACGTGATATTGGCGTGCTCTATGTCCATACCCGGGGCTGGAATGACACGGCATTGGGCCATGACTTGCTGGCGCCGTTTGGACTCTCACTGGGTGGGTATGGCGGCAACTACTGGGCCCAGGATACGCTGGCATGGACCAGTGTCACGGCCATGCTGGAAGCCATGCAGTCGCAAGATCCGATCAGGGTGGCACTGCAGCACTTTCATGATCACGATTTTCCGGTGAGCTTTTCGGACTGCGTTACTGGGCCTGGCGGCGGTAACTGCGATAACGACGCCGTGCTGAAAAGCGCCTTGCTTGATGGTGTCGGGGCGTTACGTACCCAGCTGGCTGCGCTGGATCGCGGTGGCAAACCGTTGTTTGCTCAGGAAGGACGTCAGCTTCTCAAGCTGCTGGTGTTGCTGGGTGACGTTTGGCGCCGGGATATTACCTACCCGATGAAGAAAGAAACCGCACCGCTGGAGGATTTTCTCAAGGCGTTGTATGCCGATTACAGTGTGCTCTATCTGCGTAACGTTCAGCCGGCGCAGGGGGATCTGGGCAGTTTCTCCGCACCCATGATGACGCCACCTGCGACCATGACCCTGACCCGTGACCGTGAGGTATCAGGGAATCATTTTACTGCGCTGGGTGCCTATGTGTTGCCCGGTCAAACGGTACGGATCACGCGCCAGGATAACAGCGAGGCCACCCTTGCGGTGCGCATCAATACCCAGCGTACCGGCTCCACCCGGTTATGGTCGGAATACAATCGCCCGCGTTTTCTTTCCTCCCCGGCCATGCCGCTGACCCGGGGTGACACGGTGCGTATTTCATCGCCCTATGGTGGCACTCTGCAGCTGGTGCACAGCGATGCGCCGACAGCGGTGACGGTATCGGTGCGCATGGAAGGCGTTTCCCGTCAGCCTTTTCTGCAGTATGGCCCGGATATGGATCAGGCCGCGTTTGCAGCAGGGCTGCAAAACAGTGAATTGACCTGGGCAGAAATCCGTACCCCGTTTGCCGAAGTGCACTCCCGCCGGGACCGGATGAACCAGTCCATTAACGAGTCCCGCTATGCAGGTGACAGCCAGGCGTTTCTGGACGACCTGTTTGAGTACGTGCTGCGAGATGCCTACGCCCTGGCCGGCTTCCAGGGAGAGGGCGTCACGCTGGCGCCTGCCGTCGCGACCCGTTGCGAGAGTCTGGGTTGGGACTGCACCAGCGCCTCGATTCATGCACTGCCGAAAGTGCAGCACATCAATGTGGACTGGTATGCCCACTGCGGTTCGGGTTGCAGTGGCAACCCCTATGACCAGGCATGGGCGCTGGATCCCTATGGCTGGGGTGAGAGTCATGAGCTTGGCCACAACCTGCAACGCGGTTTGCTGAATGTCTACGGTGGGCGCAGTGGCGAGGTATCCAATAACCTGTTTCCGCTACACAAGAACTGGCGTCTGCTGGATGAGCGTGGAGCCGATATGAGCAGCACCCGTCTGCAGTACCGGGGGGTGTTCGATATTCTCAAGAGTGCCGTGGGGAGAGGCGACGCTTTCCAGGCGGCCTATGACGGTATCTGGGCGAACGACAGTTACGCCGCCAACAACGGGTTGCGGATGGCCTCCTACATTCAGCTGCCGCACTTGTGGGCGGAGGTGGTCGGTGATGATGCCCAGGGTTGGGATATCGTCACCCTGCTGTATCTGGCTGAGCGCCAGTTTCGTGGCTTGAGCGATAGCGACTGGGCTGTCCGCAAGGCAGAGTTTGGCATGGGCACCTTTATGGAACGCCCGGACCTGAGCGGTAACGAATTTCTGCTGATTCTCAGTAGTTACCTGAGTGGCAGGGATCTGCGTCCGCTATGGGATCAATGGGGACTGGATTATGGCGTTGCGGTGGATGCGCAGATGGATGCCTTGATGCTGCCTGCGCAGGCCGCAGTGATCTGGGTGGGCCCGAACAGCAACGACTGGTCGCTGGTGGAGAAAGTCCCGGTGGCCAGCGACATGGCCTGGCCGTTCTGAGGGTGTTGGCGCTCACTGCGCTGGTGAGCGCCGTGTTACCATTCGCGTTTTATCACGCGAGTGGCAGTAGCAATGACAGAGCAGACCGTAATCCGACTTCGCAAGAATGAAGAACGCCGCCTGAAAGCGGGGCATCTTTGGGTCTATGCCAATGAAATTGATACTCGCCAGACACCGCTGAAAGAGCTGCCGGTGGGTGCCGCCTGTGTGGTGGAAGACAGCCGCGGTAAAGCCCTGGGCCGTGCCTTGCTGAGTCCGCACTCGCTGATTGCCGCCCGCCTTTACAGTCGCGATGTGAAACAGGAGCTGTCGCGCAGCTTCTTCAAGAAGCGTATTGAGCAGGCGTTGTCCCTGCGTGAAACCCTGTTTGATGTGCCCTGCTATCGTTTGATCTTTGGCGAGGCGGATGGTTTGCCCGGTCTGGTGGTGGATCGCTTCGGCGATGTGCTGGTGGTGCAGACTGGTTCCGGTGCCATGGAAGAACATCTGGATGTCATCGTCAGTGCGCTCGATGCGGTGCTCAATCCTGCCCATATCATTGCCAAGAACGAAGCGGTTGCCCGCGAAATTGAAGGAATGGAGCGTTACACCCGCGCACTCAAGGGTGAGCTGCTGGACGAGATTTCTCTGACCGAAAACGGTGCCAGTTTCAGTGCGCCTCTGGCAGAAGGCCAGAAGACAGGCTGGTTTTATGATCACCGTGCGGCTCGCCAGAAGATGGCTCCGCTGGCCAAAGGGGCCCGGGTGCTGGATGTGTTCTCCTACTGCGGAGGCTGGGGTGTGCAGGCGGCATTGGCGGGGGCGGAATCCGTCACCTGTGTGGATGCGTCGGAAACGGCCATAGAGTTTGTGCACCGTAATGCCGAGCAGAATGGGGTGGGCGACAAAGTGGGCTCCATTCAGGGGGATGCCTTCGCGGCCATGAAACAGCTGATTGCCGATGGTGAAAAATACGATCTGGTGGTGCTGGATCCGCCGGCGTTTGTGAAGCGCAAAAAAGATTTCAAGAATGGCCTGGCGGGTTATCACGCCATTAATGAGCTGGCCATGCGTTTGGTAAAGCCTGGTGGTTACCTGATCTCGGCATCCTGTTCCATGCATATGCCGGCGGATCGACTGCTGGATGTGATCCACTCCAGTGCTCGCCATATTGATCGCAGTATTCAGGTGATTGGTTATGAGGGGCAGGGGCCGGATCATCCTGTGCACCCGGCGATTCCGGAGACTTCCTATCTCAAGAGCTGGTTCTGCCGGGTGAATTTTAGCCAGTAGCTGCGTTCGGCTGGACTGGGTGCTTGCCCTGTTGAGCCGGGTGCGAACAACGCCGGTTTGCTGGTGTTACGAGGAGCACGGCCAGAGAGAGGATAAAGGAGCAATAAATGGAATTTACGCTGCTGTTTCTTGAGCTGTTCCTGAACGCCATGGGGCTGGGGTTTCCATTGCTGGCGTTCTTCTTTCTCCTCATCACTCTGCTTGGACAATGTGTCGGGCGGCTGGAAGGGTGGAGCCGCTTTGATGCGTTTTACTGGTCATTTATCACTGCTTTGACGGTGGGCTATGGCGACTATCGTCCCTCGACCCGTAAAAGCAAATTACTGGCGCTGGCAACCGCCACAGTGGGGATCATGTTCAGCGGCGTATTTGTGGCAGTGACGGTGGCGGCTGCGACGGAAGCCTTTCACCGCTACACGCCGGGGGCGGTTGCCCCGTAAAGCAAAGAGCGGCCCGCGGGCCGCTCTTTGATCACTTCAGCTTTTCCAGCATGGCCGCCATGCGCGTGCGTACACTTTCGATAGCCTTGTAGGGTCGAATCATCACCTTGAAGTCGATGATTTTGCCGTCATCGTTCCAGGTGATCATGTCGACACCGTTTACCGCGATGCCATCCAGCTCCAGGGCAAATTCCAGCACCGAATGATGGCCTTCGTTGACTTCGCGCACGTAGTGAAAGCTGTCGTTAACCAGCACATGCATGGCCGCAGTCAGGTAAGCCAGCGTGAGTGGCTTGCCTTCCTGTGGCGTGTGCACCAGGGGCGAATGGAACACCGCGTCATCGGCGATCAGGTCCTTGAGCAGATCCATGTTGCTGGTCTTGACGACTTCATGCCACGTGGGCAAACCGCGGTTACTCATTTCGCTCTCCCTTGAGGCTGACTCAGCGGCACAGAGCCTGCTTGGCGGCAGCATATTCCTCTGCCAGACGTGCTACGGCATCACCGGCACTCTGCACCGCTTCGATGGCGCCGATACCCTGGCCGCAGCCCCAGATGTCTTTCCAGGCTTTCTTGTCGGTGTTGCCTCCGGAGCCGAAGTTCATGGCGGTCGGATCGCTTTCCGGCAGGTTCTTGGGATCCATGCCCGCTTTGACGATGGATGGGGCAAGGTAGTTGCCGTGTACCCCGGTGAACAGGTTGCTGTAGACGATGTCCTTGGCGCTGCTCTCCACAATCATGTCCTTGTAGGCCTGCTCCGCGTTGGCCTCTTCGGTGGCGATAAACATGGATCCGATATAGGCCAGGTCAGCGCCCATGGCCTGGGCGGCCAGTACGGAGCGGCCGTTGGCGATGGAGCCAGACAGTGCTATCGGGCCATCGAACCACTGACGCAATTCCTGAATCAGAGCGAACGGGGACTGGGTGCCGGCGTGACCGCCTGCGCCAGCGGCCACAGCGATGAGACCGTCGGCACCTTTCTCAATGGCTTTGCGTCCGAAGAAGTTATCGATGATGTCATGCATCACCAGGCCACCCCAGCCATGGACTGCCTGGTTCACTTCCTCACGAGCGCCCAGGGAGGTGATCACCAGCGGTACCTTGTACTTTTCACACAGTTCCAGATCTTTCTCGAGGCGATCATTGGAGCGATGAACGATCTGGTTGACCGCAAACGGTGCAGAAGGTTGGTCAGGGTGCTCGCGATCCCATTTGGCCAGCTCCTCGGTAATCTGTGACAGCCATTCGTCCAGCTGAGACAAGGGACGAGCGTTCAGGGACGGGAATGAGCCCACCACCCCGGCCTTGCACTGGGCCAGCACCAGATCCGGGTTGGAAATGATGAACATGGGAGAGCACATGACCGGCAGGCGGAGCCGGGAAGTAATGGATTCTGGCAGTGACATGGTCATTTTCCTCGTACAGGTGTGCCCATGAGGGCTAATCAGTTGCTGTATAAATTTACACTGTATATTTTAAAGGTCAATAGCCTTTGCCGAGCCCGTGAGCGAAATGGTCAATCGTCCAGATGGGGTGGATGCACCTTCATGCCCGCATAGAGGGTGCGCATGATCTTTTCGCGCAGGGTCTGGCCGTTCATGCCGCGCAGGCCGCTGGCCAGCTCCAGCACCACGATACCGTGCAAGGTGGCCCAGAACATATAGCCGATCAGCTGGGCATCCCCTTCCAGCAAGCCGGCGGCAATCATCTCTTCCACATAATTGACCATGGCTTTCTGGGCACGGGCGTTGGCCGTAACCAGTTCGGGGTATTGCTCTTCATCCTGCTGTGCGAAAGCAAAAATCAGCTGGTAGGCGGAGGGAAAGGTCTTGGCGAAATTGACATAGGCGTCCCCCACGGCGCGGCCTTTGCTGCGCGCATCCGGGGCATTGGCCACGGCGTTTTCCAGGGCTTCGGAAAAACGGTTGAAGGCTTCGGCGCGGACAATGGCAAGGATCTCGTCCTTGTCGCGGAAATAGCGATAGGGTGTCATCGGGCTTACCCCCACCTCGCTGGCGATCTGCCGCATGGTCACGTTTTGCGGGCCTCGCTCGATAAACAGGCGGGTGGCGGCCGCGCAGACCGAATCGCGGAATTGGGCAATTTCGGCTTCTGTTTTTGCTTTTTTGGCCAAAACGGCACTCCGGGGTAATTGATGCATATACAGTGTAAACAAAAAGAAATGTCGTGTAATAGATCAGCTCGGCACGAATCTTGAAAGATTTGGTGTCCCATCATCACGACAGGTGTTCCCGTGCCTCTTCCCCCGGATTTCATGCATGCCCGTGTGGACTCAGTCAGACAACGTCTGAATGTGCAGGTCTGCAGCTTGTATCAGGCTGATGTGGTTAACCAGACCCTGGAGATTGTTGCCACCAGCGGCCTTAACCAGAGCGTGCTGGGTGCAACGCTGACTTTTTCCCAGGGGCTCACGGGCAAGGTGGCCCGCTCCCGCTCCCCGGTGGTGGCTCGGGATATCCGGACCCATGATGATTACTTTCACATTGACGGCTCCGATGAAGAGCGCTTCCAGAGCTATCTGGGCATTCCTCTGGAGTTCGACAGCGTGCTCTACGGGGTGCTGGTGGTCCAGACCGAGGCCCGCAAGACCTTCTTCCTCAAGGATATCCGCGAACTGCACAGCGCCGGCCGCGACTTACTGGATGCACTGAAATTGAGCATGCGGCAGGCGGGATGAAAACCAGCTACGAGCGACAAGCTACATGGCGAGGACTGGTCAGTGCCGTGTTTTCAGGTTAGCAGTCCGCGACGAGACCTTAATCGCGGCGAGGAGCCTGCAGTAAAGATAATGCTTGCTCGCGTTGCAGCTTGAGGCTTGTAGCTTCTCTTCAGCTCGCCAGCCAGCTCAGCGCGTCCTTTTGCTCTGCCCATTCGAATACTCTCACTTCTCCTGGAATCACCGCACTGGCCTGGCGGATCAGGTTGGCGATCCAGTCGTGGCTGGTGACGACGGCGATCTTGTGCCAGCTGAGCGGGTGGCGCAGGCCAAGGAGGGCGTCTTGCAGCATGGCGCCGGCAGAGAAGGACTCGAAAGTGGGGCCCAGCTCGTAGAGGAAATTGATCTGGTGATGGTCGCTGAGGGCTTCCTCGATGGCGGGAATCAGAACGGCCTTGTAATCGCTGGCGGTCAGTTCGCCGTGACCGCTCACGCCCACGGTATCCTCGGGCAGGTTGTCGATGCGCTCCAGCATGATGTGTCTCCTTTCCTTGGGTGACGACGGTGCTCTGGTTATCATGCCACGATATCCGTTAAGGAACCTGGCACGTGACCCACATTTTAATTGTAGATGACGAACCGCGGATTGCGGAGCCGTTGATGTTCGCGCTTGAGCGCGAGCACTTCACCGTGTCCCATGTGGCGCTGGGAGAGGTGGCGCTTGAGAAGCTGTCCCACGGCAAGGTGGACCTGGTCGTGCTGGATGTGGGCTTGCCGGATTTGAATGGCTTTGAAGTGCTCAAACGGCTGCGAGCCAGCAGTGAGGTGCCCGTGCTGTTTCTCACCGCCCGGCAGGAAGAAGTGGACCGAGTGCTTGGGCTCGAACTGGGCGGTGATGACTATGTCACCAAGCCGTTCAGCCCGAGGGAAGTGGTCGCGCGCATCCGTGCCATTCTCAAGCGGTTGGCTCCCCGGGTGTCCGAGTCGCTTTGGCAACTGGACGAAGCGGGCGCCCGGATTCTCTGCAAAGGTCAGCCTCTGCCACTGACGCGTTCCGAGTACCGGATCCTGGCGGCCATGATCCAGCACCCTGGCCAGGTGTTCAGCCGGGCCCATTTACTGGATATCTGCGACAGTGATGAAGACAGTTTCGAGCGTAGTGTGGACACCCATATCAAGACCCTGCGCGCCAAGCTCAAGCCGCTGCAGGCGGATGCCCTGATCGCGACTCGCCGTGGGCTTGGTTACTTCCTGGAGAGCCTGTGAAACTCGGCCAACGCCTGCTGCTGTTTTACTTCCTGATCCTCGGGCTGCTGGGCTGGTTCGTGCTGGACATGGTATTCAGTCAGGCCAAGCCGCTGGTGCGTCAATCGGCCGAAGAGACGTTGGTGGATGCGGCCAATCTGCTGGCGGAAATGGTGGCCGTGGATGCCGCAAACGGCGCCATTGTGATTACCCCACAGTTGCGAGAAGCATTGCAGCGCTATGCCGCACGTACCCCGGATGCGGATATCTGGGGGATGAAGAAAGGCGCTATCCATACCCATGTTTATATCACCGGCCCGGATGGCGTGGTGTTGTTCGACTCGCGGGGGATCGATGAAGGTGAAGATTTCTCCCGCTGGAATGACGTCTACCTGACGCTGCAAGGCGGCTATGGCGCGCGTACCACGCGCAGTGATCCGGCAGATCCTTCCACCTCGGTGATGTATGTGGCAGCACCGATTCGGGATGCCGGCAGCTTGATTGGTGTCATCAGTCTGGGTAAGCCAGGGCGATCCATTGAGCCGTTTGTGCAGCGCGCGGAGCGCACCTTGATGCTGTACGGCAGCGGGGTATTGCTGTTCTGCCTGTTGCTGGGCGGCTTGCTGGCCTGGTGGCTGAGCCGTCGGGTCAGCCGTTTGCAACGTTACGCCGAGGCGGTGGCCAGTGGCGAAAGGGCGGCGCCGCCGGATTTTCGCGGCAAGGACGAAATTCGTGCGCTGGCCGATGCGGTGACGGCGATGCGTCGCAAGCTGGAAGACCGGTCGCGGCTGGAAGACAACGTGACCATGTTGACCCATGAAATGAAAAGCCCGCTGGCTGCCATTCGTGGGGCGGGGGAAATTCTGGCGGAAGAAATTCACGATCCTGCCCTGAGTCGTTTTACCGATAACGTGGTGCATGAAACGGTACGCCTGAGTCATCTTCTCGATCGGTTACTGGCTATGGCTCGGCTGGAAAAACTGGAGAGCTTGCCAGCCCGGAAGCAGCCGGTAGAGGTGGCGTCTCTGGTAAAGGAATGGCAGTCCAGCCGTTATGCCTTGCTGGCGGAAAAGTCGCTGCACTTGAAGGTGGAAGGCAGAGCGCTGAATGCCGAACCGGAAACGCTGACGTTAGCGCTCTTCAACTTGCTCGATAATGCCCTGCGCTTTGCCGAGCCTGAATCGACCTTGGTGATCAAGGTGGCGGACTCTTCGCTGCGAGTGGAAAACCGTGGGCCACAGATTCCTGGGTATGCGCTTTCCCGCGTCACTGAACGTTTCTATTCCCTGCCGGCCCCAGGGCAGGAGAAAAGTTCCGGCCTTGGCCTGGCCATGGTCCAGGAGATCGCCAGCCTGCATGGTGGTTCGCTGCAAGTAGAAAACACTGATGATGGGGTGGCGGTAACACTCAGGCTGCCATAGCCATAGCCATAGCCCTCTTGCTCGTCAGGGGCTGCGGGCGGTCCGAGTGACAGCGAGGTAAGGATTCCAAACGCGAGTTTCGAAAATCAAAAACAACAACCAGGTATGGGGGTTGAGGTTTTGCCTTTCGAAACTCGCTTCTCGCAACTCGAAGCTCATCGCTCGACGCTGCCATTCCCCCACACAATCCACACATAACCCTCTCATAACGTCGGCATCCTGATCCCCGTTACCAACAGGGGAGAGGACCCATGAAAAATAGCCTGTTTTTGAAAATGCTGACCATCGCCGGATTGTTGCTGGTGCTGGTGGTGCCGTTGATGATGATCCAGGGGAAGGTCAGTGAACGCGAGAATGAGGCCTGGCAGGTGAGATCCTCCCTTTCCGAGCAGGTGGGGGGGGAGCAGATCCTGAGTGGGCCGGTGATCGTGGTGAAACGTATTACCAAAAAGCTGCAGGAAAAAAGTAACTGCAAGAAAGACGAAAAGTGCACTTACTGGAAACACTCAACGACGCATTTCCGTTATATCCCGGAGATTTTGGCCGTTAATGGAAAAATGAAGACGGAGATGCGCTTTCGGGGAATCTATGGCTCGCCCATGTATCGCAGCCTGCTGCAGATAGAGGCGCAAATGCCGGTGTTCAGAGAGCCGGTCCAGAAACCCGAGGTGCTGGTCTCGGAAGAAGCCATGATCATCACCCATGTCAGCGCATTGCGTGGGCTGGTGGAGTTGCCGAGCTTTATGGTGAACGGGAAGTTGCTTGCCCTGATCGAGACCGATGAGCTTCCTTCCGGATTGGGGGAAAATGTTGTGGCGGCGAGGTTGCCGGGTGATTTGCGTGGTCCTTTCTCGGTTCAGATCAGGTTGAATCTGAATGGCGCGGAATCCTTGTCTTTTGTCCCGCTAGCGAAGCAGACGGAAGTGAACCTGCAATCGGATTGGCCGCACCCAAGTTTTGAAGGCCTGGTGCTGCCCGTGGACAGGGAAATCAGTGGCGCGGGTTTTAACAGCCGCTGGCGCACCAATAGTCTCGCTTCCTCTTCGGCGATTCACTGTGCCCGTAATCAGGGGTTGTGCCTGGACAGGGATGAATCACTGCGCGTGCGCCTGGTTCAACCGGTGACCGGTTTGCTATCCAGCGAGAGGGCCCTCAAGTACAGCTTTCTGATTGTGGGGCTCACCTTTGCGGCATTCTTCCTGTTTGAAGTGCTGCGTCGTTATCCGCTGCATGCCATGCAGTATCTGTTGGTGGGGTTGGCGCTGGCCATGTTCTATCTGCTGCTGGTGGCCCTCAGTGAACATATTGATTTTGTCTGGGCGTATCTGGCCGCTGCCTTGTCGTGCTGCGCGTTGATCGGTGTCTATCTGATGGCAGTGATGCGATCGCCGGGGTCGGGCTGGGGCTTTGCCGGGAGTCTGTTGCTGGTGCAGGGGCTGATCTACGGCATCCTAATGGCAGAAGACTATGCATTGTTGCTGGGTGCGCTACTGCTGTTCGTTGCACTCTCTGCAGTGATGTTGGTCACCCGCAAACTTGACTGGTACAGCTTTGCCGCTGCAGGGCGCGGTAATCCGAAAGCCATGCCGGTCACCGGGAGTGCTTCATGAAGCGCGCGGCACGGATCAGAATCCATGCCTTGATGATGGCTGCTCGACAGCGGCCCATGGACGAACACTCTCTGCTGCGTCAGGCGTTACGCCTGGCGCAGCAGGCCCTCGCGAGCAACGCAGCGGATCGAGATGCGATTCGCAGTCTGGGCATGCTGTGGTGGCGATTGGGCGCGCGGCAGCGTGGGCGGGCATTGTTGGGGCTCGGGTAGGTTTCAGCTACGAGCGAGGAGAAGCGAGTAACGAGTTTCGAGTTACGAAAAGCAAAAGCGGGTGTGGTTCTTGATTTTGCCTTTCGAAACTCGCAATTCGCTTCTATTCTCCTTCCTTGCCAATGCCCGGATCCCTGGCCAGTTTTGGCGTGTAGCCTGTTGCGTTCCCTTAATGCATCGCTTTGCGCAGCGGCGGTTCCTGTTGGTGAATGCTGAGGATCAGCTGGTCTTCCAGGGCAAAACGTTCTTCCAGGGTTTCCATGAGTTGGCTGATGCGCTGCGGAAGCCGGGCTTTCAGCAGGCTATTGCTGGCCGGGTTTTCGAAATCAGCATTGAAGGCAAGGGCTTCGTCAGTGGAGGCATCCAGCTGGCTGAGAATGTGGTGAGTGAGTGCCGGGTTTTCACGATGGAAATGGCGGGCTTCGTTGACCAGTTCCCGGTATACCTCAAAGTAACCGGCACTGATGTAATCCATCAGTAATTCGCAAAATTGTTGTAGCTGTTTTTGCTGTGGCACTTGTGAACTGAAACCGCGCATGCCTTGCAGCGTGCAGAGCAAGACAATCAATTGCTGGCGCTCATCCAGCCATGCTTTTACCAGGGTTTCAATGCGTTGCCACTGGGCCATTGCGCTGGGTGACGTGCTCGCCATTGTCTCTCCTCCTTATTGGAATGGCTGAGTATTCTGTAACGCCGTTTTTCCTTGCGGGCTATCGAGACTAGGCTTTCCTCGCCGCAGGCTGCAATGGGCAGAATGGGCTTTTGGGGGCAGAGAGGGCGAGGAGAGTGAAAAAACGGAGAGGACTCAGTAACTTGCCGATAAAGACGATTTTTTTATAAATAAAGCGATTTTTGTAGCGATGGGAAAAAGCCGGGGAAACTGTGCCCCGGCTCACAGGCATCAGAGCAGTGAGGCGATCCAGGGCCAGATCCACGGTAATGCCAGTGCAGTTACCAGGCCGCAGAGGCCGAGCGCCAGGCCGCTGAAAGCACCGGCCTTCTCGCCGTACTCGAAGGCGCGGGCTGTGCCAATGGCGTGGGCCACCAGGCCCAGCGCAAAGCCGCGAATGCGGTCATCAGTCACCTTCAGCAGACGGAAAATCGGGCCGGCGGCCAGTGCGCCGACAATGCCGGTAATCGCCACGGCGCCGGCCACCAGCGATTCCGAACCTCCGGTGGACTTCACCACTTCCACGGCGATGGGGGTGGTAATGGATTTGGGCGCCAGTGATGCGATTACATCCTGTGGAGCACCAAGCCACCACGCCAGACCTACGGAGATGCCGGCCGCGATAAAGGCGCCGATCACGGTAGCGATCATGATGGGGGTGAGCACGCTGCGTACGGTATGCAGCTGGCGATACAGGGGCCAGGCCAACGCCACGGTGGCCGGGCCGAGCAGGAAGGCGATCAGACTGGTCTGTTCGCGGTATTCCTCATAATTCACGCCGACCAGCGGCAATACGATAATGACCGGGATAGAGGCCACCAGAAAAGGGTGAAACAAAGGCAGGCTGTTGCTCTTGCCATACACCCAAAGGGCGAACTGATAGCTGGCCAGGGTGAGCAGAACGCCGAACAGGGGAGTGTGAACCAGCCCGGCCAGGGATTGCAGGTCAGTGTCCATGGCCATCCCCTTTTTCCTGGTGCTTGCCACCCATCAGGAATTTCAGCATCAGGGTCACCAGAATCATGCTGAGAATGGTGCCGCCCACCACCGCCACGACCAGGGCCAGGGCGTTTTCCTGATAGCGGTCCCATTGCAGTACGATGCCCACACCCAGGGGAAAGATCAGCAGGCTGATGTGCTTGATCAGGGTGCCGGCGGCGGGGGCGACGCGCTGGGAGAAGGGCGCATTGAGCAGCAGGGCGATCAGCAGCAACACCATGCCAAGCACAGGGGCAGGCAGGGGCAGGCCGGTGAGGCGAATCACCACCTCACCGAGAAACTGGAAAAACAGCAGGATCAACAGGCCATCAATCATGACAAATCAGCGGGGCAATGGGCGGAACAGCTGAATCAGTGCGACCGCCAGCAGCCCGGAAAATACCACCAGTGACCAGGCCGGAAGGCTGAGCCCCAGGAAGCTCCAGTCCAGCTCGGCACACTCGCCGGAGCCAGCCAATACCTGCTGGACCACATTCTGTAGCGGGAAGACGTCCAGCATGTACTCAAGACCGGGGCCGCAGGCCGGGACCTGATCCGGTGGCAGGTTTTGCAGCCAGATATGACGGATGGAAACCGCACCGCCGCCGATGGCAGCGAGACCGGTAAGCAGGCCATAGATACGTACCCCAACCCGTTTAGGACCGTGCACGGCTGCCACCAGCAACACCAGTGCGGCAGCGATGACGCCGACCCTCTGGAAGATACACAGGGGGCAGGGTTCCAGGCCGTCCACATGTTGCAGGTAGAGGGCGCCGGCCATGGCAAAGAGACAGGCCAGCAGGGCCAGCAGGTTAAGCAGTCGCGGAGCAGGAATGATCGACGTCATGGTGAGCTCTTTCGTTCGTTGACGCCGGAAGGGTAGGGAAAAGCGGGCTTGGCGGCAACTTCACAGCGACGAAAGTCGCAGGCTGCCGGGTCGCAGAGGTCCAGGGAGTGCCAGGCTGGCAGGATCACGCCTGTTGGGCAGGTGCCTTGTTGTGGTGACGGTCATTCCAGGCGTCGATGCCGGCTTCCCAGCCCTGGAACCACCACTGTGTCAGCGGATCGTCAGGCGTATAGGGGCAGCGATTGCTGTCGCCGCCGCCGAGGCCCCACATGCAGCCCTGATTGTAGGCTTTTTCCCGTTGTTGCTGGTTCGGGTTCATGGTGTCTCTCCTGTCATGCCTTGAGACTAGCATCGGCGAGGGCTTTGCATAGGGGAACACGGCGCATTTTTGTAGTGAATACGACCGAAAGTGCAACAACGTGTACGGCTGGTCACTAAGGGTGTGACGTGGGTTTGTTAATGTCAGAGGCTTGAAGCCCGATGGTGGACGGGGGAAGGGCTCAGGCCAGGCTCATGGCCGCTGAGGGAGCTCCCTGCGGCCTTTGGGTTATCCCTGCAATTGATCCAGGCCCGAGCGCGGTAGTCAGTCTCGAGTAACGAGTTCAGAAACTCGCCTCTCGAACCTCTTCTCTGGATGCTTTCAGTCCCGGAAATAATCTGCCAGGTAATCGCTGAAAGACTGCTGCTCAGTCTGCTCCCAGGCCTGCTGGTCTGCCAGGCTGGTGGCGGCCAGTTGCTCCAGTTTCGCGTTGGTCTCGTCACAGCGCTGACGGGACAGGAAATGATCCCGGTGCGCCAGGGCCTGGTTCATGGCGAACTGGAAGAAGCTCTGCTTGCGTCCTTCCAGTTTTTCCAGAATCCGCGCCGATGGCGTCGCGTCCGGTGTGCACACTTTTTCCTGCTGACGGGACAGGGCATCAGCATAGTCGTTGCCGCCGTGGGCGCGATCGAACAGTTCGGCGATGGGCTTCATCTGCTCCAGTTTTTCGCTGGCCCAATCCTTGAGGGTGACGGACTTGCCCCAGCGGCACAGCGCAATGCTGGTGTCCCGGCCTTCGTAGACCACTTTCTGCAGGTTGGTCTTGCTGGCGATCAGATCGCATTTTTCCAGCAGCGGTGATTCCATCAGCAGGCAATAGGTAGCAAAAAGATCGAGAAAACGGATCTCCTGCTGGTTGATGCCCACGGGCTCGAACGGGTTCAGATCGAGTGCGCGTATCTCGATGTATTCCACCCCGCGTTTCTGCAAAGCGGTGGTGGGACGTTCGCCCGAGTTGATGGTGCGTTTGGGGCGAATGGAAGAGTAGTACTCGTTCTCAATCTGCAGGATGTTGGCATTGAGTTGCTGATAGTTGCCTGCCGCATCTTTCACACCAATTTTTTCGTAGGCGGCTTCCGGCGTCTTGATGGCGTGTGTCAGCGTCTCGACGTACTCGTCCAGATTGTTGTAGCTGATGGCCAGGGACGACTGGGCATTGTTCTGGTAGCCAAGATCGCTCATGCGCAGGCTGGTGGCATGCGGCTTGTAGAGGGTGTGATCGAAGGTATCCAGCTGATGCTCGCGGCCGGCCAGGAATGATTTGCACAGGGCAGGCGACGCACCGAACAGGTACACCAGCAGCCAGGAATAGCGCTGGAAATTGCGGGTCAGGTCAAAGTAGCGGCGGGAGATGTAATCCTGCAGCGGCGAATTATCCTTCTCCAGTAGCTGGTTCAGCTTCCAGAACTCTTCCGGGTAGGAAAAGTTGTAATGAATGCCGGCAATGGTCTGCATTTTGCGGCCATAGCGGTGACCCAGCCCTTCCCGGTAGATGGTCTTCATGCGGCCCACATTGGAGCTGCCGTACTGGGCCACCGGCACATCGCTGTCCTGGCTGATCATGCAGGGCATGGAGTTCACCCACAGCACTTCATCGCCGATGTGGCTGTAGACATAGCGATGCAGCTGTTCCAGAAACGCCAGCGGCTTGTGCACTTCGGTGGTGGCCGGGGTAATGAATTCCAGCAGGGCTTCGGAATAATCCGTGGTGATATAGGGGTGCGTCAGGGCCGAGCCGAGGGCCTTGGGATGGGGTGTCTGCGCCAGGGTGCCATCGGTGGTGATGCGCAGGCTTTCCTTCTCGATGCCGCGACGGATACCGGCCAGCGTGGCGGCGGCATCGGAATCAAGCAGGGCATGGATACGCTGTTCCAGATCTTTCATGGTAGGGCCCGGTCCAGGCCGCCGGAGTCGTTCGGCGACGGGTGTGACGGTAATCCGACAATCATGGGGCAAGCGGGTGACCGTGAGAAGTCAGCCGCGCTTGCCCCAGCCATGTTACAGGCGTTTTTTGCCTTTCTTCTGGTCTTCCTTGGCTTTGGCGAACAGGTCCGCAAACGTGCCCCCCGCATTCTGTGGCTGGCCACCGGCTTGACGGTTGCCGGCCTGGCGTTGTCCGCCACGGGGCGCACTGTTGCCCCTGCGGGCTGCGGCACCGGGGCGACCGGCGGGCGCGGCGCCCTTTTCCACTGGCTGGTCGTCCATGCGCATGGTCAGGCTGATGCGCTTGCGGTCCAGATCCACTTCCAGCACCTTCACCTTGACGATGTCGCCGGGCTTGACCACGGTGTGCGGGTCTTCCACGAACTTGTCAGACAGGGCGGATACGTGCACCAGGCCATCCTGGTGAACGCCGATATCCACAAAGGCGCCGAAGTTGGTCACGTTGGTGACGGTGCCTTCCAGAATCATGGAGGGCTTAAGGTCCTTGAGGGTCTCTACCCCCTCCTTGAATACCGCTGCCTTGAACTCCGGGCGCGGATCTCGGCCCGGTTTTTCCAGCTCGCTGAGGATGTCGGTGACCGTGGGCAGACCGAAGTTGTCATCGGTAAACTCGGAGGCATTCACCTTCTTCAGGAAGGAGACATCGCCGATCACTTCCTTGAGCGGGCGGCTGTGTTTTTCGGCAATTTTTTCCACCACCGGATAGGCTTCCGGGTGGACTGAAGAGCCGTCCAGCGGGTTGGCGCCATTCATGATGCGCAGGAAGCCGGCGGCCTGTTCGAAGGTCTTGTCACCCAGTCGCGGCACCAGCTTGAGGTCATTACGGCTGCCGAAGGCGCCGTTCTTCTCGCGGAAGGTGACGATGTTGCCGGCAATGGTGCTGTTAAGGCCAGCAATGCGCGCCAGCAGCGGAGCGCTCGCGGTGTTCACATCGACGCCCACGGAGTTCACACAGTCTTCCACCACCGCATCCAGGGAGCGGGAGAGCTTCACCTGGCTTACGTCGTGCTGGTACTGGCCCACACCAATGGCTTTCGGGTCGATCTTCACCAGTTCGGCCAGCGGATCCTGCAGACGGCGGGCAATGGAGACGGCGCCACGGAAGGACACGTCCAGCTCGGGGAATTCCCGGGCGGCCAGTTCGGAAGCGGAGTACACCGAAGCGCCGGCTTCAGAGACCATGATCTTCTGGATATTGCCCTTGCTGGCCTTGACCACTTCACCGGCCAGTTTGTCGGTTTCGCGGCTGGCGGTACCGTTACCGATGGCGATCAGTTCCACCTTGTGCTTCATGCACAGCGCGGCGAGCACGGACAGGGACTGGTCCCACTGATTCTTGGGCTGATGCGGATAGATAGTGGTGTGTTCCAGCAGCTTGCCAGTGGGGTCCACCACGACCACTTTCACCCCGGTACGCAGGCCCGGGTCGAGCCCCATGGTGCACTTCGGACCGGCCGGGGAGGCCATCAGCAGGCTCTTCAGGTTACGGGCGAATACCTGGATGGCCTCCTCTTCGCCCAGCTCGCGTACGCGGCCAAGCAGTTCGGTTTCCAGGTGGGTGTTGAGTTTGATCTTCCAGGTCCAGCGCATCACTTCCTTGAGCCAGTCATCGGCGGCGCGGCCCTGATGGCTCCAGCCGGAGACGGCGGTGACCATGCCTTCACACGGGTGCGGGATGGCGGTTTCCAGCTCCTCCGGCAGCACCATGGAAACGTGCAGGATGCCTTCGTTACGGCCACGGAACAGGGCCAGTGCACGGTGGCTGGGGATGTCTTTCAGGGCTTCGCTGTGATCGAAGTAGTCGCTGAACTTGGCGCCGTCCTTTTCCTTGCCGTCGGCCACCTTGGCCTGGATCTGGGCCTTGTCCCACAGGTAGGTGCGCAGCCGGGTGAGCAGTTCGGCATCTTCGGCGAAGCGCTCCATGAGGATTTGTTTGGCGCCGTCCAGGGCATCCTTGGCGGTCGCGATCTTGTGTTCTTCGTTCAGGTAGCCGCCAGCCAGGGCATCCGGATCCTGTGTCGGATCATTCAGCAGGCTGTCAGCCAACGGCTCCAGGCCCGCTTCCCGGGCAATCTGGGCACGGGTGCGGCGCTTGGGTTTGTAGGGCAGGTAGAGATCTTCCAGGCGGGTTTTGGTGTCCGCGGCTTTGATGGCCTTTTCCAGCTCCGGGGTGAGCTTTTCCTGCTCGGCGATGCTTTTCAGGATGGCTTCGCGGCGCTCTTCCATTTCCCGCAGGTAGCGCAGCCGTTCTTCCAGGTTACGCAGCTGGGTGTCATCCAGTCCGCCGGTGACCTCTTTCCGGTAACGGGCAATAAAGGGGACGGTAGAACCTTCGTCCAGCAACCCCACGGCGGCGTTGACCTGTTGTACCTGGCAGCCGATTTCTTCGGCGATGATCTGTTCAATACTACGCATGAGATTCCCTGATATGCACACCTGTGCCAAGCGGGTCACCGGTGTATAAAAACGAAAACGACCGGAATCATAGGGAATGATGCCGGTCGTTAACAGATTGACTTGTAAAAGCTGCTGTGGCTTGGATTGGGGCGCCGCCGGAGCTTAGCCCAGCGCCTTGTTGATCATGGCCACCAGCTCCGCTTCCACCGGCGGCTTGACCACGTAGCCAAAGGCGCCCTGGCGCTCGCCCCACACCTTGTCGGTTTCCTGGTCTTTGGTGGTGACCAGAATGACCGGAATCTTCTCGGTGCTGGGGTCGCGGGTGATCTTGCGGGTTGCCTGGAAGCCGTTCAGTTCCGGCATGACCACATCCATCAGGATCAGATCAGGTTGTTCCTCACGCGCTTTGTCCACGCCTTCCATGCCATTGGTGGCCGTGACGACGCTGTGCCCCTGGCTTTCGACAATCTTGACCAGGTTGGTGAGTTGCGTCGGGGAATCATCCACTACGAGGATTTTTGCCATCTTGCTCTCCTGAAACCGGGCCATCCCGATGCGGTGGCCTGTCTTGTTATCTTTGTCGTTATGTTATGCGATCAATTCAGCATCATATCAGCTGTTCGGGAGCAGGTAATCTGTCGAATTGTGGCATACATTGTGACGTAAAATGTCGCTTCAGGCAGCTGCACGTCCCGGGCTCAAGGTGTTGCTGCTTGAGGCGTGCTGCCCGGGCCTATCTCGTCAGCGTACTGGCGCTGCGCCGGGACCAGAACAGCAGCGGTAGCATGATCAGCGCGTACCACAGGGTGCTGCGGGCCAGGGCCCAGAACGGCTGGGCCAGAGTGGTGCCGGGTTCGCCCGCAAAGGGGGCCAGGAACGCGATCAGCAGGCCGCCTGCGCCGGTCAATAGCAGCCAGCGGCCAGCGCTGGAGGGGGCGCTGCGTTTGCGCTTGAACAGCTGCCACAGGAACAGGCCGCCGAAGCCGGTCATTGCCAGCCAAGCCGCCCCGGCGGGAATCGCTACCAGCAGGTGGCCGGCTTGGGCCGCTCCGATCAGGGCTGGCAGCAGGCCGAACAGTTTGATCAGCAGCAAGGGGCCCAGAATCATGACCCACCACAGGTGTCCGCCGAGTCCTTCCGGTCCGGGTTGCTGGCGATAATGTTGTGGATCGAAGCGCCACAGGCTGCGGGCCAGGTTGCCCCAGTTGTCCACCGTGAGCAGGTGGCCCAGATGCCGGAAACGATCGCGCTGCTCTTCGATGATCATCAGCATGGCTGGTACTACCAGCAGGATCAGGCTGGTGCCAAAGAACAGACCGAACACCAGGCTGACCGCCATGGGCTTGAGGAATTGAGCCTGCAGCGAGGTTTCGAACAGGATCGGTGTCAGCCCGGCAATGGTGGTGATGGAGGTCAGCAATACCGCACGCAGGCGCCGTACGCAGGCCTCCACAATGGCCTCGAAACGGTCCATGCCGTCGGCGACCAGTTGTTTGTAGAAGCTCACCAGCACGATGGAATCGTTGACGATGATGCCGGACAAACCAAACAGGCCCATGGCAGAGAACATGGAAAACTTGATGCCAAAGGGGGCGGTGAACAGGTGCCCAATGACCGCGCCTGTGAGTCCGAAGAAGATGGCAGTCATGATCGCCAGCGGCCAGGAGTAGGAGCTGAACACCCAGGCAAGCACAATATAAATGATCGCAAGTCCGAGCAGCGCACCGGTGGCCATGTCGCGAAGGTTGTCAGCCTGTTCCTGCAGCTTGCCTTCATAGCCGACACCGACGCCATAGCGGGCCTGCAGCTGTGGCAAGGTGTTTTCCTTGAGGGCCGCGATGATGGCGTTGGCATTCCCCTGTTCCGGATCCAGATCGGCATAGACGGTGACAGCCAGCTCACCGTTGACCCGACGTAGTAAATCCACCCCCTTGCGAGCCTCAAAGTGGACCACGTCCCGCAGCGGGATAGCTTCCCCTAGCGGTGTGATGACAGGGAGCCGCTCGATAGCGCTGAAACGACGTCGCTCCTGGTCGGGGAGCATCACCCGTACCTCCACTTCGTCGTCTTCCTCGTTGTACATCTGGGCCAGGTTGCCGTCGAAAGCGGAGCGCAGCTGGCTGGCCACATCATTGAGAGACAGACCCAGCGCCCGCCCCTGGGGAGTGAGCTGAAAGGTGAGCTGTTCCTTGCCGTAGGGCAGGTCGTCATCCACATTGCTGACGCCGGTAAACTTGCGCAGCCGCTCTTGCAGATCCAGTGAGGCTTCCTTGAGCGTGCCTGCTTCGCTGCCGGTGAGTTTGACCTCGATGGGCTTGCCCGGCGGGCCCGCTTCAGGCTGGGCGATAGTCAGCTGTTCAAGACCGGCAGGCAGCTGGATCTTTTCCCGCCATGCCTGGATCAGCTCGTCGTTGCTGATTTCCCGGTCGGAACCAATATAGACCTCAACCATCAAGGTGCCGTATTCATCGCCGCTTTTGTCCTGACGGCCCCCGGGACTGGGGAAGCCGGCCGCAGCGCCGTGATGCATGATGGTGGTCTGTACCAGGTGGCCGCCCAATTCTTCATCGGTGCGGTAGAGGGTGTCCTCCAGGTGGTCGAGAAAGTGATCTACCTGTGCCTGATCGGTGCCGGAGGTGAACTCGGCAATGGCACGGATCTGGTCGCTGTCCACCGGCGGGAAGAAGGTGAACTTGAGCCAGCCGGTGGCGACCAGGCTGAGTGCCAGTACAAAAGCACAAATAGCAGAGACGCTCACCAGGTGCCGATGGTCCACAGACCATTGCACCAGGGGGCGGAATTTTTCGTCCCGTAACCGGTTGAATCCCTCATCAATGCGTTGGCGCAGACCACTGCTCTTTATCTGCAGGCCCCGGAAGCTGTGATGCAGATGGCCTGGCAGCACCAGGAAGCACTCCATCAGCGAGGCGAGAATCACACAGATCATCACGAAGGGAATATCGAAGGCAATCTTGCCCATGGCGCCGCTCATCATGCCCAGCGGCAGGAAGGCGGCAATGGTCGTAGTAGAAGAGGCCACCACCGGCCAGAACATGCGCCGGGCGCCGCCCAGGGCTGCGCGGTGGGCGGATTCGCCCTGTTGCAGGTGCGTCAGCGTGTCCTCACCGACCACAATGGCGTCGTCCACAATCAGGCCCAGCGCCAGAATCAGGCCGAACAGGCTGATCATGTTGATGGTGCCGCCAAAGAACCACAGCAGGCCAAGGGTGGCCATGAAGGACACCGGGATACCCACGGTGACCCACCAGGCGACCCGGGCGTTGAGAAAGAAGTAGAGAGTTAAAATGACCAGAACCAGACCGGAGATGCCGTTCCACAGCAAAGTGGAAATACGGTCCTGCACCAGCTTCCAGGCCTGGGAATGGAAGGTCAGGGTTACCCCTTCCGGCAGGGTGGCCTGGCGTTGCGCGCCCCAGGTGAGAATCTTGTCGGCCAGCTCCAGCATGTCGTCGTCTTCACCGCGCATGGCTTGCAGCTCAATGGCGGGACTACCCTGCCAGGTGAGGGTGGCCTGGTCATCGCGGGGGCGGCGCTCGATGATGGCCACGTCACCCAGCGTGAGTTGCTGGCCATCGGCGGTGGTGATCAACGGTAGTTCGGCAAAGGCCCGCTCATCACGGCGCTGCCCCAGGGCGCGAAGCTGTTTGGCGGCATCATCACGCCCGACGGTGCCCGCAGGGGTGTCCTGGCTGAAGCTGCGTACCCGGTTGGCGATATCGCCCAACGTCATTCGCAGATCGTGAAGGGTGCCGGCGGGCACCTGAATGGCCATTTCCTCTTCCGGCATGCCGGCAAATTCCACTTTCCCAACGCCCAGAGCCAGTAATTCGTGTTCCAGTTGCCGGGCCAGGTGACGCAGTTCTTCCAGGTTCCCTTCCCGGGAGGTCAGCAGGATGCTGGTGACCAGCGAATAGCGAGTGATTTTCTGAATCACCGGGCGCTCCGCATCCTGGGGCAGGTTGCGGATGGAGTCGATGCGCTGGCGCACCTCATCCAGGGCGAGGCCGAGGTCAGAGCCGGCTTCCAGCTCAATAAAGAAGGCCGCCGCGCCCTGCTGTGAGCGGGCGATCAGTTTCTTGGTGTTGGGCAGGGTCTTGATGGCCTGCTCCACCGGGATGGTGATGGAGCGCTGCACATCCTCCGGGCTGGCGCCGCGCCAGGGAATCGTGACGGTGACGTAATCGAATTCGAAATTCGGAAACATCTGGGTGTTGAGCCGGGAGAGGCCGAGCAGCCCCAGCATCAGCATCAGCAGCATCAGCAGATTGGCGGCGACCTTGTGGCCGGTGAAGCTGGCGATCAGGCCCCGAGGCTCACTCACCGTTGGCCTCCGGTGCGTCTTGCGGCTTTTCCTGCTCGGTATCGGCATTGCTGCCGGGTACCGGCTGAGGGTCCACCGGCAGACCGACAATGGCCTGGGGGAGTTGGGTCGTCATCACGCGCTCGCCGCCCTTCAGGTCCGGTGCGTGAAGCAGTAGCAGGGACTGCGTACCCTGCATGGATTCACCAACAATCTCGGTATCCACTCGCTGCAGCCGGTTGTCATCGTCTATGCGGTAGAGACGATTGAGACCGTGCAAGGCGGTGGCAGGGAGGGCGAGCAGGTTTTCCTGTTTGGGCAGGGTCAGGGTGATGGTGATCGGGCGGCCCAATGCTGCAGCGGGGACGCCACCCACAAATTCGAACAGGCCATCAATGCCGCCGCGAGCATCTACGGCATCGCCGGCCAGGCGCTTGAGATTCAGCGCCAGGGTCTGGCCTTCCAGTTGGGTGCTGGCGGAGAGATCGCCTTGCATCAGGCCATTTCGGATGGCCGGCAGGTGGCGATCAGGAATCTGTGCACGCACCTCCAGCTCGGTATCGGCAAACAGGCTGATGAGTGGCTCGCCGGGGCGCACCCGTTCACCAGGGGCTACGGCCACATTGGTCACGGTACCGTCGAAGGGAGCCTCCACCCGGGTGCGGCCGAGATCAAGTTCGGCCTGCTGCAATTGGGCTTCGGCGCTTGCCAGGCGCGCTTCCATGCGTGCCAGTTCATTTCGGAAGTCGCTGACGCTGAGCTGGCGCTGGGCCAGCGACAGGTCGGCACGGGCCTTGGCTTCCTCGGCCTGGTCCAGTTGAGTCTGGGAAACCAGGTTTTTGCCACGCAGGGATTGCAGGCGCTCCAGATTGTCGGCGGCCAGGCTGGCCAGTTTTTTCTCCAGTACCAGGTTCTGTTTGTCACTGTCGTAGCGTAGACGCGTGGTCTGTAGCTGGGCCTGGGCCTCATCGCGGCTGGCACGGGCGCGATCGCGAGCCAGCGCGGCTTCGGTGTCGTCCAGCTGAATCATCAGGTCGCCCTGGCTGACCCGGTTGCCTGCCCGTACGGGGATTTCGGAGACGTTGGCCGTCACCACCGCAGTCAGGCTGGCCGCGCGAGGGGACTGCACCCGGCCAAACAGCTGCACCTGTGGAGCCCGGGCGGCGGGTTCAGCAAGCACATAACGCACCCGGTCGGAATGTTCGCTGACATCCTGGGTGGGGGCCGAGGGCTTGAATATGGCCAACAGGACAATGGCCGCAACGGTGCCCAGAATGACTCGGGGAATCGGTGGAATTTGTTGGAGACGCTCGCGCAAGGTCGACCCCTTATCTATTTTATTCTTGAGTGTAAAAGCCGTTCAGGTAACGGTACGTCAAGCCGGATCAGAGAGGCTTGGCAATGTTTTTAAACAATCTGGTCCTGCCAATTTCTTGCACGTTCGCAGCATAATGCGTAAATCAGAGCGTGAAATAGTTCTGTTTCGTTAATTCTTTGCGTCTGCATGCCCAGTGCGCAGATTCCCGGGAGGCCCAGTGAGCGAACAACAAGACAAGATTCTCGTCGTGGATGACGATGCGCGCCTGCGCAGCCTGTTGCAACGGTTTCTGGAAGAGGCTGGCTACACCGTCAAGGCGGTAGCGGATGCCGAGCAAATGGACCGAGCCCTGTCCCGTGAAATCTATTCACTTATGGTACTGGATCTTATGCTGCCGGGCGAAGATGGTTTGTCCATCTGCCGTCGGCTGCGCGAAGCGGAGAACAGCCTGCCGATTATCATGCTGACCGCCAAGGGTGATGATGCGGAGCGGATTGAGGGGCTGGATGCTGGTGCGGATGACTATTTGCCCAAGCCGTTCAACCCCAAGGAACTGGATGCCCGCATTCGCGCGGTGCTGCGCCGTCATGTTCGTGAGCTGCCGGGCGCGCCCAGCAAAGAGGAGGGGCAGGTAAGCTTCGGCCCGTGGATGCTGGATCTGGCCAACCGCACCCTGACCCGCGACGGCGATCCGCAAAGCCTGACCACCGGTGAATTCGCTGTGCTCAAGGCGCTGGTGCAGAATCCCCGTGAACCGCTTACTCGCGACAAGTTGATGAGCCTGGCCCGTGGTCGTGAATGGTCTGCCATGGAGCGCTCCATCGATGTGCAGGTTTCCCGCCTGCGCCGCCTGCTGGAAGACGACCCCTCCAAGCCTCGCTATGTCCAGACGGTCTGGGGTGTGGGCTATGTGTTTGTACCTGATTGAACGCCCGACGCTTAAAGTCGGGTGCTCTTTTGGGCGTCAGGCTTCGGGCGTCAGGCCTTTGGCGATCTATCCATGAAACTCTATCCCCGTACGGCCTTTGTCCGCTCTGCCATTGTGGTGGGGTTGGTGATCGGTATCAGCCAGGCGCTGACCCTGTGGTTCTTTGCGCGCAATGCTTACCTGCCCGGGATTCGAGAATATGCTCGCCTGACGGTGCTGCAGGCGGAGCTGGCGTTCAATGAATCCGGTGAGGAGGACGCCAGGCTGGCCGGGCGGCTGGCGGGAGCGACCAGTATAGAGGTGGCGACGCCCAGTAACCTCCATCAGGGCTCCATGCTGCTGTCCTTGCCGGTGGTCAGTCGATTTCAGGAAGAGCTGGAAGTGATGCTCGACGAACCGGTGACCGTGCGGTTGGAAGACAGTCGTCAGCCGGTGCTGTGGGTGAGCGCGGAATCGTTCCGGGGCAACTGGTTGCGGGTGCCCATGGAGTTTTTCCGTGATTATGACCGTTACCTGTTGCTGGGCTGGGGGGTGACGGTACCGTTGCTGGCCATTATCGGGGGGCTGCTGATCGCGCGAGGGCTGAATCTTCCGCTGCGGCGGCTGGCCCGGGTGGCGTTGAAAGTCGGGCGCGGCGAAGCCGTGCCATTGCTGGATACCTCCGTTGGCCCGGAAGAGATTCAAGCCGTGAACACCGCCTTCAATCGCATGACCAGCGATCTGCAGCAGGCGCAGCGCGATCGGGCGCTGCTACTGGCGGGGGTGTCCCACGATTTGCGCACGCCGCTGACGCGACTGCGTCTCTCCGCTGAGTTCATGCAGGATGAGGAGCTTGCCAAGGGCATCATCGAAGACATTGAGGACATGGATGCCATCCTCGATCAGTTCATTGCATTTATTCGCGATGGTGCGGATGAAACGCCGGATTTTGAAAACCTCAATGGTCTGATTCAGGAGGTGGCGGGCAAGTACCCGGCAGAGCAGCTTCGGTTTGAGCTGGATGACCTGCCGCGCATGATGCTCAAGCGACTCACGGTAAAACGCATGCTGGCCAACCTGATCGGCAATGCGCTCAAGTATGGTGCCTCGCCAGTGGAAATCCGCACTGCGGTAGAGGAGAACGTGGTCGTGCTGACCCTGCGTGATCATGGCAAGGGCGTAAAGGAGGAAGATATCCCTCTGCTGCTGCAACCATTCTCCCGCGGCGAGAAGGCGCGCACATTGAGTGGTAGCGGGTTGGGGCTGGCCATCGTCAAGCGCATTGTGGACATGCATCACGGAGAAATGGCGCTGGCGAACCATCCCCATGGCGGTCTGCTGGTCACCGTACGTTTCCCGGTCACTGGCCAGTTTGTGCAGCCGGAATCCCTTTCGGCCGGGGTGAGGTAGGTGTACGTCCGAAGCCAGATGCGGGGTGCCTGAAGCAAGGTCCGAAGCGCCAGCGGCGCGCTGGCATCAAGGGCCGAGCTGGTTGCGTCGGGCGCCGGTTCCGTTACCGGCAGGAAATTCTTTGTTCTGTTTTGTTCACTGTGCGCTATTTCACAGTTTGTGACGCTCAAGCGGCGCATTCTCGAAATCACTGAAGACCATTCGAGCCGGGGTTTGAACCGGAAACCCGGCTAAATCGACCGCTTGGCCTGTAGCCGTAATGAAGGGATTGTATTTACGCGCAGAGGTGCATAAAAATTAGTGCACGCAAACGGTTCAAGATAATGAAAACGGCCTGACAATAACGCACTAGAAGCGGGCCGGGAGCGAACAAAAGGACTTGGGAGAGCTCATTATGACCTGTCTATATAACGGGTATCTGACCCGTATTGCCTCACCACCCCATACAAGTTACTGCTGATTCCATCATGCGGGTTCTGCCTTGATGGCGATCCATGACGTGTTGTGAATGCCGATAACCTGCTGCCCCCCCAGGCACAGGTCGTTGGGCCGCACCTTTGTGCGGCCTTTTTTTTTGCCTGTTTGTTAGCCCTTACTATGTGATTGGCCTATGAATTACAAAGGGTTACCGAATTTTGCGAAGCTTTGATGACGCGAGAAAGGGGCTTCTGTACCATGTTCTCATGACTTAATGATCAGGGAGATTGAGATGAAAAAGCTGATACCGCTGGCGTTGCTGGCACTGCATGCGCCGGCGTTTGCCGACGACGTTTATGATCAGGATGGCTACTTCGGTATCCACTACAGCATGCTTAACCAGGAAACAGACAGCGATGATATCGAACCGGGTGCTTTCCAGACCCGCTTCGGGGTACAGGTGAACCCCTATGTGGCCCTGGAGGGACGGTTGGGTTATGGCATTGATGATGATGAGCTCAGCGAGGGGGGCTACACCGTCAATATCGATCCGGAATGGTTGGTGGGGGCTTATGTGAAGCTGGGTCTGGATCGTCGCCAGCCGGTGGCACCGTATGTGTTGTTTGGGCACTCCACGGCCACGGCAGAGGTGACGACCGAATTCACCACCAGCACCTTGCTGGGCTCGGTGAGCTCGCGTGAGAGTGAGGAAGTCACCGCCAGTGATCCTTCCTATGGCGCGGGTGTGGACATCAATCTTAGTGAGAACGCAGCGCTCTATGCCGAGTGGGTTCAGCTGGATGACGATGACGACTTCGATCTCACCACCATCAACCTGGGCTTTATCAGCCGTTTCTGACCGGTTTGAGGGCATGCGCACAGAGCATGACTCTGCTATCCATGGAGTCTGTGCCGGCTGGGCCGGCGCAGACTCGTTTTCTTTCTATTGCAGTGACTCCACCGGTACCAGCGGAATATTGACCCGCGAGGGCATCTCCGGGGCGCTGTAAATCGTCAAGGCCCCCAGCAGGCTGGCCAGAAGATCCGGTAACGGGCTGATGCCATGGGGCAAATCGCTGGCACCTACACTGATCCGCAGACGCTCCCCGGCCGCAATCACTGCGCTGGTCGAGAGCACTTCCACGTCGGCCTGAAAAGGCTCGAACGGCATAATGCTTCGCTGTGATTCGGCGCTGAAGGGATGCCAGGGCTGGACCAGTTTGTCATCCATGTAACGGGCTCGCTCAGGCTCGTTGGCACTCATGGAGGCCATTTGGATGCCATGGGTCAGCGGACGGGCCAAGCCATTTTCATCCACGATACTGACCCGCACTGTCACATTGGTATCGAAGGCGGTGGTGGACGCCCAGATCTGGCCGGTAATCGGGCCATTGATGGCCATGGCTTCGGCCAGTGGTTCGCTGGTGTAGACCGCTTCCAGCAGATTGACCACGTTGTCTTGCTCGGCGCAGGGGGGCGTTATCAGGCCAAGCAGTCCGGCGGTCCACTGGCTGGCGCTGGCGGAGCACAGGCCGTTGATGGGGGTTTGCAGCAGGCTGGTCTGGTAGCGGGCGGCAGGGGGCTGCCGGGTGATGGAGCCCAGTTGGGGTAGCAGTGGTTTGCCATGCAGATAAAAGGTTTCCGCGTGGGCGTCCGGGTGGGGCCAGTCGGCAGCCGTGATATATCGCTCGGCGCCCTTGTAGTATTGAGTCACCGGCGGATAACTCTCGGCACCGGTGTCCATGCCCTTGAGGTAGTGATCAAACCAGGCCAGGCGGATGCTGGCCAGATCTGGTACGCCGTCGGCGGGCAGGTTGGCACCGGAGGACCCATCCACATGGGTCCAGGGGCCAATCAACAGCTTGGCGTTAGTATGGTCTTTCAGGCCTTCGTAGATCAGGGGTTCGCCACGCTGGAAGATGTCGTGCAGACCGCCGACCACAAAGGTCGGTGCGGTGATCTGCGCTACTTTCTCAATGGGAGAGCGGATTCGCCAGAACGGGGTGTCGAACTTGTTTTCGTTGCCTATCAAAGCCCCTGCGACAACAGGAGCCTGAAATTCTGTCAGGGCGCCCTGCAGGTGCTGCAGCAGGGTGGTCAGTGTGTAGCCAGGGTCGCTGTTGTCAAAGCCCACCGGGGTGGGGAGCAGACTCAGGCCGGTCACCAGCGTGACCCACAGGGGAATGAAGCCGGCATTGGCCTGGCCGCCGCCAAACACCACGTCACGGTAGGCATCGGCCATGGGTACGATGGCAAAGATCGCTTTCACCGCCGGGTCGCCGGTGGCGCCGGCCAGCAGGCCGGTAATGCCCATGTAGGAGGCGCCGTTCATGCCGATGGTGCCGTTGCTCCAGGGCTGTGCCTTGATGTAGTTCACCAGCTCTGCAATATCGTCATGGTCGATCTGGCTGAATGCCTGCCAGCTGCCTTCGGAGGCGCCGGTGCCGCGCATGTCTACAGTGATATAGGCATAGCCTTTCTGCACCAGCGCATTGTCGGAAAGAGCCATCCCCGAGTAGTACTGGTTGTAGCCCGTAAAGGTTGCGATAACGGGGAATTGACCCGCGATGGCATTGCCGTCTTCATCTGCGGGCAGGGTGACTGTGGCGGCAAGACGAATGCCATCACGCAGAGTGATCAGCTGTTGTGGCAAGCTAACGCTGCCGGGGTAGTCATCTTCACGCTGGTACGCCTCCGGCCAGGTCAGGTTGACAGTTTTCTGTGTCGGCGTTTCCGGTTCGGGTTCGGGCTCGCTGACATTGGGCGCAGGAGGTGGGCTTACGGTTTGGCTGTCATCTACTGGCGTCGGGCTGCTGCCACCACCACCGCAGGCAGTCATAAGCAGGGACAACGTCAGCACACCGGCTGACAAAGAGGGGTAACGCACCGGGTGTAGCAGAAACATGGTTGGCCTCGGAATTATTGTTTGATGCGGGCAACGCAATGCGGACAAGAGTTGCCGAGGGTAAATAATGTGAACATGCAACGCTGTTGCTATGCAGTGGTGCGAGCTTTTCTGAACAGTGAACTCTGTGAGCATGTGTAATAGTGTCGTGCAGGCTGTGGGTAACTCCGGGTTGAGGAAGGGGCGAAGGGAATGGAAATAAAGGGCTGCCTGGGGATGGGACTGGCAGGGTTGCTGAGTGCAACAACGGTGCATGGCGAAACCCTTGTGCAGCGCAATCCCACGGTGGTGCCCCATGACGAGGCGTACTACAAGGCCGGAGCTGGCGCTACGGAACTGATTTTTACCGAGAAAAACCGGGTCTTTGCGGAACATGCGGCGGGTATGGCGCCGCATCTGCAGGCGGCCTACGAGGCGAGTTTTGGCTTCCCGCTGGATTCCACCCTGTATGTGGGGTTGATCTCAGACAACAACCAGTTGGCCAACGGGTTTTCCACCCAGTATCCGTTGAACCGCCAGATCAACTATGCGGGTGGGGCTGCTGCCGTGGATTATTTTTCGACCACGTCCTGGCTCGATACCTTGCTGTTCCACGAAACGGCTCACAACTACCAGGTCAATGCCAAGGACAACCCGGTATCGCGCTCCCTGCATACGGTACTGGGCAATGGCATGCTGATGACACCGTTTTTTCCCGCGACTCTGCCCAACGCCTTTGAGTCATCGTTCATGCTGGAAGGGAATGCGGTGTTGAATGAATCCCGCCATGGCAATGGCGGCCGTCTTTACAGCGGCCGGTTTGATGCGCTGGTACATGCCCAGGCGAGTGCTGGCTACCTGACGCCGGAGCGGGCCTACAACCAGACCCTCTATTTTCCCTATGGCGAAAGCAGTTATGTACTGGGTAGCCATTACCAATATTTTCTGGCGAATCAGTACGGACTGGATGCCACCAACCGTTATTTCAAGGAACGCTCACGGTACTGGTATGTGCCCTTCGTTACCAATGCACCGCTGCGGTCGGCCATCGGCAACAGTTTTGACAGGACCTTTGACGACTGGGTAAAGCATGAAACCCGCCAGGCGCAGCAGGCGCGGATGAGTGTGGGCGAGCCGCTGCTCACCTCGCAGCATTTCAATGCCCTCAACAGTGATGAGCGCGAGCTCTTTTTCCTGGTCAGCCCGCAGGATGTGCGTGCACCCGTGCATGTGACGATGGACCGGGAAAGTGCCGAGCTGAAACGGCAGCGCTCAACGTTCCGGGCCGGCGAGCTTTTTCGTCATGACGGCGAGACCTGGTCCATGGCCAGTGCCTACAGCACGCCCTGGCGGATTTATCAGGGGCTTTACAGTGAGGGGGCGCACCTGAATCGCCAGACACGGGGACAGGTGATTCAGGGTTACACCGCGGACGGCGAGCCGGTGTATTTCGACGTGGCCAGTTCCTACGACCAGCCGCAGCTTTTCGTGGGCGATCACTTCTACGGCCAGGTCAATTCGTCGGTGGAAGTGCGGGGCAATGATCTTTACTACTTTGTGCAGGACGGCTCACAGCGCAGCCTGTATCGCAATCGCACCCGGCTGTACCAGTACTCAGGTTACTACGGGGTCATCGCGGATGTGGATAGTCAGGGACGAGTGTTGTTCGTGGCGAACAGCGAGCACGGCTCTGCGTTGTATCGAGTTGATCTCAGGGGGCAGGTCGACCGGGTGCTGGCGGAGGACGATATTGTGGCCGCGCGTCTGCTGGACGATGAGCAAGTACTGGCAGTGGCGATTCAGGCGGATCACTACGGATATTACCTGCGCCAACTGCAACCACGGCCTGGTGAGCCCTTCGTTCGCCAGTTGCGTTGGGATACCCCTGCTGGCGCCGGCGATGATCTGACGGCAGAAAGTGAATCGCAAAGCCTGATGCTGGACCGCCCCTATCATTCCTGGACCGCACTGCGTTACAGCGGCACGGACTTGTCTCTGGCCTGGCTTGAGGATGAGGACAATGAAAACACAGCGGAGGACGAGAGCGATGTGCATACCCTGTACAGCGTGAACATGCGCTTTGCAGATCCTCTGCAACAGAATGAGGTTTCCCTGTTCAGTTATCGAGATGATGACCTGACCCGATTGGCTGGCATGGGATACAGCAACAACCAGTTTTTCCTGATCGGCGGTGTACGGCAGTACTGGGTGCTGGATGACCAGCTCGATCGGCAAACCCCACCCCAAGAGGCACGCAATCATGGCTTGAGTGCGGAGCTGCGTTTGCCGTTTCTGCAGTCCGGTTACTGGTTTAGTGAGCTGGCCGGGACCTGGTATCAGGACTATCAACTGGATGAGCGAGAGCCACTGGCGGCACAGTGGAACCTGAATCGCACCACCTGGTATGGCAATGCCTATCTGCCCAGCAAGCACTTCGGGGTGAGTGGCTATCAGGTGGAGGATCGCGGGGATGTCAGTTATGGCGGCACCCTGAGCCTGATGACGGATCTTCCGGCCGAGTTTTACCTGGGCGCCCGAGGGCAGTATTCACGTAGTGAAGCGACCATCAGCCAGTTTGAGCGTCGCGGGGTTGAGCTGGATGAAGCACAGGACTTCATCGCCAACGATCCATCCCGTGTGGTGATTCCGGCGCTGGAAGGTACGGTGTATGCGCAAGCGGTCACCTTTGCTGAGGCCAGTGTGTCCAAGGTGGTGAACCTGCCCTGGTACTCGTTCTCGTTGCCCGTGTCGTTACGGAGAGAGGCCCTGCATTTGCGCTATCGTCGTTATGACCTGGATTTCGGGTTCACTGATCTGGCACTCAATCAGGCTATTGTCGGCCTCGATGCCGAGCTGTTGCTGGCTCATCGCGCCCCGCTGCGCGTGGCATTCGAATATGCCTACACGGACGATGACCTGATTACCAGCACGCACAGTGTCCAGCTGGTGACGTCGGTGGGGTTCTGATTAGAAGCGTGTCAGAACCCGCAACCGGTCCTCACGAACAATATTGTTCCTTCGATCGGGCTCGCTTGGCTCCTAAAGAGGGGGGGCGGTTATGAGGGAGAGGGCTTGCGAGGTACGAGTTTCGAGTTGCGAAAATCAAAAGCTTTAAAAAAAACCTTTGGCCTTCAGCTGTAACGGGTTTTGCTCTTCGAAACTCGAAACTCGAAACTCGAAACTCGAAACTCGAAACTCGAAACTCGAAACTCGCTTTCCTTATGCCCAACCCCCCCCGCCAGGTGTGATGCCATCAGGGCGGCGCAGCCTATTGCGCAGGCTCCAGCCTGAGCAGTTTCCCGTTGCTGCTGTCGGTGAGCAGGTAGAGGTAGCCGTCGGGCCCCTGGCGCACGTCGCGGATGCGTTCTTCGCGCTCAAGTAGCAGGCGCACCTCGCCGGTGGGTGTGAGGCCATTGAACGTTACCTTGTTCAGGTGGGCGAGCTTCAACGCGCCGTTCACTGCATCTCCTTCCCAGCCCGGATAGCGGTTGCTGGTAATGAACGCCATGCCGGAAGGCGCAATCGAGGGGGTCCAGTGCAGCAGCGGCTGGGCATAGCCTTTCTTTTCGGTGTCGCCAATGCTGGGGCCATAGTACTCGCGGCCATAGGTGATCACCGGCCAGCCGTAATTGATGCCCGGTTCTATCGCATTGATTTCATCGCCGCCGCGAGGGCCGTGTTCGTTGAGCCAGGGTTTGCCGGTTTGCGGGTGCAGTGCGAGGCCCTGGGGATTACGGTGTCCCCAGCTCCAGATTTCAGCGGCCTTGCCAGCCTGGTCTGTCAGTGGGTTGTCTTGTGGAATACGG
This sequence comes from Alcanivorax sediminis, assembly GCF_009601165.1. Classification (NCBI taxonomy): domain Bacteria; kingdom Pseudomonadati; phylum Pseudomonadota; class Gammaproteobacteria; order Oceanospirillales; family Alcanivoracaceae; genus Alcanivorax; species Alcanivorax sediminis. The sequence goes on along the minus strand of NZ_WIRE01000001.1, from coordinate 267,624 downwards.
CCGTCATCGTGCAGGCGCAGCACACTGCCTGCCGGATCACTGGTGTCCTGGGCGCGCTCACGCTGGCCGCGATCGCCAATGGTCAGGAACAGGTGGCCGGCATCATCAAACAGGATTCTGCCACCGAAATGTTTGGCGGTTCGGGTACAGGATTTCTCGGCCACGTAGACATCCCGAAAGTCATTGAGGCTGCCCTGCTGGTAGAGGCCATAGCCCACAGCGGTGGTGCCTCCGTCCTCGCCACAGGGTTTGCTGTAACTCAGGTAAAGGCGCTGGTTGTTGGCGAAGTCCGGATGCAGGGCCATGTCGAGCAGGCCGCCCTGGCCGACCGCAGCGACCTCGGGCACACCACTGATTGGTGGGCCCTGTAACTTGCCATCCACCAGTCGTCGCAGCGTGCCGCGTCGCTCGGTGACCAGCCACTCCTTGTCTGTGACAAAGGCGAGGGACCAGGGATGATGGAGTCCACTGCTGATTTCGCTGGCGGTGATGGTGTTATCGGTACTGGGTTGCAGCGACGCGCTGTGGTCGGCGCAGGCGGTGAGGGTAAGACTGCCCAGAAGAGTGGCAAGAACAGGGCGCATGGGGTCGCTCCGGTTGAGACGAACCAAGAGCATGCCACGGACAGTGGGTCAGGTGCACCCGCTGCCCGTGGCCGATGGCGCTATTCGCCGGTATCGAGCACGCCCAGCGCTTTCAGTACCTCGGCGTCAGGGAAGCCGTCCGGCACCATGCCGTTGGCTTGCTGATAGCGGGCAATGGCTTTGCGGGTGCCGGGGCCCATGAGGCCGTCTTCGGGGCCTGCATCGTGGCCCTGGGTGTTCAGTGTACGCTGAACCGCCATGACCTGTTCCCGATTCAGCCGCGGCGCCGGAACCGGCGCCACACTCAATTCGCCAGCGCCGGCAATGCGGTCGGCCAGACGTCCCACCGCCAGTGCGTAGGCAACGGAGCGGTTCCAGCCCATGATCACGCGGAAGTTCTGGTAGGCGAGGAAGGCGGGCCCGTTGTGTCCGGAGGGAACAATCACGGCGGCTTGCATCTCAGCGTTTGGCAGCGGACTGCCATTGGGCATCGTCACGCCCAGTCTGGCCCATTCCGCCAGGCTGCGTTTGCCGCCCAGGCCGGTCAGTGAGTAATCGAAGTTGTCGGGCAGGGAAATCTCCCGGCCCCAGCGCTGTTCCTTCTCCCAGCCCAGATCTCGCAGGAAGTTGGCTGCGGATGCCAGTGCATCCTCCCGGCTGCCCCATAGATCCCGGCGGCCATCTTTGTCGTGGTCGGTGGCGTAGCGCAGGAAGATCGCGGGCATGAACTGGGTTTGGCCCATGGCTCCGGCCCAGGAACCTTTCATGGTGTCGGCGCGGGCATCGCCCGCATCGACAATGCGCAGGGCATTGAACAGTTCGCCCTTGAAGTACTCGCCGCGACGGCCTTCACAGGCCAGGGTGGCCAGGGCGTCCAGGGTGGGAATGTAGCCCAGGTAGCCGCCGTAATTGGTTTCCAGCCCCCAGAATGCCACCAGGTAGTGACCTGGAACGCCGTACTCGCGGGTCAGCTCGCGCAGCAGCGGCTGCAGCTCCTGGTAACGTTCGCGACCCGTTTTGACACGGGTGTCGCTGACCCGGCGGGTGTAGTAGTCGGCAAAACTGCTGGTGAATTCCGGCTGGCTGCGATCCAGCTCAATCACTTTTTGATTGAGGCTCACCCCGGCCAGGCTTGTTCTGACGGTTTTTTCCGGCAAGCCAATGCTGATGGCATCGGCTTCCAGCGTGGTAACGCACTCACGGAATGCCTCCTCAGTGAGCGTGGCCTCGGTGTCTTCAGCAAACGAAGGCTGGGCCAGTAGCAGGGCGGGAACAACAAGGGGAAGCAGGCGTACAGCGGACATGCACTCTCCGGCAGCAGGGTGGGTGGAACGGGTAAACGCCAAGGATACCTGCCCAGATCGGGCAGGGCTGTAAAAAACTCAGTGAACCAGTTCTCGGCGTACGCGAATGGCTGTACTGCGGGGGCGCACTATCACATTGCGATGTTCGCAGATGGCCCTGGCCAGCGCGGCGCCGAACAGCAGGATCATCGAGGAGTAATAAACCCACATTAGCAGCACGACCAGAGAGCCGGCCGCACCGTAGGAGGAGGCGGTGGCGGTATAGGTGAGATAGAGGGCAATCAGGGCGCGGCCGATGGAAAACAGCACGGCTGTTATCAGGGCGGCGATCAGTACGTCATTCCATCGCAACACCACATCGGGCAGCACCCGGAACATGGTGGCGAACAGCAAGGTGATCACCGTGAGCGATACCAGGATCTCCATGGTGACGGCCAGGCTGCCGCTGAAAGGAATCCAGTCCTGAGCGTAGGCCATCAATGTATGTACCAACACATTCAGCAGCAACGATACCAGCAGCACGAACCCCAGTGAGATGACCACCGTCAGCGACAGCAGGCGACTCTTGATCAGGGCAAGAATGGTGTTGCGGGAGGGGCGTGGGGCCACATCCCAGATGGTATTCATGGAGCGCTGCATCTGGGCGAAGACGGTGGTGGCACCAACGATGATGACCAGCAAGCTCAGTGAGCCTGCCAGCATGCCCCGGCTCGGGGCCTGGGTCTTGGCAATCAGATTACGAATTTCTTCCGTGGCGGCGGGGCCTACGGTATGTTCCAGCTGCGAAAGGATCTGGGCAAGGGCGGCATCACTGGTCATCACCAGGGAGATCACCTTCACCGCGAGAATAATCACCGGAGCCAGGGAAAACAGGGTAAAAAAGGCCAGGGAGCCGGCGTAACTGCCAGCATTGCTGTCCAGCCACAGGCGTCCCGCGCGTTTGATAATGTTCAGTCCATTGCTGAGGTGGGTATTCATACTGCCTCGAATTTCCGTGTTGGGGGCAGTGTGCCGGATTTTTCGGGGGCTGGGGAGGGGGTGTTCGCCGCGTGATGTAGATCACAAAAATGGCGGTGCAGACCTATGAACGGTAGTCATGGCGGGGTGGAACGGGCTTTGATTCTCTCCTTCTATTCAATATGTTTCATTTGAATATCATGCTTTAAGGTTGTCAGCTAGGTACTTGTTATTTCTCAAAAAATAATCCTTTCAACTTACAAAAATGAGGACCAGTCGGAGGATTTGACGATCCGGGCATGGTCAGATGTGCTAAAAGAATTCTGGAAGGGGCTCGCCCCGGGGTCGATATGTTTGAAGTAATGAAGGGCATTGCACTGGCAATGATGCTGGTGCTGGCGCAGCTGGCGACGGCTGCCGAGGGCGTTTCTCGCGACAAGATCAAGGGGCTGGACGAGCAGGTTCAGGACATCAAGCAGGATGTGTTGGCCATTTCGACTGAGCTTTTGCAGCTGGAAGAAAAGCTGATTTACCCTTCCAATACCCAGGTATCCGTCTTTGTCTCCATGGCCGGGGATCAGGGCAAGCGTGTGGACTCCGTGGACATCCGTGTGGATGGCGAGGATGTCATGCATCACGTTTATACCCATAAGGAGCTGGAAGCGCTGCAAACCGGCGGTGTTCAGCGTATCTACACCGGCAATGTCCGTGCGGGCCAGCACAAGCTGGAAGTGACCGTATCCGGTAAGGATTTTCAGGAAACCGCGACCCATACCTTTAACAAGGCACAGGGTCCCAGCCTGGTAGAGATCACCCTGTTCGAATCGGGCAACACCATTAACTTCAAAGACCGGTAATTCATGGCCTTCCGACACATTGTGCTGTTCGGGCTGTGCGCCATGGTGCCGGCCTGGGCTGAAGACACTTCCGATCAGCAGCCGCGGGACCTGTTCCTGGGGGAAGCGTTCTATTATGCCCAGCAAGGGTTGTACTTTGACGCTATCTCCCGGCTGGATGCGGAGCTGGAGCAGTACTACCGAGTGGATGAGCGGATGCTCGATCCATTGCACATTGATTCCAATTACGCGGAATTCTCCGTCGGCGATTTTGAACTTTCCTACCGCATGCATCGTAAAGCGGGCCGCGCTATCCAGGCGGTGCTCGAAGGCGATGTGGATCAACAGATCAAGAACGAAGCGGCTTATCGACTTGCCCGGATTTTTTATGAAAAGGGTGAGAAACTGAATGCGATACACACCATCGACCGCATCGAAGGCACCGTGCCGGAAAGCGTGCGTAATGATGAACGTCTGTTGCGCGCCCAGATCTACACAGTGAATGGCCGCTTCAGCGAAGCCATTGATATTCTGGAAAAGCTGGAAAAAGAGCCGGGCTATGAAGGCTTTGCCGGCTACAACCGCGGTATTGCCCTGATTCTGTCCGGCGAAGAGAAGAAGGGTCTGGCGCAGCTGGACAAGACTGGCCAGATTCAGGTCAGCAAGAAAGACGAGCCTTCACTGGGCATTCGCGACAAGGCGAATCTGGTGCTGGGTTATCGACTGCTGGAGGCCGAGCAACCGGAAGAGGCCAAGCAGTATCTGGACCGGGTGCGACTGGAGGGGCCCTTCTCCAACAAGGCGCTGCTGGGATCCGGTTGGTCCGATGTGGCGGCGCAGCGTTTTGATCGTGCTCTGGTGCCCTGGACCATTCTTTTCAAACGCAACCCCACCAACAAAGCCGTACAGGAAAGTTTGCTGGGTGTGCCCTATGCCTATGCCAATCTGGAGATGCATGGCCGCGCGGCTCTGTTGTATGGCAGTGCGCTGGATGCGTTCAGTGTCGAGAAAACCCGTCTTAACGATTCCATCGAAAGTATCCGTAATGGCAATTTCTTCAAGGCCATGGTGCGTGAAGAAATCAAACTGGACAGTAACTGGTTGATTCGTTTGCGTGAGTTGCCAGAGACCCCGGAAACCTTCTATCTGATGGATCTGATGGCGTCCAACGACTTTCAGGTGTTGTTGAAAAACTACCTGGATCTGGAAGATATGCGCCGTCGCATGATCGCCTGGGTCGATAATCTGGATGCTTACGAAGATATGATCGAAATGCGTCGCCGTTATTACGAGCCGCTGCTGCCAGGGATTGATGCCCGTTTCCGCGAGCTGGACTCGCGGATTTTGCTGCGGATGGAGCAGCGCGACAGCATCAAGAGCCGCCTGGAGCGGTTGCTGGTGGCGCCTCAACCCGAAATGCTGGTCACCGCCGATGAGCGCATTGTGTCCATGCAGCTCGATCAGCTCGAAGAGCAGTACCGCAATGACGACACGCCTTCCGGTGAAGAAGCTCGTCGGCGCATTGCCCGCTTGCGGGGCGTGCTGCGCTGGGATGTGAGTCTGGATTACCAGGATCGTTTGACCGAAGCCTTTGAGCATCTCCAGGAGCTGGAGGCGGACGTGCAGCGGATGGAGACCATCTATGCCTCCTACGTGCGAACCCGCCAGGCAGCCACGCAGAGTTATCAGGGTTACGAAGATCAGATTGTCAGGGCTCGGGCCAAGATCGACCGTGCCAACAAGACCGTAGCGCACCTCATGAACGGGGTGGGTCATATGCTGGAGAAGCTGGCTATCAACGAACTGCAGCAGCGCCGTGATCGTATTGATCAGTATCAGATTCAGGCTCGCTTCGCGATGGCAGAAAGCTATGACCGGGCTGTGAAGGCGCAGCAGGACGCGGCGCAGCAAAAAATGATGAAAGCCATTGAGGCGAATAAGGAAGCCGACACCTCTTCTGACGAACCGTCTGAGGCTGAAGCCGAAGAGCAAACGGATGAGAAACCCGTGGACGTGGAGGGCGAAGCACAATGATGCCATCCCGTTTTGTCGGTTTGCTGGCCGCCTCGGTCATGCTGGCTTCCTGTGCCTCCGTATCGGAGAAGGGCACCCTGGCCGAATTGCGTAATGTGAAGCTGGATCTCTCCGATGAGGTGATTGAAGGCGGCATCGAAAAGGCCATGCAGGGTTACCAGAACTTCCTGGAAGAAACGCCGGAATCGGCCATGACCCCGGAAGCGATCCGTCGTCTCGCGGACCTCAAGATCGAGCGGGAATACGGCACCTTCGAGAGCCCGGGGGTGGGTGTGACGGCACCGGTGACCGGGGCGGCTTCTGCGGCGCCCATGGACGCACCAGAAAAATCTGCACTGCAGGCGCCGACGGCGGCTGCCGGGTCTGGCATGGCAATGGTAGGCGACAAGGAGTCTGAGTCGGACTTCGAAAGCCGGGCTACCCAGACAGACCTGCCCACCAATGCCACCGGCGATCAGGTGGCGGATGGTCTGGAAAACCAGAGCGCGGAAGAAGCGATTGGGCTCTACAAGCAGTTGCTTGAGAAGTACCCGATGTACGAGCGCAATGACCAGGTGCTTTATCAGATGACCCGTGCCTATGAAGAACTGGGTCGTGTGGATGAGGCCATCGAAGTCATGAACCGCATTGCTGCGGAATACCCGAACTCGTCCTACATTGATGAAGTCCAGTTCCGTCGTGGTGAATATTACTTCACCCGCAAAAAATACCTGGAGGCAGAAAATGCCTACCTGGCCATCGTCAATATGGGGCCAAGCTCTTTTTACTACGAGTTATCCCTCTACAAGCTCGGCTGGACTTTCTATAAGCAGGATATGCTGGAAGAGGCCATGAATCAGTTCGTGGCCCTGCTCGATCACAAGATCAACATCGGCTACGACTTTGATAACCCGGATGATGACATTGAGCAGAAGCGTATCGACGATACCTTCCGTGTGATCAGTCTGAGCTTCTCGGCCATGGGTGGGCCGGATTCCGTGGTGGAATACTTTGAGAAGCATGGTGAGCGCAGCTATGAGGTGGACATCTACCGGAACCTGGGCGAGCACTATCTGGAAAAGCGTCGCTATGCGGATGCCGCATCGTCCTACAAGACCTTCGTTGAGCTGAACCCTTACCACAAGGTGGCGCCGCACTTTGATATGCGCGTTATCGAGATCTACAAGAAGGGGGGCTTCCCCAAGCTGGTCATCGAGGCCAACAAGGAATTCGCGACCAGCTATGGTCTGAAATCCAGATATTGGCAGCACTTCGAGGTGGATTCCTACCCCGACGTACTGGCGCTGCTGAAATCCACGCTCACAGAATTGGCGAACTATTACCACGCCATGTACCAGAACAAGGATTTCGTGAAGCAGCGTGCCGACAACTTTGTGGAAGCACAGCACTGGTACCACGAGTTCCTGGATTCCTTCCCGAAAGATACTCAGGCGCCGGTGATGAACTATCAGCTGGCCGACCTGTTGCTGGAGAACAAGTCCTATCATGAGGCCGCGCTGGAATATGAGCGTACCGCGTATGACTACCCGGCCCATGAGAAGGCGTCCGCTGCCGGTTACGCGGCGGTGTATACCCATCGTAAAAATCTGGAAGTCACGGCTGAAGAACAGAAAGACCCGGTTAAGCGCGATGTGATTCGCAGTTCACTGCGGTTCTCTGAGGCCTTCCCGCAGCATGAAAAAGCGTCGCTGGTCATGAACGCTGCGCTGGAAGATATCTTCGCCATGAAGGATTACGGCTTTGCGGTCACTACCGGTCGAAAGATGCTGGAGATGTTCCCGCAGGCGCCGCAGGAAGAGCGTCGTTCTGGCTGGTTGATCGTTGCGCACTCCTCGTTTGAGTTGAAGCAGTTTGCCGATGCGGAAGCCGCTTACCAGAACGTGCTCAACTTGACGGCGCCGGAAGACCCGACTCGCAAGGAGCTGGTGGAAAACCTGGCCGCCTCTATCTACAAGCAGGGCGAGCAGGCTAATGAGCAGGGTGAGTTCCTGGTAGCGGCTGAGCACTTCCTGCGTGTGGGGCAGGCAGCGCCACAATCCAAGCTTCGCCCTTCCGCGGATTACGATGCAGCGACCGCGCTGATCAAGCTGGAAGACTGGGGCCGTTCTGCCAGTGTGCTGAATGCGTTCCGCAACAACTATCCGGGTCACGAGCTGCAGGCTGATGTCACCAAGAAGCTGGCTCAGGTTTACAGCGAAGACGGCAAGCTGGAACTGGCGGCGGCAGAATACGAGCGCATCGAAAGTGAAAGCGATGATGAGGCAATTCGTCGCGAGGCCCTGAAGGTGGCTGCCGATCTCTATATGGAAGTCGACAATACCGACAAGGCGATCGAAGTGCGTCGTCGCTTTATCAAGTACTTCCCGGCACCGCGTGAGCCGGTGATGGAAATGCATAATGCGATTGCCGGCGTACTCAAGAAGCGGGGTGACACTTCCGGGTATCACAACGAGCTGAATGCCATGGTGTATGTCTATAACCAGGCCGCACCTGAGGATCGCTCAGATCGTATGCGTTACCTGGCGGGTACCTCGCATCTGATTCTGACCGAGCCGATGTATGACGACTTTGCGGCCATGCAGCTGACCCAGCCATTCCAGTCCAGCCTGGCGCGCAAGCGTGATGCCATGAAGGCAGCCAATGCGGCCTTTGGGAACCTGGTGAACTATGAAATTGGCGAGGTTACCGCGGCGGCAACGTATTACATCGCTGAGATTTACTACAACTTTAGCCGTTCGTTACTGAATTCAGAGCGCCCAAGCGGACTGAGCGAACTGGAAATGCAGCAGTATGAATTCCTGCTGGATGAGCAGTCTTATCCGTTCGAAGAAAAATCCATCGACATCCACGAGAAGAATGTGGGGCTCATCGATGTGGGCGTTTACAACGTCTGGGTGGACAAGAGTATTGTCAAACTCTCCAAGTTGATGCCGGGGCGTTACGCCAAGTTTGAGGAAAGCAGCGGCTTCGTTGCCACCGTCAACAATGTCAGCTACCAGTCGCTGGTGAGTCCACAGTTGCCGGTGGCGCCGGTGCTTCCTGCTGCAGAAGCGGGCGCGGAAGTGGCTGCCCCGGCCGCAGCGCTTGAGGTGGACGGTATTCAGGCTGTGCCTATGGAGACGCCGATGGCCGAAGCCGATTCCATGGAGAGCGAGGCTGACATGGACACAGAGGCGGCCGCCGTGGAGGCTGAGCCAGTTGATGACGGAGTGATGGAGGAGACGGCCAACACGCCGGTCGAGGAAGTACAGGATCTGGGCGAGCCCGTTGCTGTTGAAACCGAAGCTGCAATAGAGGCTGAGACTGAGGCCGAGATAGTGGCCGAAGAGGCTGAGGTTGTGGCAGAAGACAGTCAGATCGGCGATGACGCGATGCAGGAGAGCGAGGTCATCGAGGACGTTGCTGAGGCAGCGGAAGACGGTGCCGCGCAGGCAGCTAACCAAGTTGTCGATGAGGCTGTCGAAGAGCCTGCACAAGAACCATCTGACGCTGAGGAGTCGGTCAGTGAGCCGGTTGCCCAGAGCGGCGATGCGGCAGCAGACGCGTCTGCGGAGTCCGTTGAGGCAGCCGAAGAAAATGAAATGGTGGAGGAGTCCGCGCTATGAGAAAGGCAGATCAACACCGTTCCCTGTTGCTGGTGACTTTGGCCATAACGCTGTCCCTGTTGCTTGGTGGCTGCGCCAGCACCGGAACCACAACCCAGCCCGGGGAGAATATTGTGCTCAATGAAGAGCAGAATGCGCTGTTCAATGCTGCCATGGTGCAGATGGAACAGGAGAACTACCAGGCTGGAATTGATCTTCTTGAGAAGGTGGTAGCGCAAAATAACGCCAGTGCCGTGCCACGTATCAATATGGCGATTGCCTATAAAAAACTGGAAAAAATGGACAAGGCCGAAGAAGAATTGCAGGCTGCCCTGGATATTGAGCCAAACAACCCCGTGGCCAACAATGAATATGCACTGCTCCTCAGGAAAAAGGGACAGTTTGTCGAGGCAAGGCAGACATACGAGAAAATCCTGACAAAATATCCTGAGTTTGCGCTCGCCAACAAGAATCTTGGTGTGCTGTGTGATATCTACATCAAGGATTACCAATGCGCACTGGATGCCTATCAGGCGTACAGTGCAGTCAAGCCGAAAGATGACGAAGTGAAAATCTGGATTTCGGATCTGGAAATGCGGACACAATAACGACAGGGAGGCATCATGAAAAAATTCGTTTATCTGTTCCTCCTGGTGAGCTGTTTGCCTGGCATGCTGCTCGCAGAAGAGGCGCAGGAGACCAAGGAAATTTCGGGCATGTCGGTAATGGGCAATAATGATGCACCAAAGTCTCTGTATATTGTGCCCTGGAAAACCTCCGAAATCGGCGTGGAAACAGATCTGACCTCCAGTTTGCTCAATGAGGACATGGTGCCGGTGGACAAGCCGGTATTCATGCGCGAGCTGGAGTTTTATCAGGTAAGCACGGAAGGGAGCCAGGAATAACCGTTTCAGCAGAGGGTATTGCTGGAAACAGAAAGGTTGTTCAGGGTTTTCAGGTAATTTGCAAAACAATCAACCATCAAGGTCTGAGGAAGAGTGAGTCATGAACGTTGCAATTAAATTTTTCCAGGATGGCGGCTTCTGGATGTACCCGATCCTGATCGTGGGGATTATCGGTGGAGCCTTCGCCGTTGAGCGTTTTATCAAGCTCAAACTTCTTGAGCGCGCCAACAAGCGCACCTGGGACGACATTTATCCGCTGCTCAAGAAGGGCGAGTTTGACAAGGCTCGACAGATGGTGGAAGCCAGCACCTCAGCAGTGGGGCAGCTATTGACCATGGGCCTGGAAGTGCAGGGCACTGTGCGCCGTCGTGACGATATCGAGATCGCCATGGAAGAAGCGATGATGGAGATTACCCCGCAGCTGGAAGCGCGCACGGTCTATATTTCCATGTTCGCTAACGTGGCTACGCTGCTCGGGCTGCTGGGTACCATTATCGGTCTGATCTCCGCGTTTGAGGCGGTGGCCAACGCCAACCCGGCGGAAAAATCTGCGCTGCTGTCCAACTCCATTGCGATGGCGATGAACACCACGGCATTTGGTCTGATTGCCGCTATCCCGCTGTTGGTGTGCTACAACATGGTCAACTCCAAGACCGCTGCTATCGTTGGTAGCCTGGAAATGATTTCCGTTAAAACGCTCAAGCTGATCAGCACCCTCTCCCGTCGTGGCTTCCAGGCAGCGCCTGCCTCTAATGAAGCAGACAAGGAAGAAGAAAAGACGGAAGACGAGAGCGATACCTCCGCCGAAGCCTCCAGCTGAGTGGTAAGTCATGGCACGCAAGACACATAAAAAGCAGCAGCCGGATGCGGAACTGGACGTTACCTCATTCATGAACCTGATGGTTGTCCTGATTCCCTTTCTGTTGGCGACCGCGGTGTTTTCCCAGGTGTCAATTCAGGAGCTGAATCTGCCTTCTGGCTCAGGTGGTGCGGCTGCTGACAAGCCCAAGGTCACCATTGAGGTGATGATTCGCAAGGACGTCCTGGAAATCAGTAATGGCCGTGCTATCACGGATCGTTTTCCGAGCAAGGACGGCGCGTATGACTTTGCCGGGTTGACCGCTGAGCTGCGCAGACTGAAGGAAAAGCATCCGGAGAAGGAAGACGTGACGGTACTCCTTGAGCCGGACATTGAATACAACGACATGATCGCGGTGATGGATACGGTGAAAATCTACAAGCCGAAAAAGGAAGGTGATAGCGATGCTCCGCCTCCTGAAGCGGAAGTGTTGTTCCCGGATATTTCCATAGGGGATGCGCCATGAAGAACCAGCGTCGTATGCGCCGGTTGGCGCGCATGGGTAACAAGTCAGGCACTGGCCTGAACCTGACCTCCCTGATGGATATTTTTACCATCCTGCTGCTCTACCTGCTGGTTAACCAGTCGGATACGCCACTGGAGCCACCCAAGGATGTGAAGCTGCCGGATTCTATTGTCGAGACAAAGCCACGGGAAACCCTGGTGGTCACGGTGAATGGTGATCAGGTGATCGTGAAAGGCGAGCCTGTGATTTCCATGGCCGAAGTGCTGGAATCCAAGGGCATTATTGATCCGATTCGTGAGCGCATGGTGGAGATCCGTGAGAGCTCGATCGGTCTCGGTTCCGAGGAAGAAGAAGACAAGAGTACCGAGGTGACGATCATGGCTGATCGCAAGGTGCCCTACAGCATCATGAAACGTGTGATGGCGTCATGTACTGCTGCCGGTTACACCAAGATTTCGCTTGCGGTTAATCAGAAATAATAATTTTCAGATTGGCAGATCCTGTGAATACATCATTAGCACGGCGACAGCAGGACCTGATAGGGCAGGTAGAAGGCGAGCAACAGGCGCTGGCTGACCTTCAGGAAGAGCTGCAAAAAGTTGAGACTGCACTGACGGAGAAGGCGCCGCAACGCCAGAAGTTTCAGTTGTTGGGTGTGATTTGTGAATCACTGGACCAGCTGCATGAAATGGGCGCAGCGTCTCTCTTTTGGGGCGAGGGGGTATCTGAAGCGGAGCACGAGCAGAAGATTGCGAGTACCCGCGAGGTGGCCGAACAGTTCAACAGTGAGCTCAAGGTGCTTGATGAAGCACAGGGGTCGCTGAAGGAAAAAATTGATTGGCACCAGGGTAACCTGAACGAGCTCAACTTCCATCTGGCGGAAGTGACGGAAGAGCTCGAAAACTCCAAGTTCGATTTCGTTATCGAGCGTGATGCCGATGACAACAAGGTCTTTGTGGCGGGCTTGCTGCCCTGGTCGAAGACTGAAGAAGACAGGAAGCGGCAGCGCAAGGCCCTGTTGATCTCTCTGGTATTGATGTTCCTGATTGGCGGGATTCCTGCCATTTGGGAATTGCCACCACCGGATCCTGACAGGGAAATCAAGATTCCTGAGCGACTGGCCAAGCTGGTGAAAGAGAAGGCGAAGCCCAAGCCGGTGAAGAAGCCGGAGCCGCAACAGAAGAAGGAAGACGAGCCCAAGCCGGATGAGCCGAAAGTGGCCAAGAAGGAGCCGCCCAAGCCTGAAGAGATCAAAAAGGCGCGTGAAACGGCCGTTACCAAGGGTGTCCTGGCTCACAGTGACATGTTTGCGGACCTGATGGACGACTCCGTGACCTCCAACCTGGGGGCGGAAGCGAAAATCTCGGGAAGCCGGGCGACTGGCGCAGCAGCAGCCAATGGTGCAGCTGGATCGCGGGCGCTGATTACTGCATCCGCCGGCGGCAGTGGTGGTGTGGCAGCGGCCAGCTCGGTTAGCCGTGGTGGTGTCGGCAGTGGTGGAGGTAACGCTATCAGTGGTAGCGGTCTCTCTACGGGGCAGGTGCAGAGTGCGGTGGCGGCCAGTGTGAGAGAAAGTGCGCGCCCACTGACCAAAGGTGCCGGGCCTTCTCGTACGGATGAAGAGATCCAGATTGTCTTCGACCGTTACAAGTCTGCGCTGTACCGCATCTATAACCGGGAGCTGCGCAACAACCCAAGCTTGCGAGGCAAGATGGTGCTGGAGCTGGTCATCGAATCGGACGGCTCTGTGTCAGCCTGTAGGGTGAAATCCACCGATCTGGACTCGCCGACGTTGGGTCAGAAGATCGTGGCGCGGGTGAAGATGTTTAACTTTGGTGCCAAGGAAGGGGTGCCTCAGACGAAGATTCTTTACCCCATCGACTTCCTGCCGGCAGGCTAGCCAGAAGGCATAACGCCACTAAGCCGGATCAGGCATTCCCCTGATCCGGCTTTTTTGTGCCTCCAAGCTATTGATTTAGCGACGTGAATACCGCTTATCCAGTGCAAAAGACTTCTTATCATTTTTTAGAGAAAACCCGCCTAAACGATTGTTTCCCCTGAAAAAGTGCGCGTCGTATCACGGTATTTGTACTAGTAATTTCGTAGACTCGGGAGTCCAAATGGCATTTTTTGCCGTTCGAAAATAACACTAAAGTTTTAAAAAGGGCGCCGCGTTGAAGAAAGAGCTTTTCCTGAGACGGCCGCTGAGGGATGGGGAAATGTCGCCAAGCCAGCATTCAACCTTCGGTCTCGGGCAATTTTTTGCAAGTCGATCTGTGAAGCCCTCTGCGGGAACTTCGGCAGCGTCCGGTCACGGTCAGCCCAGCCTTGGTCTCCTCCAGGTGCTTTTCGCGCTGTTCCTTGCAGCGTTCTCCACTGGTGCTTTGGCTGCCTCCTTCAGCGTGTCCGACTTTGCGGTGCCGGGCAGTGACCCGCTCGATGTCTTCAGCTGTGAGCTGGATGGCCCCGGTGACCTGGCCAATAACGGTCAGGCGTTTGGGCCCAGTGACCAGCTCTCCATCGATCGCTCCTGTGTGATCAAGAACTTCACCTGTGATGACCCGCTGAACTCCACCCTGAACTTTGCCAGCCACGTACCTGGCACCCTGATCATTTTTGAAAACGTGTGTTATGGCGGTAACTTTGCCTGTGCGAACGTGGAAGGCTCAGCCTTTGTCTGGGCGGTAAACGGCTCGGACTTCAGTTCGGTGAAGCCCGGCTGTCAGGATCTGATCATCCCGGTGGAAAAGATCGAGAAGTCCGCCACTGACCTGGCAGACAACCCGATTAGCTCTGTGAGTGTGGGGGTGCCCTTCCGTTACACCCTGGATATTCCGGTACTGTTCGATCCGGTTAGCGGCACCATTATTCCCGGTTACGGTTCCCTGAATGAGCTCGGCAACATCGTCATTACCGATGACATGACCCCGGGTACTCTGGGTGTGGACCTTGAATTGCTGGATATCACGGCATCCTGGGGGCCGGCTGGGAGTCCCACAGGGACGACCATGACACCGGGCACAGATTTCACCGTGACCAGTAGTGTGGGTAACCCCAGTACCCCGGGAGTGCTCACCATTGAGATTCTCAACCCGGAACCGCTGGCGGCGAATAACCAGATTCATATCGCGATCGATGTGATGCTGACGGATGACCCGCTCAACAATATCGGCAAGTCCTTTATCAATGTGGCGGAGTGGACTTTTTCCCGCCTGATTGACGGTACCCTCTATGATCCGCTTCCCGGTGAGAATGGGGTGGCCGAGCTGCTGAGCATTTCCCGCCCGGATCTGCAGGTGGAGAAGACAACCACCTCTACAGCGGTCAACTTCAGCGACATGCCGGACTACAGCATCTTCGTCCAGAACGTGGGCGGTGCGCCGGCCTGGAATATCCTGGTGGAAGACCAGATCCCGCTGGAAATGCGTGACTTTGATCCGACCACTGCGCTGACGGTCACCATGGCGGGCAATCTGCTCGATCCATCTGATTATGTCCTGACTTACACCACCACGGGCCCCAATGATGGCCTGTTGGAAATCGAATTGCTGGATTCCGCCGGCGGGCTCAATGCCAATGAAATCCTGCGCATCGACTACACCAGTCAGCTGGATCAGCCGGGGGGCAGCAATGAGCCCGCGAACGGTGTTGAGCTCACCAATGTGGCAGCAGCCACGTTCTGGGCCAACGATATCAGCACCAACACCAACCGGGTGGAATACACCGGCCCTCGCACCGATGGCACCGAGGGCACAGCGGATAATCAGGATTCAGCATTTGTTACTGCGGCACTGACCGGTTACTACTTCGAGAAAACGGTCAGCAATGTGACCAGTGGTATATCCCCTGCGTTTGCTGCCATCCCGGGCGATCGTCTGCGTTACCGGGTGCGGTTGTTCAACCTGGATCAGGAAATCTACAACGTCTCCATCACGGATCAACTGGATGCGACGCGTTTTGATATCAGTTCTGCCGCAGTGGATCCGGCAACCTGCCCGACTGGCGCAACCGTTTGCGACTTTGATCCTTCCGGCTTGTTGACCGTTTCTGGTGCCATTGATGTGGCGCCGAGTTCCGCCCAGCAGTCCATCGCTATCGAGTTCGAGGTCGACCTGCTGGATACCCTTGCCGATGGCGATGTGGCCAGTAACCAGGCACAAATGACCGCCGAGGACGATCTGGCCAATCCAGTCAGCGCATCCAGTGACGACCCCAACGTCAATGGGGTGGTGAACCAGGCGGATCCTGGCTCGCCAGCCAGTGATCCCACCAATATCACCATCTTTGCTCCCGGTCCTTTGCTGAAGGAAGGTCCGGTGGGGCTGACCGAAGCGCCCATCGGTGAAATTTTCGAATACTCGTTCACCGTTCCGCAAACCGGAGTGAATGCGCCGCTGTTCGACGTGCAGGTGCAGGACGCCCTGCCGACGGCGCTGGTGCCCACCACCATGCTGGCCACGGCCACTATTATTGATGGTACCGGCACACCCACTGGCACCACCTACAATCTGGTCGTCACCGATACAGGCAGTGGCTATCTGCTGTCCGAGAATGTGACCGGTCTGGATCTGGGTGCCAACGAGCGGGCGCAAATCACTCTGGAAGTGCAGGTCGACAATATCCTTGCCAACCAGGATGGTGTGAGCTTCACCAATACGGCTACGTACACCTACGCACGTATCAACGGTGCAGCCCAGAGCGATCCGGCGGGTACCGAAAGCACCACCGCAGCCATCACCATTGTAGAACCGGTGGTCACCGCCACCAAGACGGCGGTCAACCTGGACGGGAATTCCCCAGCCCAGGGCGGCGACACCCTGGAGTACACCGTCACCCTGTCCAGTAACGGTACCTCTACAGCCTTCGATACCTCTATCTTCGATACCCTGCCGGTCGGCGTGGAGTATGTGCCTGGATCAGCAGATATTCTGCTGGGTGGTGTTTCTACCCAGGTAGACCCGGATGTGACCGCCGGCGTGCTCACCTGGGGTGCGCTGAATGGTGACGATAGCCTGGATATCCCGGTGGGCGAAGATCTGGTGCTCACCTATGAAGTGGTGATCAACAGTGCCACCACCGGCGACCTGATCAATCAGGTGGATGTGCAGTGGCAGTCCCAGGATGGGGCTGTTGACGGAGAGCGTAACGGGGCCGATGCACCAGATGCGGCGGGCCTGAACAATTACTTCACGTCCACCGCCAGCACCGTGGCCTATGCAGATAACACCGCTTTCGCCAAAATGGTCCAGTCGGACGCCTGGAATGACGGCGGTACCCTGAGCACGGATCTTGACGGTATTGTGCGGGTGGGCGACCAGCTGACCTATGCCCTGACGCTGGGTCTGCGTGAAGGGCTTACCGAAGCAGTGACCGTGGCGGATGCACTGCCCTCCGGACTGGAACTGGTCAGCTTCAATTACGTCAACGGTCCGAACATCACGTTCACCCCGGTCACAGAGCCTGCGGCCAATGCCCGCGGCGCGCTGAGTTGGGATCTGGGGGATATCACCAATACCCCGGATGCCGACGACACCAACGACACCCTGGTCATCGAAGTGGTGGCGGTGGTGCTGGCCAATGATGCGGACACTCTGGCTCAGCTGGATACCCAGATCGTCAACAATAGCGCCGAGCTGAATTACACCGGAGCTGCCGCGCCGCTGCCTTCTGGTGATATTCCCGCCACGGTGAACCAGCCGGTGATGAGCGACCTCACCAAGGTGGATATTGCTGGTGGTCGAACCGGGACCGGTACCAACGCCGACCCCTACCAGGTGGATCTGGCGGCTGACACCATGCAGTTCCAGCTGGAAACCTGTAACAACGGCGATGCTCCGGCCTATAACCTGGCCATCAGCGATACCCTGGCGACCCAGTTTGATGAAGCGGACCTGGCTGCTGCCCCCGCGGTACAGCTGGGCGCGGCCACGTTGACCGCCGGAGCCGACTTTACCTACACCGCCCCCGCAGCCCGTGGTGGTGCGTTCAATATTGTGCTGGCGGATTCCCGCCCGGTGGATCCGGACCAGTGTGTCACCGTGAACTACAGCGTTGGTTTCTACACCGACGTCACCACCACGACACCGTGGAGCAACAACGCCAGCCTCGACGGCTACTGGTCACTGCCCGCCACCAGCGGTCAGCAATATGCAGGCACCACGGCCCAAGTGTGGATGGTCAATGCCAGCAACCCACAGGCGCCGGTAAAAACCATCACCGGTCAGGCCGATGGCGAAGTGGTAATTGGTGAGTCGGTGACCTACACCATCACCATTCCTGCCGACAATATTGTGCGCAACAACGTTGTTATTACTGACACTCTGGACCCGGCGCTGGTGCTGGACTTTGCCGACGTGAATGTGGGCGGCGCCAATGCCCTGTTTAGCAGTACGGGCAGCGGTCAGAACATTGAACTGAATGTGACCGATCCGGTACCGGCGGGTGCCAATATTGAAGTCACCCTGGTCACTCACGTGGCGAACACGGTGGACACCAACGCCGGGGTGAGCTTCAACAACGAAGCCACCTACACTTATGACGGCCTGCCAACCCCGCTGACCAGTCTCCCCGCGGGCAGTCTGCTGATCGTTGAGCCATTGGTGGCACTGACCAAAGTAGCGGATCTCACCGAAGTGACTGCCGGTGACGTGATCAACTACACGGTGACGCTGACTGCGGCGGCTGATCCGAATAATTCAGACGCGTTTGATCTGGTGTTGACGGATACCCTGCCTGCGGGTCTTGAGTATGTGCCGGGCTCTGCCACCGTGGGAGGTGTCGCGACAGAACCTGCCGTCACAGGCGACCCGCAGCTGCTCACCTGGCCCGCCATGGATATGGTCGAAGGGGCCTCGGTGGTGGTGGCCTATCAGGTGCTGGTGCGTGATACCGTGGCGGCCGGCGATGCCTTGGCCAACCTGGCCGAAGCCACCTGGACCAGCATTACTGGTGTGGATACCAATGAGCGTACCGGTGCCGATACCGACACTGGCGGCGTCAACGATTACTACGCCACCGACACCACAACGGTGACCGTGCCGGATAACACCACTCTGGCGAAGACTCGTTCCACCGATACCTTCAATGCCGCCGATGACAATCTGCGGGTTGGCGATCGCGTGCTATTTGAATTACGTATTGGTTTGCAAGAGGGCACCACCAATGGCCTGGTGCTTACCGATACCCTGCCAACCGGTCTGGCCTTTGAGAATATGGTCAGCGCGGATTTCTTCGGCTCGGTGGAAGCACCGGTGATCACCCCTGCGGCCATTCCTGCGCAGAGCGGTCAGGTCCTCACCTGGAACCTGGGCACCCAGACCAACCCGGCCGATGGCAATGCCGCCAACGATTTCCTCGTACTGGTCTATGAGGCTCGGGTCGAGAATCTGGACACCCTGAGCCAGACCCCAACCACCCAGCCGCTCACCAATGGCGCGACCCTGGATTACACCGTGGCCTCAGGCCCGGCGACCCAGCTTACCGACAGCGCCACCGTACAGGTGCTGCAGCCGGATCTGGCCATCACCAAGACTGTCAGCGCCGCCGGCGGTGACACCATTGTCGTCGCTGGCGAAGTGGTGACCTACACCGTTGCCATCACCAACAATGGTGATGCCCCGGCCTATGACTCCGTGCTGCAGGACACCCTGCCGGATGGCATGCGCCTGGCCGGTATCACCACCGACAGCATCGATGTGGACGGCAATGCGCGACCGACCCTGGCACCGACCTACAATGTGCTTACTGGCCTGGCCGAGTGGGATTTCGGCACCGGCGCGGTGGGCGTCTATGACATTCCTGTGGGCAGCACGCTGACGGTGGTCTACACCGTTGCCGTGGATCCGTCGGTACCGCCCAGCCAGACGCTCACCAACAGTGCGCTGGTGACGGATTACTATTCCTTTGATGACAGCGATGCGCCGGCTGGTGTGCCTGCCGACCGTGAGGATTACGGTCCCAGCAACACTGACATGGCCACGGTCACCACCCCTGGCCCGTTGTCTTTAGCCAAGGACGCACTGGCCACGGAAGCGACCATTGGTGAAACCTTCACCTACCGCATCACCGTGCCGGAAACGCCCACCGACACGGCCCTGTTTGATGTCCGCATCCTCGATGACCTGACGGCCACCGGCGTGGATCTGACCTTTGTCAGCGCCAACGTGGTTTCCGGCGGTGCCTGGACCCTGACCAACAGTGGCACGCCAACCAACCTGATTATTGAAGATACTGCCAGTGGCATCGATATCCCGGCCAATGGCCAGGCGGTGATCGACATTACCGTGTCCGTGGATAACACCACCAATAACCAGGCGGGCGATACGGCTACCAACACGGCGTCCTATACCTTCAATTCCATCAACGATACTGCCCTGACCCAGGTCGCGGCACCGGGCGGCCCCAATGACACCGCCGATCCGGTCACTCTGGTGGAACCGTTGCTGACCATCACCAAGACGGCGGCCAACGTGACGGCCGGCAAGGCGGCCACCGATCCGGCCGCCGGTGGTGACGCTATCGAATACACCGTGACCGTAACCAATGGCGGTACCGCCACGGCCTTCGATACCACGGTGACGGATACCCTGCCCACCGGGATGGCGTTTGCCGGCTCAGTGACAGCACAAATCAACGGCACCAATGTGACCGGGTTCAACGCAACGCCCAGCCAGCCGGGCGGTGGGGTGCTGATCTGGGGTGGCGACAACGGTGACGGCAGTCTGGACATTCCGGTAGGGCAATCCCTGGTAATGACCTACCAGGCCAATGTCACCGACGCCTCTATTCCGTCCTTGCAGAACAGCGTGCTGGCAGACTGGACCTCTCTGGATACAGGCATTGCCGGTGAGCGTACCGGTGCAGGCTGTCCGACCATTACCCAGCCGAATGATTACTGTACTGCCCCGGCTACCGCGACGGTGGTCACCGAGGACAACAACGCCCTCAGCAAGACCGTGGTTGCCGACAGCTGGGATGACGCCCCGCTGAGCACTGCCACCGATGGCATTCTGCGGGTGGGTGATACCGTTACCTATCAGCTGGAGCTGATCCTGCGTGAAGGTGTGACCAATGCGGTCGTGGTAAGCGATACGTTGCCTGCCGGACTGGTATTCGACAGTGTGGTCGCCATCAACGGCGATACCGCAGCCCCCTACAGCGCGGTAGCCCCCTTCACTCATGCGGATATCGGGGCCCCGGCCCAGTCAGGACAGACCCTGACCTGGAACATCGGAAACATTGATAACGCCATTGACGGAAACAGCGCCAACAACAGCTTTATCATTCAATACCGTGCGCGGGCGGAAGTGAATAATCCTGCCACTGCAGCGCCCTCCACCGTGTTGACTAACGACGCGTCCTTCTTCTACGACGGCACCACCACGCTCACCGACAGTGTCGATGTCGAGGTGCGTCAGCCGGTGATCGTTTCCGTGACCAAGTCCGAGGGGGGAGTGCGCTACCCCGACAGCACGTCACCGCGGCAGGTCGATATCGTCAATGATGTCATCCCGTTCACGCTGGAAGCCTGTAACGACGCAGGCTCCACCGCGCCGGCCTACAGCTTGCAGCTGGTGGATACCCTGGCACCGGAGCTGGATCATACCTCCATCACCACGCCAGTGGTCACCGTGAACGGTGCCAGCCAGATTGCGGGTTCCGATTACACCTACACTCCGCCGGCTGGTAGCGGTGGTGACATGGTGTTCGATCTGGTGACTGCGGTGAACCCGGGCCAGTGTGCCACGGTCGAGTACAGCATTGGTTTCGTGGACACCACCCCGGCCAACTCACTGTGGGTCAACAGTGTGATCGCCGCCAGTTACTGGTCGCTGCCGGCGGCCAACGGTGAGCAGTACGCTGCCGTAGGTCCGGACGAGTTCTGGATGACCAATGCCAGCATTGATGCGGTACCCGTGAAGGCGCTGGTGTCCCCGGCGACAGAAGCCACCATCGGTGAGCAGGTGGTGTACACCATCACGGTGCCTGCCTCCAATGCGGCCCGTCCGGCCATGGTGGTTACCGATACCCTGTCTGATGCGCTGGTGTATGAACCCGCCGGGACCTCGGTCACTGTGGGTGGAAATACCGTGACTCCCACGGACAACACCTCAGGTCAGAACATCAGCCTGGCGATCGGTGATGTGCCGGCCGGGCAGGAAGTGGTGGTGACCTTGACCACCCACGTGGCCAATACTGCCAACACCAATGCTGGCGATGTGTTTGATAACAGCGCCAGCTATGACTACACCGGCAATGCCAGCGGCCCGCTGACCAGTTTGCCGTCTGCCTCGCTGACCATTGTTGAGCCGTTGCTGACCCTGACCAAGGCGGCCGATGTAGCGACGGCGGTGGCCGGTGATGAAATTACCTATACCGTCAGCCTGACGGCCACCTCCAGCGCCAGCAACTCCGATGCCTTCGACTTGGTGGTGACTGACTCCCTGCCCGCAGGCCTGGAGTATGTGCCGGGCAGTGCCACCGTGCTGGGCAGTTCGCTGGAACCAGTGGTGACGGGTGATCCGCAGACGCTGACCTGGAATGTGGCCAGCATGGCCGAGGGCGATACAGGAGACGTCGTTTACCGGGTGCTGGTGCGCGACACCGTGGCGCCAGGCGACGAGCTGATCAACGCCGCCCAGACCACCTGGACCAGCTTGTCGGGTATCAATGCCAACGAGCGTGACGGCAATGATGGCGTGGGCGGTATCAACGACTACGTGACCACCGATACCACCACCGTCACCGTGCCGGACAACACCACGCTGGCCAAGGCCCGTGTGAACGACACCTTCAATGCGGCGGACGATAATCTGCGTGTGGGTGATCGGGTGCAATACGCCCTGACCATTGGCCTGCAGGAAGGCACCACCAACAATCTGGTGCTGGAAGATGTGCTGCCCGTTGGTCTGGTGTTTGAGGACATGGTCAGCGCCGATGTGTTTGGCAGTGCCGAGAGCCCGGTGGTGACAGCGGCCTATATTCCGACCCCGAGCGGTCAGACCCTGACCTGGAACCTGGGCGATGTGACCAACCCGGCCGACGGTGATCCGGCCAACGACTTCCTGGTGCTGACCTATGAAGCGCGGGTGGCCAACCTGGATGTGCTGGCCCAGACGCCGACCAGCCAGGCGCTGACCAACAACGCCGCACTCAATTACAGTGTGGCAGGTGCACCGGCTACCCCGCTGACCGCGTCCGCCACCAGCAATGTGCTGCAACCGCTGCTGGCCATCACCAAAGCGGCGGATGTCACCAGTGGTCTGGCGGCCGGCGATACCCTGACCTACACCGTGGAGCTGGCCAACAGCGGTGATGCGCCGGCCTACGATACGGTACTGACCGACACCATCCCGGATGGCCTGCGTGATGCCGGCGTGACCACCAGTTCCATTACCCTGGTGAATGCAGGTACCACCCTGACCAGCTTCAACCCGACCTTCGATCCGGGTACCGGTATTGCCACCTGGGACTTCGATAGTGGCGTCGCGGATGCCTATACCATTCCGGCAGGTGAGACCCTGCGAGTGGTGTATACGGTGCAGGCCGATGCGGACCTGGGTGCCAACCTGACTCTGGAAAACAGCGCCCTCGTCAGCGTGTACTACTCCTTTGATGACGAGGCAGTGCCGGCCAACGGTGTGGCCACCGAGCGTGAGGATTACGGTCCGGCAGGCCCGGCGATCGCCACCACCACCACCCTGGGTGCCGGTGCGCTGCAGAAGAACATCACCCAGCCCACCGCGGCCATCGGTGAGCAGTTCACCTATGAGATTCTGGTGCCTGCTACTCCGGTGAACATTGCCCTGAGCAATGTGCATGTGCTGGATGATCTGAGTGCGTCAGCCGCGGTGCTGGAATTTGTCAGCGCCCGTTATTCCATGGATGCGGGCACCAGCTGGCTGCCCATGAGCAACGTGGGCACTGCCACGGCGCTGGATCTGGTGGATCAGACCTCCGGTGTGGGTATCGACGTGCCTGCCTCCGGGCAGCTGCTGGTGGAGATCACCGTGCAGTTGGCGGATGACGCGACCAACGTGGCGGGACTCACCTTCAACAACACGGCCACCTATAACTACGACGGCTTCAGTGGTGATCCGACGACGCTGCAAGATGTGTCCGATGACATGACCATCGTGGCGCCGACCCTGGTGATGACCAAGTCCGGTCCGGCCACCCTGGAAGATGGCGTGGCAGGCACCTTTACCCTGTCCGTGCAGAACACCGACCTCAGCGCTACAGCCTGGGATATCACGCTCACCGACCATCTGCCGAACCTGGCGTCCGGTGGCATGTGTGATGTGGCACCGATCGTCACCGATGTGAGCGTGTTTGAATCCAACGGCACCACCCTGGTGAATACGCTGGTGGAGGGCACCGACTACAGCGTCAGCTTTGCTGCGGGCGCGGGCGCGCCGAATCCCTGTGTGTTCACGCTGGTGGGTGAGAGCGCCAATGCTGCCGTAGGGCCTGAACAGATTCTGGTGCTGACCTATACCGCAGAGCTGGATGCGGGCACCCCGGCCAACGCCACCCTGACCAACTTTGCCGCAGCCACCGAGTGGTTCAGCGCCGATGATACTGCGCCGGTCCGCGCTACTTTCACTCACACCCTGCAGGATGTGATTGAGGATGTGGCCGATCCGCAGGATTACCACACCCTGACCACCGTGCCGCCGACCATGGTGTTCGAGAAGACGGTAGCGGTGCAGGTGGATGCGGATGGCGATGGTCAGCCGAGCCCGGGTGACACCCTGCGCTACACCATCAACGTGACCAACCCCAGCAATGTGCTGCTGCAGGACTTCTCTGTGGTGGATGATCTGGGCGGACTGAATGCGGAACCCTATTTCCTGACAGGTTCGCTGGTGGTGGTCGATGCTGCGGGCGGCGTGGATAACTCCGATGCCAATGGCGGCACCAATGGTCAGGGCTTGCTGGATATCAGTGGCCTGAATCTGGATGTACAAGGCTCCGCCGGTGACAGCATTCAACTGATATTTGATGTCACCCTGGTGTCGGCCATCGACAGCGGCACCGTGGTGCTCAACCAGGGGCAGCTGAACTTTGCGGGTAGCACCCTGCAACTGTCCGATGATCCTGCCCAGGCCGGGACGGAAGATCCGACCCCGATCACTATCCTGTCTGCGCCGCAGATGCAGGTGCAGAAGGTGTCTGCGGATATTACCGGCGATGCCACCGTGCTCAGCCCGGGCGACACCCTGCGTTACACCATTACGGTGGTGAACATTGGCAATGAAGATGCCATCAATGTGTTGCTGCGCGATGCCATTCCGCAGTTCACCACCTATGTGGCCAACAGCACCACGCTCAACGGCAATGCGGTGGCTGATCCTGCGGTCGGTATCTCTGCGCTGGAAAGCGGCATGCAGATCAATGCGCCGGGCAACACCACGCCGGGTGCCATGGATGCGGATTCCGCCGCCGGTGCAGATGCCACCGCGACGATTACCTTTGATGTGGTGGTCGACGGCGATGCCCTGCCTGGCACTCGCATCGTCAACCAGGGTTTCGTGACCGGTGACGGTGCCGGCGGTACGCCGCTTCTGGAGCAGCCGTCTGATGATCCTGCCACGGCGGTGGAAGACGACCCCACCGTGGATATCGTCGGTAACCTGCCGCTGCTCGACGTGCAGAAAACCGTGGCCATTGCGGCCGGCGGCGATGTGAACGCCAATGGTGCGCCGGATCCGGGCGACACCCTGGAGTACACCTTTACGGTCACCAACACCGCGGATATCCCCGCGACCAATGTCATGCTGGTCGACCAGATTCCTGCGGGTACCACCTATGTGCCGGGCAGCACCATGCTGAACGGCGCGGCAGAGGCAGATATCGGCGGTGCATCGCCGCTGGTCAGCGGCATGCTGGTGAACTCTCCGGGTGAAGCGGCGGGCGTCATGGCGATCAACAGCAGTGCCACGGTGACCTTGCAGGTGACCATTGATGGCGCCACTGCGCCAGGCACAGTGATCACTAACCAGGGCACCTTGAGTAGCGACCAGCTGCCGGATGAACTGTCTGATCAGGATGGCATCGACTCCAACGGTGATCAGCCCACCGAGATTACGGTGGGGGCAGCCCAGCAGGTGTCCATCACCAAGAGCGTGATCGTGGTGGGTGGCGGTGCCGCCCTGCCGGGCTCCGAGCTGGAGTACACCGTCCAGGTCACCAATGAAGGGCTTGTGCCGGCGACCCAGGTCGTCATTACCGATGACGTTGCCCTGCTGGGAACTGATGTCAGCTATGTGCCGAATTCCGCCCGCCTCAATGGTGGCGTGGCCGGTGTGAGCGTGGTCAGTGACTTCATCACCGCGAATTACGGTGCCACCTATGGAGACCTGGCGCCGGGCGACAGCGCCGTGTTGCGCTTCCGCGTGCAGCTGTCCGATACCATAGTTTCCGGTAGCTCCTTCACCAACACCGCAGTGGCGAACTGGAACAACAATACTCAAAACGACAGTGCCAGTGTGACCACCCAGGTCGGCGCCATTCCGGGCACCGCCACCTTGAGTGGTTTCCTGTGGCATGACGTGAATTTCAACAATGCGTTCGATGCCGCCGAGACACCGCTGGTGGATTGGCAAATCCAGGCGTGGCAGAACAATGTGCTGCTGCGTACGGCCATCGCCGCCAATGATGGCTCCTACAGCATCGTCGGTCTGCCGGAAACCCAGCCGGGAGAAAGCTACGAGCTGCGTTTCGTGGCACCGGGTGCGACAGCAAGCACTGCGCCACTGGGTTACACCGATTCGGTGTTCACGGATGGACTGCAGGTGATCACCGATATCACGGCTGCACCGGATAGCCTGGTGGCGAACCTGAATCTGCCCATTGATCCCAACGGGGTGGTGTACAACTCCATTACCCGTGAAGCGATTGCCGGCGCGACTTTGACCATGGTAGATGCCAGTGGCAACGCCGTCGCCGACACCTGCTTCGACAGCACTGCGCAGCAGGGACAGGTGACTCTGGCTTCCGGTTTCTACAAGTTCGACCTGAACTTCAATGACGGCTCCTGCCCGTCCGCTGCGGATTACCGTATCGTGGTGACGCCGCCTGCAGGGGCCTTCACGCCGGGTGAATCCACCGTAATACCGCCGCTCACCGGTGAGCAGACTGCAGCCTATGACGCCGTAGTGTGTTCCGCAGATGCCATCGGCACCACGGTGGAGTGTGAAGCGCAGGCGTCGGCCAGCGCGCCGGGTACCTCGGTGACCGCCGGCAGCCCGCTGACCGGCTACTACCTGAACCTGATGTTCGCAGGCGCTACTGCGGATGATCGCCAGATCTTCAACAACCACATTCCGCTGGATCCGGAGCTGGGTGGGGCGGTCACCATTACCAAGACGGCGTCGGTGGTGAATGTGAGCCGTGGGGATTTCGTGCCCTACGTGATTCGCATCAACAACAGCTACGGTAACGACCTGTCCGATCTGGCGATCCTGGACAGCTTCCCGGCGGGCTTCAAGTACGTGAAAGATTCTGCCCGCCTGAATGATCAACCGGTTGAGCCGGATGTGAATGGCCGTAATCTGACCTGGCGTGGCCTGAACCTGTCCGCCAGTGGCCAACACACCCTCAAGTTGTTGTTCATCGTCGGTGCCGGTGTGGGCGAAGGGGAATACATCAACCGTGCACAGGTATTCCAGGCGCGCACCACGCGTCTGGCCCTGGCCGGTGCGACAGCCGTTTCCGGCGAAGCCCAGGCAACGGTCCGCGTGGTGCCGGATCCAGACTTCGACTGTACCGACGTGATCGGCAAGGTGTACGACGACGCCAACATGAACGGCTACCAGGATGAGGGTGAAGCGGGGCTGCCCAATGTTCGCGCGGTGACCGCGCGTGGTCTGATCGTGACCAGTGACCAGTATGGTCGCTTCCACATCACCTGTGCCGTGGTGCCCAACGAAATGCGCGGTTCCAACTTCATCCTGAAAGTGGACGATCGCTCCCTGCCGTCCGGTTACCGTCTGACCACCGAGAACCCGCTGGTGCGTCGCGCTACCCGAGGCAAGATGATCAAGTTCAACTTCGGTGCCGCCCTGCACCGGGTGGTGAGGCTGGATGTGGCAGCTCCGGTGTTCAAACCGGATACCACCGAGATGCGTCTGCAGTGGACCTCTCGCATGCCATTGCTCATGGAGCAGCTGGTCGAGAAGCAGTCCATCCTGCGCATTGCCTACATGGCCGAGAACGAAGATGAAGGCCTGGTGGATGATCGCCTCAAGGCGATGAAGAAACAGATCGCCCGCCAGTGGGCCGAGCTGGGGAACCCCTACGAGCTGGTGATAGAGACGGAAGTCTTCTGGCGAACCGGCGCGCCTCTGAAAGGAGGTAGCAAGTAATGAACAGGCTTACCGTGCTGACAAAAACAATGAAAACGCTGTCCATGCTGAAGCCGTCCGTGGCGAAGATGGAAGCACCGGATCTCCGTACCCTGGTGCGCGCAGGTGCTCTGGGGGCGCTGTTGATCAGCGTGCCGCTGCCGTTGCTGGCAGAAGACAACGCGGAAGACACCACCAGCGAAGAGCAGGCCAGCCCCAAGACCCGTGAAACGGCTCCTCTCGGGGAAGCAGTAGAACGGCAGCTGCCGCTGTATGTGGATTATCAAACCTGGGTGCAGGATCCGAGCCGCTACGAGCAGAATCTGGGTGATCGTATCGAGACCCAGACCGAGGAAGTGGAAAACCTCAAGACGATCAAGTTGACCAACGTGGTGCCCCCGATTCGCTACCAGTCCGGCGTGTCGGAAATTCCAGCGGAATACGTGGAACGACTGCGTGGCGTGCTGGACAGCATGAAAGGTCGCCTGAATGTGCGTCTGCACTTTGTTGGCCACTCAGACAATGTGCCGCTGTTTGGTGCTCTGCGTGCCCGCCTTGGCGATAACATCGGTCTGTCCCGTGAGCGTGCCGGTGCGGCCGCGGAATATTTCCAGGTTGCCCTCGATTTGCCACCGGAATCCATTTCCTATGAAGGTATGGGTGAAACCCAGCCGCTGGCGTCCAACGATACGGCTGCCGGTCGCTCCGAAAACCGTCGTGTGGAAGTGGAAGTCTGGTACGACGAGATCGAGAAGAAGACCGTCGAAAAAGAAGTGGTGGTGGAAGAGAAGCTCAACCGGGTGAAAGTCTGCCGGGTGGAGACCGTTTGTAAGCTGACTTACAAGGAAGGTCACTCCAGGCGTACCCGGGTCAAGAACCTGGTGCCGCCGCTGCACTTCAATGAAGAATCCGCAGAGTTGCCGGAAAGCTTCCTGCGTCATATCAGCCAGACGCTGGAAAACCTTTCCAACAAGCAGAACGTGACCATTCGCCTGATTGGTTACACCGACAACGCCACCATTACTGGTCGCGATGCGCGTATCTATGGAACCCACGAAGGCCTCTCCAAGGCCCGGGCCCGTCGTGCGTTGCTGTCCCTGCAGGACGCCTTGTCCTTGCCCAGCACCATGCTGGAAAGCACCGGCAAAGGCAGCAGCAACCCGATTGCGTCCAACGAAGCGGAATCCGGCCGCGCCCTGAACCGCCGCATCGAAGTGGAATTCTGGTATGACGACATTCTGCAGTCGCTGTCCAATGAGCCGCAGATGTGTCCGGAAGAAGCAGGCGCCGAGACAGTCACCCGTACTTACGATCCGCCGTCGGGCCCGATCAGCCCGGTGATCTACAAACAGGGCAAGCCGGTTATCTCTGATGGTTACGCCGCGCGTCTGGCCGGCATCCTTGATGATGTGAAAGACAAGACCAATGTGCGGGTGCGCTTCATTGGCTATACCAGCAACAAGCGCCTTGATCGCCGGACGGCCATGGTCTATGGCGATGATGTGGGGCTGTCTACAGCCCGGGCCCGTCGCGTCATGGAAATGGTCAGCGAACAGCTGAAGCTCAGCGAGGAGCAGACCGAGTTTGAAGGGCGCGGTCATGTACAGACCGATGATGTGGTCAATGCCGGTTTCGTAGAGTCCGACGTGTCCCGTGTGGATGTGGAAGTGGTCTACGACGAACTGGCCGTGCTGGATGATCTGGATGGCGTGGACATTCAGCGCCTGACCCGCGAAGTGGATATCGCCAACCCCTATGCGCTCAACCTGATGCGCATCAGTGTGGACGGCAAAGCCATTGATGATCCGCTGAAGAGTTCTGCCGATGTGCAGCGTTGTACCGACGTGGCGCTGGAGCAGGCGGACATCCAGTTCAAGTTCGACAATCTGGAAATCAAGCCGCGCCTGAACGTGACCGCCTGGCCGAATACGGTGGCCTGGCAGGACAACCCGGAAACCGAGGGCCCGGATAACCTGGTCCGGTTCCGCGCCTACAGCAACTACCCGGCTTATCTGGAAAAGGCAGAAGTGCGCATCTTCGCGCTGGGCAAGTCCGTCCGTGATGAGCCGCTGGCGGTGGTAGAGCTGCCAGTAAACGGTGATGGCGAATGGCAGGTGGATCTGGGTGAACAAGCCACCTCTGCCACCGATCTGCGCTACCTGTTGCGGGTTTATGACAAGGACGGCCATTACGACGAAACCGCGCCGCAGACCCTGTGGGTGGTGAAGAACATTACAGCCGATGATCTGGCCGACAAGAAGGATGAGTACCTGGCGCCGGCGGAAGAGCTGAAAGTGGGCTACGGCGAGAACCGTCTGGTTCGTTCCGAGATTCCCCTTAACGGCGGCACCATCCGTGTCTACGGCAGTGAGATTCCGGAAGGCCGTGAAGTGTTCGTGGCGGGCCGCAGTGTGCCGGTGGCCACGGAAGGCGAGTTTGCGGTGGAAGAAATCCTGCCACCGGGTCTGCACACCGTGGAAGTGGCGGTGATCGATAACGAAGGTAACGGTGATCTGTTCCTGCGCGACCTGGAGCTGGAGAAGAACGACTGGTTCTACGTGGGTGTGGCCGATGTGACCGCGTCCTACGGCGAGACTGATGGCCCGGCCAAGCTGGTTACCGATGATGAATACTACGACGACAAGTTCAATCTGTACGGCCGCCTGGCTTACTACACCCGTGGCAAGTTTGGTGACAACTGGCTGCTGACGTCCAGTGCCGACACCCTGGATGGCCCGGTGGATGACCTGTTCTCCGGCTTTATGGACAAGTCACCGGATGCGCTGTTCCGCCGTATTGATCCGGATTACTACTTCCCCACCTACGGTGACGACAGCACCGTGGAAGATGGTGCGCCGACGCTGGGCAAGTTCTACCTGAAAGTGCAGCGTGATGATGACTACGGGATGTGGGGTAACTTCCACACCAGTTATCTGGATACCACGCTGGCGCAGGTCGACCGCAGCCTCTACGGGGGTAAGTTGCACTATGAGTCTGCCGGTGTGACCAGCTTCGGTGAACAGCGTTTGATGCTGGACGGTTTCGTGGCGGATCCGGGCACCATTGCCGGCCGTGATGAATTCCGGGGCACCGGTGGTTCGCTGTACTACCTGCGTCACCTGGATGTGCTGGAAGGCTCCGATCGGGTTCGTGTGGAAGTACGCGACAAGGATTCCGGCATTGTACTGGCGGTGAAGAACCTGGTTCCGGGTATCGATTACGACATCGATTACCTGCAAGGCCGGGTGATGCTCAACGAGCCCCTGTCTCCGACCATGGCCGATGAATTGTTGGTGTCCACCGATGCTGGTAGCGGCAACGATGTGTTCCTGGTGGCGCGCTATGAGTACACCTTCAGCTTCGAGGAAACCAGCGACCTGTCCCAGGGTGGCCGGATGCACTACTGGTTCGGCGACCATGTGAAACTGGGTCTGACCGGCAGTAACTCCAATGAAGAAGGTAACAGTGACCTGGGCTCTGTGGACCTGACCCTGCGCAAGAGCGCACAGACCTGGGTGAAGACGGAATTTGCCAGCACCGACGGCACGGACAACTCTACTTTCTTCTCCACCGATGGCGGCTTCAACTTTGCCGGTGTCAGCAACGGTGCGTTGCCGGGCGAAGATATCAGTGCCGATGCCAATCGCGTGGATGCCAGCGTGGGCTTCCGTGATGTGTGGGACAAGGCATGGGACGGCACCATGAGTGCCTACCGCCAGGACGTGGAAGCCGGTTACTCCGCGCCAGGTCAGATTACCGCGAAGGACACCAAGCAGGTGGGCGCCACCTTGCAGGTGCCGGTCACGGAACGCACCGATGTGACGGTGAAGGTAGACAGCCTGGAGCAGGAGCAAGGACTGGAAACCAGCGCCGCCGAATTGAACGTGTCCCAGCGTCTCAACGAGCAGTGGCAGGTGAGTGCGGGTGTTCGTCAGGAGAAGCGCGAAGACAAATCCGTCGTGGTGCCGCTGACCCAGGTGGAAGGTGATCGCACTGATGTGGTGGTACGTGGTGATTACGACTCTCTGGATCGCTGGGCCGCCTACGGCTACGCCCAGGGTACCGCTTCCAAGGATGGTAACCAGGAAGACAATGCTCGCCTGGGTGCGGGTGGTGAGTTGCGCCTGACTGACCGCTGGCGCACCAACGGTGAAGTGTCCGGTGGTGATCTGGGTGTGGGTGCCCAGGCAGGTACCGAGTTCCTGGTGTCTGATCGCAGCAATCTCTATCTGAACTATGCGTTGGAAAACGAACGTAGTGACAATGGTGTGCGCGCCCGTCGTGGCAACATGGCAACGGGGGTTCGCAGCCGCTATTCCGACACCACCAGCGTGTACCTGGAAGAACGTTATACCCATGGTGATGTACCCACGGGCTTGACTCACGCCACCGGTATCGACATCGCCCCGAATGATCGCTGGAACTACGGCGCGAGTCTGGACTTCGGTACTCTCCGTGACCGCCAGACCGGTGCCGAGCAGGAGCGTCAGGCGTTCGGTGCCAAGGTGGGTTACGGTCATAATGCCGTGCAGATGGCCAGCGTTTTTGAATACCGCATCGACACGCTGGAAGCAGCGGACCTGAGTGACTCCGAGCGCAAGACCTGGCTCACCAAGAACAGCCTCAAATACCAGTTCACTCCGGACTGGCGTCTGATTGGCCGTCTGAATTACTCCGACAGCCAGAGCTCACTGGGTGATTTCTACGATGGCCGCTTTATCGAAGCGATCTTCGGCTACGGTTACCGTCCGGTGTACAACGATCGTCTCAACGTGCTGGCCAAGTACACCTACTTCTACAATCTGCCGACGGCGGACCAGGTGACGGTGAACAACACCAGCACCGAGTTCATTCAGAAGAGCCACATCCTTTCCGTGGATGCCATCTATGATCTGACCCGTCGCTGGAGCATCGGTGGCAAGTATGCCTACCGCCTTGGTCAAATCAGTCAGGATCGAGAGGATCCGGAGTTCTTCGATAGCCGTGCCAGCCTCTACGTTGCGCGTATCGACTGGCACTTCATTCGCAAGTGGGATGCCACGCTGGAAGGCCGACTGCTTGACCTGCCGGATGCAGAAGACAGCAAGAGCGGCGTGCTCACAGCGATCTACCGTCACCTGAACGACAACGTGAAATTTGGTGTGGGTTATAACTTCAGCTCCTTCTCCGATGATCTGACGGACTTGGATTACGATCATGAAGGCGCGTTTATCAATCTGGTGGGCAAGATTTAAAAAGCAGTTGAAAGTTTAAAGTTCAAAGTTGAAAGGCGCGGATGGGGTTGGGCGGTAAATGTCGCTCACTCTGTCCGCGTAACAGGTTACAAGGAGAGGCCGTGCTGGATGATTTGGGCGCGGCTTTTTTGTTTGTGGGTGAAGCAGCCCTGATTCGACGCGGCTGTAGGATAGCCAACTTGTTGGCCGGACGGTGGGCCGCGCGGTGCGCGTTCGTCCCTCACCAAGCGAAGCGAAGGAACGCATGAAGTGCGGCCCCGAAGGGGGGAGCGAAGCGAATAACTGGAACTCCTGCAAGAAAACAAAAGGCCGCCCCGGTGAGGGGCGGCCTTTTTTGTTGGAGCTCTCTATGTAGTAGGCATGCCTGAAAGCGAAAAGATCGCCTGCAGGCAGGCTCCTACTGTTGGCGCGGGCAAGGCGGGCGACATTTGCCGTCCAACCTCTTCCGCGCCTCAAAGCTCACAGCTATCTTTTAATGCAGTTTCAACCGCGGCCTGACCAGCTTGTTAAACCGCCCGGCGATCAACAGCATCATGGTTCTCGGCCAGCCGTACAGTGCAGCCTGGTGCATGCGGTACAAGCTGATATACATCATGCGTGCCAGCCAGCCTTCCACGAAGAAGTTGCCGCCTTTCAGGTTACCCATCAGCATGCCTACGGAGCTGTAGTTGGACAGTGACACCAGCGAGCCGTGATCCTTGTATTCGAACGGACGCGGTTCGCGGTTCATCAACAGTTGCTGCAGGCTGCGCGCGGTGTGCTGGGCCATCTGCTGGGCAGACTGGGCGCGCGGCGGGATGGGGCGCTCGGCACCTTCGGGGATCAGGAAGGCCGCATCGCCGATGATGAAGATATTCTTGAAACCCTTGGCTTGCAGGGTGGGCTCGACTTCGACCTGGTTGATGCGGTTGGTAGTGAGACCGGGAATCTGGCCGAGCCATTCCGGGCATTTCACCCCGGCGGCCCATACCAGCAGGTCGGCCTTGATGGGGTCGCCATCCTTGGGCACAAAGGCTTCTTCGGTAGCTTCGGCAACCATCACGCTGGTGCGGACGTTTACGCCGAGGGCTTCCAGTCGCTTGGTGGCCGTGGCAGAAACGCGCTCGCTGAGCACCGGCAGGATGCGCGGAGCCGCTTCAATGATGTCGACCTGCAGGTGTTTGCGGTCCAGCTTTTCATGGCCGTAGAAATTGAGCATGGACACCGCGTGGTGCAGTTCGGCCGCCAGTTCCACACCGGTGGCGCCGCCACCGACGATAGCCACGGAAACCGGCTTTCCCTCGTAGTTGGCATGCAGGCAGGCATTGAGGAAGCGTTCACGGAAACGCTCAGCCTGGCTGCGGCTATCCATGAACAGGCAGTTGTCACGGACACCCGGGGTGCCGAAATCGTTGCTCTGGCTGCCTGTGGCCAGCACCAGGTAATCGTAATCCAGTGTGCGCTCAGGCAGTACTTCCTTGCCGTGATCGTCAGACAGGGGCGCGAGCGTGATCGTTTGGTTTGCGGTGTCCACCTGGGTCAGGGTGCCGGGTTCGAAACGGTAGTGATTCAGCTGCGCATGGGCACGGTAGTCCACCGCATCCAGATCTGCGTCAATGGCACCGGTGGCCACTTCATGAAAACGAGGCTTCCAGACATGGATACTGGAAGAGTCCACCAGAGTGACGTCAGCGTTGTCGACACGGCCGAGTTTGCGGCCTAGCTTGGTCACTAGAGGCAGGCCGCCGGCACCGCCGCCAACGACAACAATCTTGGGTTTGCTCATTGAAGCTCCTGTCAGGCTTTCCGTCACGGACGGAGTGGCCGTTCAAATTCATTGGGGAGCCCCTGAAGCGTGCATGGCGTGCTTCAGGGTTCCTTTGTCTTTCTGAATTATTCTTCAAAGGCAGGCCCTTTTGGGGCGGCCGGTGCAGAAGATGTCTGCGACCGGAAATGCCAGGGAGTCGCTGGGTATTCAAGGCGTACTCGGTGGCTCCCAAGTCTGGTCCAGCACTGTGGGCGGGTCCAGACCGGAAAATTCCCTATCTTCCCGATGGCGCGGGTGTGCGCAATGGGCGATAAAGAAAAAGCCCGCCGGTGGCGGGCTTTTTCAGCGATTCACACCACTCAGGCTTTGGGGCCGGCAGCGCGAATCTCGTCGGACACATCCGCGTACTTCTCGGCAAAGTTCTTCTCGAACTGCTCAGCCAGATCGCGGGCGCGTGCTTCGTAGTTTTCCGGATTTACCCAGGTGTTCTTGGGCTGCAGCAGCTTGCTGTCCACGCCAGGAACCACTTTCGGTACGTCCAGGTTGATGATGTCCAGGTGCTCGGTTTCCGCTTCGTCCAGCTCGCCGGACAGGATCGCCGTGACCACACCACGGGTGGTGGGGATGCTGAAGCGCTCGCCTTCACCGTAAGGACCACCGGTCCAGCCAGTGTTGACCAGGTAAACCTTGGAGCCGAACTCTTCCATGCGCTTGATCAGCAGCTCGGCGTACTCACCGGCACGACGGGGGAAGAACGGGGCACCGAAACAGGTGGAGAAGGTGCTCTTGATGCCGCCACCGGAACCCATTTCAGTGGAGCCGACCAGTGCGGTGTAGCCGCTCAGGAAGTGATACGCGGCCGCTTCCTTGGTCAGCTTGGAGACAGGCGGCAGTACGCCGGTCAGGTCGCAGGTCAGGAAGATGATGTGCTTGGGCTCACCGGCGCGGTTGGCTTCGACTTTCTTGTCGATGTTTTCCAGCGGGTAGGCGGCACGGGTGTTTTGGGTCAGAGACACGTCTGCGTAGTCTGCAGTGCGGGTCTCTTCGTTGATGATGACGTTTTCCAGTACCGCACCGAACTTGATGGCGTCCCAGATAACCGGCTCGTTCTTCTGGCTCAGGTCGATACACTTGGCGTAGCAACCGCCTTCGATGTTGAAGACCACATCCTTGCCCCAGCCATGCTCGTCGTCACCAATCAGGTAACGGTCAGGGTCGGCGGACAGGGTGGTTTTACCAGTGCCGGACAGGCCGAAGAACAGGGCCACATCGCCGTCTTCGCCCACGTTGGCGGAGCAGTGCATCGGCAATACGTCTTTTTCCGGCAGCAGGAAGTTCTGCACGGAGAACATGGCCTTCTTCATTTCACCGGCGTAACGCATGCCGGCGATCAGGACCTTGCGCTGGGCAAAGTTCAGGATCACACAGCCGTCAGAGTTGGTGCCGTCACGCTCAGGCTCGCACTGGAAGTGCGGGGCATGCAGGATCTGCCACTCTTCCTTGCTGCGCGGATTGTACTTTTCCGGGCGGATGAACATGGTGTTGGCGAACAGGTTGTGCCACGCGGTCTGCGCAGTCACTTTTACTGCCAGGTAATGATCTGCATCGGCACCGACGTGCAGGTGAGACACGAAGCTGTCGCTTTCCGCGGTGGCGGCAGCAACACGATCCCACAGGGCATCAAACTTGTCAGCGGGGAAGGGACGGTTAATGGCGCCCCAATGAATGTGCTCGCTGGTGCTCGGCTCTTCGACAATATAACGGTCCATGGGGGAGCGGCCGGTACGGTGACCGGTTTCCACCACCAGGGCGCCGGTGTCGGACAGGCGGCCTTCGTTACGCTGAACAGCCATTTCTACCAGCTGGGCTGGGCTGAGGTCGTTATAAACAATCGGGTCGGTCATGGTCATTCCTGGGCTTGTAGCCATGCGGTGCAGCGTGGTGTGGCGCACCGGGTTCGCATTGCGGGTAACAGTGCCGGTCTCGTGCCCGGGACAGCCAGCGGGCAAGACAATGGGTGACCGAAGACGGGCTCCAGTCAGCACAGGCGCGCGATTATGCCAGAAATCTGAAACAGTGGCGATTCCCCTTCGGACTGAGGAGTCATGGCGGCAGAGTCAGTAAACAGGGCGTTCTGGATCCCGGGGGGTGGTCGTCTGCGAATGAGAGGTGGCGCTGGATTGCCCGCCGGGCGGGGGGGCAGGCGGCAATAGCGGGTTGGCTATTGCCGCAGGACTTCAGGTCAGTTCGCGCAGCATTTCGGCCAGATCAACGGCGTCGAAGGTCTCCTGATTACGACAAAAGTCGCATGTCAGGGTCACCTCGCCATCTTCGTCCAGCAACATCTGCAGTTCGTTGCTTCCCAGGGAGATGAGCGCGTTACGGTTGCGCTCCCGGGAGCAGGTGCAGCCGAACTGCAGGCTGTCGGCGTCGGGTAGCTGGGGCGGCGTGTCATGGAACAGGCGGTGCAGGATGGTTTGATCATCCAGATTCAGCAGCTCTTCCATGGTCAGGGTGCTGGCCAGGGTTTCCAGGTGTTGCCACATCTGGGTATTGGCATCGGTGCCGGCGAGCTGGTTGGGAAGGCGTTGCAACAACAGACCGGCGGCCCGGTTGTTGCCGCTGGTCAGCCACAGCCGGGTGGGCAGCTGTTCGGACTGTTGGAAATAGGCTTCCAGACACTGTGCCAGCGAGTCACCTTCCATGGGAACGATGCCCTGATATTGCTTGCCCTGCTCGGGAATGATGGTGATCACCATGTTGCCATCGCCAATCAGCGTGCGCACATCGCCATGGCTCCAGTCCTGGCCATCACTGTGGCGAGCCACAGCGCGCAGCTCGCCCTCATTGGTGCACTCGGCCAAGAGTAGGGAGACCGGGCCACGCCCCTGGGCTTGCAGGGCCAGCCGCCCCTTGAATTTCAGGGTGCTGGCAAGCAGCGCCACGGCCGCCACGGCTTCACCGACCAGCCCTTGCACCGGCAGTGGGTAATTGTGGCCCTCCAGAATGCGGGTAATGCTGCTTTCTACCTGTACCAGTTCGCCGCGGATGTCGGAGTCGGGGAAGAGAAAGCGCTGCTTGTGGTCTTGCATGGTCATGTCCTGAGGTTGGGTTTCCCGGTGGCAGGGCCGTCCCACTGGCCGAGCCACCCGTGGGAGTAAGGTTCCACCGCGAAGGGGTTATTCCAGATTGTCGCGCCGGAAACGCTGAATGTCGCGGCGCTCCTTCTTGCTGGGGCGGTGGTCCGGTGCGGCTTCTGCCGCCCGGGCCAGTTTGCGCTGCTCGCTGTTCATTTCCCTCTTGGCAATACTTTCGGGGGTTTCCTCGTAGAGCGTTTGGGCGACCTTGGCCGGGCCGCGCTTGCTGCTCAGGTCGCGCACGATGACTTCAAAATGCTCTGTGCCCTTGGTTATGGTCACGGTCTGGCCCGGCAGCACTGCCTTGCTGGGCTTGGTGCGGCTGCCGTCCAGGTGTACTTTGCCGCCTTCGATGGCGGTTTTGGCCAGGGTGCGGGTCTTGAAAAAGCGCGCGGCCCAGAGCCAGGAATCTATGCGTACGCTGTCCATGCCTTTCCTGTTAAGGGCTGCCAGGTCAGGGCAGCACCGATTCAAAATCGTCAATGGCCACAAACGGGTCGGTATGCTCTCGCTTGGGCAGGCTGGAGTCCGGATGCAGTATGCTCACCGGTTGACCAATGCCATACAGTTTGGCGCTGTGCAGGACCGGCAGGGAGTCATCCACCAGCAAGGCCCGGGTGGGTTCGAAGGGCAGGTGACGCTGCAAATGCTGCCAGAACGCCTGGGCTTCCTTGGGGTGACCGTAATCATGGCTGGACACCAGCTCATGGAAGTATTGGTCGATGCCGGTCTGCGCCACCTTGACATCCAGTGCATCGCGGTGGGCGTTGGTCACCATGATGACCTGCTTGCCGGATGCCTGCAGCCGCTGCAGGAAGGTCTCAGCCCCAGGCCGCACGGAGATGCGGTCGCGGGCTTCGCTTTTCAAGCGGGCGATTTCCAGCCCCAGCTCGTCGGTCCAGAAATCCAGGCAATACCAGTTGAGGGTGCCTTGATGGCTGCTGATCCAGTCATGAATGATGCGGTCTGCCTCGTCTTGAGGCAGGCCCAGCTGCCGGGCGTAGGCCTCGGGAACATGCCGCTGCCAGAACCAGTTGTCGAAGCTCAGGTCCAGCAAGGTGCCGTCCATATCCAGTAACACGGTGTCCACAGACTGCCAGTCAATCATGCAATTCCCGGTCGATCAGGTTAGTCTTCGCACTTCACAAGAATGCGCTGATTACGGTCACTATTATGGATGAGAAGCCGGAAATTCTCGACACCCGTCTGGTGGCGAAAAGCCGCCTGTTCGGCATCGAAGAGCTGCATCTGCGTTTCAGCAATGGTGTGGAGCGCACCTATGAGCGGTTGCGCACCCCGCCGATTGCGGCGGTGATGATGGTGCCACTGGTGGACGATGACACCGTGTTGCTGATTCGCGAATATGGTGCCGGTACCGAGCGTTACGAGCTGACCTTACCCAAGGGGGCCTTCGAGCACGGTGAAGACTGGCGCGAGGCGGCCAACCGGGAATTAAAGGAAGAGGCCGGCCACGGTGCCCGCAAATTGACACTGATGAAAGACATGACACTGTCACCGGGCTACATGGGGCATCGCATCAAGGTGGTGCTGGCGGAAGACCTTCATGAGGAATCCCTGCCCGGCGACGAACCGGAACCGCTGGAAGTGGTGCCGTGGAAACTGTCTGAGCTGGATCAGCTGATCGAACGCGATGATGTGACCGAGGCAAGGGTGATCGCGGCGTTGTTGATGACGAAGCGGTTGCTGGAGAAAAGATAGTTGCGAGCTACGAGCTACAACACGGGGATGTGCCTGGCGGGGCTGAAACCTTTCGGTTCCGCGCTGCGTGCTCTGGCGCGTCATAAACCAGGGTAGTGGGGCATCTGCTGTGGGAGCTTACCCGCAAGCGATGTCGTCTCGAGTTTCGAGTGACGAGTTGCGAAAGGCAAAAGACAAGAGTTTCAAGATTAGCCTTGCGTAACCGGACGCCAGGGGTTTCGCTTTTCGAAACTCGAAACTCGAAACTCGAAACTCGAAACTCGAACGTTATTAGCCATGGAGCTAACGGGTAGCCCATGAGGAAATTCGAACACAGGAAAAACAGAAATGACGGACTTTAATACCCTGCTCGACCCCCTCGCCGATATCGCCCGTGACGCGGGCAAGGCCATCCTTGAGGTGTACGAGCGAGATGATCACGGGGTGGAAACCAAGGATGACAAGTCGCCGATCACCGAGGCAGACAAGGCCGCCCACGACATTATTGAGGCTCGCCTCAAGGCGCTGACCCCGGAGATTCCGGTGTACTCCGAGGAGTCCGGCGATATCGCCTACGCAGACCGCAAGGACTGGCCCGAATTCTGGCTGGTGGATCCGCTGGATGGCACCAAGGAATTTATCAAGCGCAATGGCGAATTTACGGTGAACATCGCCCTGATCCGGGGTGATACCCCGGTGCTGGGCGTGGTGCATGTGCCGGTGACCGGCGTCACCTATCTGGGCGGGGAAGGCGTGGGGGCTTTCAAGGAAGCGAATGGCGAACGTCAGCCGATCCGGTGCCGTGAGCGCACCACGCCGGTGGTGATGGTGGCTAGTCGCAGCCACGGTGGCGAGGCAGTAGAAAAACTGGAAGCCTTTATCCGTCAGGAAATCGGTGATGTGGAGCGTGCCTCCATGGGGTCGTCCCTGAAGTTGTGTCTGGTGGCGGAGGGCAGCGCCGACATCTACCCCCGTCTGGCACCGACCAGCGAGTGGGATACCGCTGCCGCCCATGCCGTAGTCACAGCTGCCGGTGGCGTGGTGACCAACACGGCGTTCGAGCCCCTGCAGTACAACAAGGAGAACATTCTCAACCCGTTCTTCCTGGTGCTGGGTCAAAGCGTGGAAGAGTGGCGCTTCATCGCGCCGGCCATTGGATAGTACGCCTGACGCTGGATGCACGATGCCTGATGCTGGAAAAGAACGCACTCCGCCAGAGGTGAACTAGTCAGTGTGCGCAGCCAGGCTGTTATCCTGATAAACGGACGGAGGAAACACAGGCTACGATGTCGGCTGATGTTGTGATTTTCTCGTCAGGCATCTAGCGACCTTTGCGCTGGATTGAGGTGGGGGCCGTTCTCATCGCCCCTTCCCGAGAATCCGCGATGAACCCTATTTTTTGCTGATCGTCTGGATCAGCGTTGCAGAGCAGA
Source organism: Alcanivorax sediminis (assembly GCF_009601165.1). NCBI lineage: Bacteria > Pseudomonadati > Pseudomonadota > Gammaproteobacteria > Oceanospirillales > Alcanivoracaceae > Alcanivorax > Alcanivorax sediminis. The sequence goes on along the minus strand of NZ_WIRE01000001.1, from coordinate 226,500 downwards.
GTGAGGTTGGCGATGAGTGAAAAGAGAGAAATGCGATTTGTCAGCGACGGCCAGTCCTGCAGGGGGGATCTGTATCTGCCTGATGGTGACGGACCTTTTCTGACCCTGGTGATGGGCCATGGTTTTGGTCTGACCAAGGAATGTGGCCTGGATCCGTTCCGGGATGCCTTCCTGGCGGCAGGCTATGCGGTGTTCATGTTCGATTACCGCCATTTCGGTGAGAGTGAAGGTGTCCCGCGTCAGGTATTGATGCCTAACCGGGAAGTGGCGGACTGGCAGGCGGCGCTGGCCTGTGTACGCAAGATCCCGGAAGTGGACAATCAGAAAATCGTGCTGTGGGGCACCTCATTTGCCGGTGGCCTGGTCTCGGTGGTGGCGGGCAAGGAGCCGGTGGCCGGGATCATTTCCCAGTGCCCTATGATGGATGGCCTGGCCTCTGTACTGGGGGTGATCGGCTACGCCGGTCTTGGTCAGGGCCTGAAAATGACCGGTCTCGGGTTGCTGGATTTGGCCTCCAGTGCGGTGGGAATGGGGCCCAAACTGCTGCCGTCTGCCGGGCGTCCCGGTGAGCTGGCGGCCATGTCCAGCGCTGATGCCTGGGATGGCTATACCGCCTTGATGCCGGATCATGTGCCGAATGAAGTGGCAGCGCGCATTGCTCTGGTGTTGCCGCTGTTCCGGCCGGTCACCAGTGCCAGCAAGGTGACTTGCCCCGCACTGATCCTGATCTGTGAGACCGACTCGGTGGCGCCGGCATCGGCCGCGGAAAAAGCGGCAGCGGCCATGGCGAATGCCACCGTGAAGCGCTATCCAGTGGGCCACTTTGATGTCTATCAGGGAGAGGCTCGGGAAATCAGCCTCAAGGATCAGCTGGCGTTCCTGAAAACCCTGGCTTGAGACCAGGGTTTCGGTTCGTGGTCAGAATGGCATCAGGCCGTTCATGGCGAACTGGAGCTTTTCGGAAGAGAGCATGATGCCGGCCGCGATCATGCCAAGGTTGATACAGGGAAGTATCAGCCCGATGGCAATCAGGTTGATGGTGGCCGGGTGGCGAATGCGGCCGGTCCACAGCAACATGGCAAATAGCAGTGCATAGAGAAATGGAACGCTGAGCCAGGGGTGGTCGCCCACTGTGCGAAAAAGATCGGTTAGAACCTGCATTGCAATCCCCTTATTATTTATTCTTTCTGGCAGGTAGGTTGGCTTCTTCCCCGAGAAGCCGGCGACAGTATGCATAATGTAAAATTGGCCCAGTGTGGCCAGCTTCACAAAATCACGAGCGTGCTGCGAACTTGGTTCGCACGTGCCAGTTTTTTTATGAAAAAGCTGTAATATCAATGGCTTGCAATGCGACAATTGTTGCGTATCCGGGCCTCCGGAAGCGGACATCAACACCAGGAGTTGTTAAATGAAAATCTGGATCCTGCTGCTGGTGCTGGCCTCCCGGCCACTGTTCGCGGCCCAAGATTTCCACTACTCCCTGGAGCAGTTTGCCCTGATTGCCGGGTATGAAGAGTGCGTGCGCGAGCTGGGTGGGCAGTTGGGTGAAGATCAGCGCGATGCGCTGGTGGACAAGTTGCTGCGCCAGCGCGGCCTCAGCTATCAGCCGCGACGGGTCGACAGCGACCGGCGGCTATGGGCCTACCCCGAATATGCCAGCCAGCGACGTTTGCTGGCCTACATGATTCCTGCCAACAAGGTGGATTGCCTGGAGCGCAATGGCGCTCGTTACTGAGTTTGTCTGACAGGCGGTGGACATTTTATGACTGGGCCTGAAGCGGGCCTCGCTTCAGGATTTCTGCCGGTTGCGCCAACGAGCTGGTCTGTAGCGGCAGTTTTTGGCGGCTCCAGGGTCAATTATCGGCCCATTCTGGACTTTTACCTACTGGCGGGTACGGCTATTCTCTCTCTCAGATCATTGTGCCATTGCTCAATGTAAGTGTTTGCAGCTGAGACCAGGCAGCGTGCTGTCGGAGGTAGAGAATAATGTCCAATAACCATTTTGATGTGCTGATTGTCGGCGCCGGGCTGTCCGGTATCGACGCTGCGGTTCACCTGACCCGTAAATGTCCCAACCACACCTATGCGATTCTTGAGCGCCGTGAGCGTATCGGTGGCACCTGGGATCTGTTCAAGTACCCGGGCATCCGTTCCGACTCCGACATGTTTACCCTGGGTTACAGCTTCAAGCCCTGGACCCAGTCCCGGGTGCTGGCGGACGGTGCGTCCATCCGTGAGTATGTGGAGGAAACCGCCAAGGAAAACGGCGTGACCCGTCACATCCGCTTTGGTCGCAAGGTGGTGACCGCCAACTGGTCCAGCGCTGACAAGCGCTGGACACTGGAAACCACCAATGAGCAAACCGGTGAGAAGGAAACCTATTCAGCGAACTTCCTGTTCTCCTGTACCGGCTACTACAATTACGATCAGGGCTACCGTCCGGATTTCCCCAACGAGGAAAGCTTCAAGGGGCAGATCATTCATCCGCAGCACTGGCCGGAAGACCTGCAGTACCAAGGCAAGAAAGTGGTCGTGATCGGGTCTGGTGCCACCGCCGTGACCCTGGTGCCTGCCATGGCGGCCAAGGGTGCCAAGGTCACCATGCTGCAGCGCTCCCCCACTTATGTGGCTACCGTACCGGAAGTGGATCCGATCTCGGTGGGTCTGCGTCGTTTCCTGCCAGAGATGGCGGTGTACAGACTGGGTCGCGCGCGCAACATTGGTATCCAGCGCATGATCTTCAAGCTGGCCAAGCAGCGCCCGAAGCTGGTTCGTCGTGCCCTGCTGGCGGCTGCCCGTCGTCAGCTGGGTGATGATTTCGACATGACCCATTTCCGTCCCAGCTACAATCCGTGGGATGAGCGCCTGTGTGCGGTGCCCAATGGCGACCTGTTCAAGAGCCTGCGCAAGGGTGAGTCCGAGGTGGTTACCGATCATATCGAGCGCTTCACCGAAAACGGTATTCTGCTCAAGTCCGGCAAGGAGCTGGAAGCGGATATCATCATCACTGCCACTGGCCTCAATATTCAGATGCTGGGTGGGATTCAGGGCACCATCGATGGCAAGCCCGTGCATCCCAACGAGACCATGGTCTACAAAGGTGCGATGCTGAAAGACGTGCCTAACCTGGCGATGATTTTCGGCTACACGAATTCTTCCTGGACCCTGAAGGCGGATCTGGTGTGCGAGTACGTATGTCGCGTGCTCAACCAAATGGAGAAGACCGGAGCCCAGATCGTCATCCCGCGTGACAAGGAAGACTGCCAGGGCGAGGGCAACTTCCTCGGCATGCAGTCCGGTTACATCCAGCGCGCCAACGACGAGCTGCCGCGTCAGGGCACTCGCGCGCCGTGGCAAGTGGTGCAGAACTACTTCTACGATCTGCCTCGCCTGCGTTACGGCAGCATCGACGACGATGTGCTTGAGTTCAGCGATTACCAGCCCGTGAAGAAGAAAGGTCTGGTGGCGGCACTGCTCGGCGCCTGATAACGCCTGCGGTGACACGCACAAAACAAAACCGGGTCCGCAAGGCCCGGTTTTTTTATTGCCCGAAAATGAGTGTGACTAACGGCCTTGAGATCACGTTGTTCCCGGCAAGAGCGCCGGGAGAAGGGTGGGCTGCCTAGCGTTTGCCTAGCGGCTTCAGGGCATTGAGCAGGCGGCTGGGCAGCCCGGCGGAACGCAGTAGCGGTTGCACATGCATCAGGGTTTCATGGATGTCATCGACATGATGGGTAAGCCGATCCACATGTTCCGTGATGCCGTCCACGCGCACAGACAGATCCGCCACCTGGTTGGGCAGGGCATCCATGCGCTCGATGATGCGCATGATCCGGTGTGCCATGATCATGTACTCCAGGGCGGCGCGGATCACGGCGACAATCACCAGAAACGCCAGTGGTGCAATGACGGCTGCAATGATGCCGGCCAGCGTGGAAAACCAGAAACAGATCCCGACGATACCCACCACGACTACCAGTGCGCCCAGGATCAGCAGCAGATAGAACAGTGGCATCAACTGCATGGTCAGGTAGCGGTTAAAGCGCCAGTCTGCCAGGTTCGGGATGGCGCCTTTTGACGGGGTAGGTGGGGGTGAGGCCGGGTTGGGGGTGTCCATGGCGCGTTTCCTGTCTGCTTAGCTCATCGTCGTCAGCTTCTGCTCGGTATAACTGGCCAGCACGTCACCAAACACCTCGGCCAGCTCCTCAAACGTCTGCATGGGTTTTTCCTCACACAGATGGCGCACCACAGTGAAGACGCCGCCATTAATATAGAAATAGGCCACGGTGGGGATGTTGGGCAACTTCAACAGCTCCGGGTGGTGCATCAGGTACTGGGTAAAGAAGTCCATCAAGGCCCGGTTCACCGGCTCCTGATAAACCACCATGTCCATGGTGAAAGCGTGGCGGGCACACTTCAGATACAGCTGATTGTTCTCCTCCAGAAACTCACGAAATCTGAACAGCAGTTTCTTGATGGCGCTGCGGATGTCCATTTTTACCAGCTCTGGCACCAGCGGCTTGATCATGGCGACGGTGTCTTCCACAAAACGGAGGCTGGCGGCGTGGATGATGGCGTCCTTGTCCTCAAAGTATTCGTAGAGTGATCCGACACCAATCCCTGCAATTTCAGCAATTTGCCGTGCGGTGATGGCGGCAGGGCCATGCTCGGCAATGGCGATCATGGTGGCCTGCACGATGGCATCCACGGTGGCTTTGGAGCGTTGTTGTTTTGGTTTTCTTGCCATGAGATATCCGAATTGAATCCGAACGAGCATTCGCTTTATTGTTACATCAGGCAATGTGACATTAAATTCCCTTTGGGTGCAAGCGCTGAGGGGGATTTCTGGAGAATGAGCGGATGTTCGGAAACGGGAAAAAGCTAAGCACACGGGCGTCTGCGGTGGTAACGGGGGCGGGCAGCGGCATTGGTCGCGCCTTCGCCGAAGAGCTGGCGCGGCGCGGCGGTGCAGTGCTGTGTTCGGATATCAACCTGGTAAGCGCCCAGGAAACCGCAGACCGGATCGAAGCGGCAGGCGGTCGTGCCTGGGCTGTGAAGTGCGATGTCAGTGTCCGTTCGGACATGGAAGCGCTGGCCGAACAGGCAGATGCCCTGCTGCCAGAGCCCGTGAATCTGGTGATCAACAACGCCGGTGTCGGGGTCGGTGGCAAGAACATTGGCGAGATTTCCCTGGAAGACTGGGAGTGGACCATGGGCATCAACCTGTGGGGTGTGATCCACGGGTGTCATGTTTTCGCTCCACGGCTCAAGGCGCAGGGACGCGGCGGCATCATCAATGTGGCATCCACCGCCAGTTTTGCGGCGGCCCCCCTGATGGGGCCCTACAACGTGACCAAGGCCGGTGTCCTGGCCCTGTCCGAAACCCTGGCTGCAGAAACCGCGGGCACCGGCGTGAACGTGACAGTGCTGTGTCCCACGGTGGTGAATACCAATATTTTCACGTCCGGGCGTATCCATGGTGGGGTGCCTCCGGTCCTGAGTCGCCTTATCGAACTGACCGGCGTGTCAGCCGAGAGCGTGGCGGCAACGACACTGAAGGCGCTTGATCGCGGTCAGCTTCATGTGCTGCCGCAGTTTGATGCGCGAATGATTTGGCGGGCGAAACGGTTATTGCCTGCTACCTATACCCGTGGCGCGGGGCTGCTAAGCCGCCTTGCTGCGGCCAAACGATAAATAACTATCCGGAGACATACGCATGGCTTCCATCGATCTGGACAAAATGCTGGAAAAAATCAAAGGCACCCAGTGGGCTCTGTCAGATATTGACTGGGATGCTCCGGGTGCGGATCTGATCACGGAAGAACAGTGGCCCAAGCTGAAGGAATTCATGGCCGATCTGATGTGGATCGAACATGTGGGTGCCCGTGCCTTTGCGGCGTTGGCCAAAAAGGCCCCCACAGAGACGTTGCGTGAAATCTACACCTACTTCCACGCTGAAGAGCAGCGTCACGCCAATGCGGAAATGGCCTTGATGCGCCGCTGGGGCATGCTGGATGGCGATGAGCTTCCCGAGCCCAATGTGAACCTGCGTATCATCATCGAGTGGCTCGATCGCTTTGCTGACGAGATGCCGGTGTATGTGCTCGGCACCGTGGTGCCCATGCTGGAGATTGCCCTGGACGGTGCCCTGTGTACCTTCCTGCTTGATACGGTGAAAGATCCGGTTTGTCACCAGGCGTTCGAAAAGATCAACGATGATGAATCCCGCCATCTGGGTGTGGGCTTTACCGTGATGGAAATGCAGGGCCGCAGTGCCTCCTACATCAAGATGGTACAAATGATGGCGCGGGTGATGGATCCCCGTCTCATTCTGGGCATTGCGTCCTATATGCCACTGCTTAACAAGATGCGTGACAACGTGATTGCCATGGGCCTCCCTGAAGAAAAACTCTACAAGGCCATGCAGAAGTTTGAGCGTATTGGTGGACGAACCGAAGAGGGACGTCGCAATCCGTGGTTCCAGCTCATCAAGCATCACGGCCGTATCATGGTGAATCGCCGCAACAAGGTGTATCACGTGCCGGTGGATGCACTGGTGAAAATCACCGGCCTGGTGCCGCGTAATGCATTGCCTGCGGTGCCGTCCTGGGTGAAAGAGTTGACCTACGAGCCCACCGCGACACGTTGATTCCGTTGACTGCATTGCCACCTGGCCAATGTCGGGTGGCATGACCTTGCATTACGAGTTTGATAGTTATGAGCACGACCCAAGAAACCAAAAAGTCAGCCAAGCCCAAAGCGACACGCAAGAAAGCCGCCGCGAAAAAGCCTTCTGCCAGCAAGAAGCCGGTAGAGAAGCCGACCTCGGTGCTGATCGTCGGGGCCGGGTTTGCCGGTCTGGGTATGGCCATTCGCCTGAAGCAGGCGGGTATTGAAGACTTCATTATTCTGGAACGCGATAACGCGGTGGGGGGGACATGGCGGGATAATCAGTATCCGGGTGCTGCCTGTGATATTCCGTCGAACCTGTACTCCTACTCTTTTGCGCCGAATCCCAACTGGTCGCGCAGTTTCTCCGGCAGCGAAGAAATTCTCGACTACGTACATCATCTGGTGGCCGAGTTCAGTCTGGAAAAGCATATCCGTTTCGAACAGAACGTGGCCGAGCTGCGCTTTAATGAGGCGCAGGGCATCTGGACGGCGACCACCGACAAGGGCGCCATCTTCACTGGCCGTGCGGCCGTGATGGCCCAGGGGCCGCTGGCTAATTGCAGTTTCCCGGCGATCACCGGCATTGAGGATTTCAAAGGCAAGAAAATTCACAGCGCCCGCTGGGACCATGATTACGATTTCGCCGGCAAGAATGTGGCCGTGGTGGGCACCGGCGCCAGCGGCATTCAGATCATTCCCGAGCTGGTGAAAGTGGCAAAGCATGTAAAAGTGTTCCAGCGCACACCGGGTTGGGTCATGCCGCGCCCGGACTTTGCGACTCCGGAATGGAACAAGCTGTTGTTCCGCAAGCTGCCCGCCAGTCAGCAGGCCATGCGTGAGCTCCTGTATTGGAGTCATGAAAGCATGGCGCTGGCGGTGATCTGGAACTCACCGCTGACCCGCATCGCCGAGCGAATTGGCAAGTGGCATCTGCGTCGTCAGGTGAAGGATCGCTGGCTGCGTCGTCAGCTGACGCCGAATTTCACCATCGGCTGCAAGCGGGTGCTGGTGTCCAACGATTATTATCCGGCCTTGCAAAAAGACAATGCCAAGCTGATCACCTGGCCCATTGCCCGCATCAGCGAAAAAGGCATTCGTACGGTGGAAGGCATTGAGCATCAGGTGGATTGCATCGTGTTCGCCACCGGCTTTGATGTGAGCAATGCGGGTACGCCCTTCCCGGTGATCGGTCGCCATGGTCAGGTCATGGGCGAAGAGTGGCAGGGCGGCGCACAGGCGTACAAGAGCATCAATGTGTCTGGCTATCCCAATCTGTTCCTGACGTTCGGTCCCAACTCGGGTCCCGGGCATAACTCGGCTCTGGTGTATATGGAGTCCCAGCTTGAGTACGCACTGAAAGGCATCCGCAAGATTGTCGGTGAAGGCCTGAAGGTGCTGGATGTGAGATCAGACGTTCAGCAACGTTACAACAAGGGCATTCAAAAACGTCTGGCAAAGACCAACTGGAATTCCGGCTGCAAGAGCTGGTACCTCACTGAAGACGGCTTCAACGCCACCATGTACCCGGGTTTCGCTACCCAGTACGCGGCGCAGATGGCGGACTTCAAAGAGGACGATTACGAAACCGCCTGATGAAAATCAGCCTTGGTTTTGTCCGGTGAACGCGGGCCTGAGAAGGCCCGCGTTTTTTTATGGCCGCTCTGCGGCTGCGACACGTTTCACTCAACATGCGACACGCAACACGTAAACCTGCCCCGTCCCTTGCTGCCACCAAATCGTCATTTTTCCTACGCCCTGATGCAACATACCCCACGCCATACTGTCGCGCGCCCGTACCGGACCGAATGAAAAGATATCAGTGGGGATAATCATGCAACGCATTACGACATTGGGTGGCTGCCTGATCATGGCAGCGGCTCTGACTGCCTGTGGTGGCAGTGACAAGAAAGACGAAAAAGCCAACAGCGACATCAGCGTGAAGCTGAACTGGCTGGGTAGTTACAAGACCGGCATTCTGGATGCCTCTGCAGCAGAAATTCCTGCCTATGATGCGGCCAGTCAGCGTTTGTTTGTGGTCAATGCCGAAGCTGGTGAACTGGATGTGCTGGATCTGAGTGATCCGGCGGCCCCGGTGAAGATTGACAGCATCAGCGTGGCAGCCATTGCGGCTGGCGCAGAAGTAAATAGCGTAGCGGTACAGGATGGGTTGGTGGCCATTGCCGTCGAAGCGGATCCCAAAACCGATAACGGCCATGTGGCCATCTATCAGGCTGCCGATCTGAGCCTGGTGAACAGCATCCAGGTGGGTGCCCAGCCAGACATGATTACCTTTACGCCTAATGGTGAAACGGTGCTGACCGCCAACGAAGGCGAGCCCAGCGATGATTACAGCGTGGATCCTGAAGGCTCCATCAGCCTGGTAGACATTCGTGATCTTGAAAACCTGAGCGTTGCCACTGCCGACTTCAACGCGTTCAACACCCAGGCGGACAGCCTCAAGACGGCCGGTGTGCGCATCTACGGACCTGGCGCCAGCGTAGCCCAGGATCTGGAGCCGGAATACATTGCCGTGTCTGCCAACAGCCAGACAGCCTGGGTCACCCTGCAGGAAAACAATGCGCTGGCCAAGGTGGATATTGCCACGGCCACGGTTACCGATATTCTGCCGCTGGGTGAGATCGATCGTGGCGCGGAGGGCTTTGGGATTGATATCAGTGATGATGATGAGACCATCAACATCAAGACCTGGCCTGGTGTCGTCGGCCAGTACCAGCCGGATGCGATTCATGCCTACACGCTGGCGGGCAAAACGCTGCTGGTCACCGCCAACGAAGGCGATGCCCGGGCCTGGGGCGAAGATAACGCGGCCTACTGGGGAGAAGAAGCGGATGATGAAGTGGACCCGCCGGTGCTGTGTGAGCCGGATGCCAGTCAGGGCTTTGTCGAAGAGTTCCGGGTAAAACATCTGGTGCATGCCAGTGGCTTTGCCCGTCGTTGTGGCGATGACTTGCCGCCGCAGCTGGCGGAAATGGCCGAAGGTGCGCTGCTGGACCCGACCGTATTTGGTTACTGCGGTGCGGTGGCGGGAGATCCGGGTAATTGCCGCGCTGATGATGTGCTCGGCCGTCTGAACATTACCTGGACCCGGGGTTACAAGACCGATGCCAGTGGCGCCCCGCTGATGTACACCGATGCGGGAGTGGAAGATGTCGCCGGTACGCACCTTATGTACGACAAACTCTATAGCTATGGCGGTCGCTCATTCTCCATCTGGGATGAAGACGGCAACCAGATCTTCGACAGCGGTGATGCCATCGAGCGGTTCCTGGCCAGCGACGACTGCAAACTGGGCTCGGATCGTGCCATCGCCTGTGCGGACTACTTCAATAGTGGCCACGATGAAGGCGATGCCATGGACAGCCGCAGCGATGCCAAGGGCCCTGAGCCGGAAGGCCTGACCATCGGCCGCATTCAGGGGCAGACCTTCCTGTTCCTGGGGCTGGAGCGAATGGGCGGTATTCTGGTGTACAACATCACCGATCCGCGCGAGCCGGTATTCCAGGATTACCTGAACAGCCGTAACACCTGGGATGTGGATCCGGAAGCAGGCAATCTGGACGGCTACGGGGATCTGGGGCCGGAAGGGTTGGTGTTTATCAGCGAGGAAGAGTCACCCACGGGTGAGCCGCTGCTGGTGGTCGGTCACGAGGTGAGCGGATCCACCGCCGTTTACGCCGTGCAGGTGTCAAAGGAATAACGCGAGGCCTCTCTCCGTCGCAAGGGGCGACGGAGAGAGCGTTCTTTTATTTCTGTTTGGTTTTCTGCTTGGCTTCAAACGCTGCCAGCTGTTCGGGTGTCGCCGGCGCCTGAAACTGATCCTTCCACTCGCTGTACGGCATACCGTATACCCATTCACGGGCCTGCTCGTAATCCAGCTCCACGTTTCTTTCGCTGGCCGCAGCCGCCAGCCACTTTGACAGACAATTACGACAGAAGTCGGCCAGGATCATCAGGTCGATGTTCTGGACGTCCTTGTGTTCGTCCAGATGCTGAAGCAAACGACGAAACGCGGCGGCTTCCAGTTCGGTTTTGGTGGTCGAGTCGATGTCTGTCATGGGGTTCTCCTTATTCGGTCTGTAGGCGTGTCGCTTGCCCTGCGATAAACCATGGAACAAGCGAGTAACGAGTTTCGAGTTGCGAAAACCCTAATGCTTGTCGCCTCCGGGTTTTGCTTGTCGAAACTCGTTACTCGCAACTCGAAACTGATTTCTTGCCCGGGACTAAATCGCTCGCAGGCATACCCTAAAGACCACAGAGAGCGCCTGTTGCCGAGATGGATCCGGGCGTCAGGCGTCCTGTTCTATGCTGCGCAGGTAATCATCGTAATTCCCGGTAAAGTCGCGAACGCCGTCCGGGGTGATTTCCAGAATCCGGGTGGCCAGGGAGCTGACGAATTCGCGGTCGTGGCTGACAAAGATCAGGGTGCCGGGATAGTTTTCCAGCGCCAGGTTCAGCGCTTCAATGGATTCCATGTCCAGGTGGTTGGTGGGCTCATCCAGCAGCAACACGTTGGGCTTGGTCAGGGTCAGTTTGCCGAACAGCATGCGGCCCTGCTCACCACCGGAAATCACCTTGACGGATTTTTTCACTTCATCATTGGAGAACAGCATGCGGCCGAGTGCGGCACGGACGGCCTGTTCGCCATCGGCTGTCCACTGGGCCATCCAGTCGAACAGGATCATGTCTTCTTTAAAGTCGTGGCTGTGATCCTGGGCAAAGTAGCCAAGCTCTGCAGCCTCGGCCCATTTTACCGTGCCGCTATCGGCTGCCAGATCGCCCGCCAGGCAGCGCAGCAGGGTGGTCTTGCCGATGCCGTTAGGTCCGATGATGGCCACCCGTTCGCCGGCCTCGATCTGCATGTTCAGATTCTGGAACAGGCTCAGGTCGTCGTAGCCCTTGCTCAAACCTTCCAGCGTTACGGCCTGGCGGTGCAGCTTCTTGGTCTGTTCGAAACGGATGTAGGGGCTGACCCGGCTGGAAGGCTTTACTTCCGCCAGCTGGATCTTGTCGATCTGTTTGGCGCGGCTGGTAGCCTGCTTGGCCTTGGAAGCGTTGGCCGAGAAGCGGCTCACGAAGCTTTGCAGCTCGGCGATTTCCTTCTTCTTCTTGGCGTTGTCAGCGTAGAGGCGCTCGCGGGCAGCGGTGGCGGCGGTCATGTACTCGTCGTAGTTGCCGGGGAACAAGCGCAGCTCGCCGTAATCCAGATCCGCCATATGCGTGCAGACACTGTTGAGGAAGTGGCGATCGTGGGAAATGATGATCATGGTGCTGGAGCGCGCTACCAGGATCTCTTCCAGCCAGCGAATGGTGTGAATGTCCAGGTGGTTGGTGGGTTCGTCCAGTAGCAGCACGTCCGGATCAGAAAACAGGGCCTGGGCCAGCAGCACTCGCAGTTTCCAGCCCGGTGCGACGGCGGTCATGGGGCCGGCATGCTGCTCTTCTGGAATGCCCAGACCGAGCAGTAGCTCACCGGCGCGGGCTTCAGCAGTGTAGCCATCCATCTCGGCAAACTGCATCTCCAGCTCGGCCACCAGCATGCCGTCTTCTTCGCTCATTTCGGCCTGGTTGTAGATACGATCACGCTCTGCCTTTACTTTCGCCAGCTCGGTGTGACCCATGATCACGGTATCCAGCACCGTGTAATCCTCGAAGGCGAACTGGTCCTGACGCAGCTTGCCGAGGCGATCGTTGGGATCCAGCATCACCTGGCCGTTACTGGGCTGCAGCTCTCCGCCCAGGATCTTCATGAAGGTGGACTTGCCGCAGCCGTTGGCGCCGATCAGGCCATAACGGTTGCCATTGCCGAATTTGACGGAGACGTTTTCAAACAGCGGCTTGGCACCGAACTGCATGGTGATATTGGCGGTAGAGATCAAGAGAGTGTCCTGTAACGAAAGCGGTGCGGCGGGCTGAGGCCGGCGCGAGCCCGTGAAAAGTGGCGGCATTGTACCGGTTCATGGCGCAAAACGCAGTGCCGTCGGGCATTTCGGCCCGGGATGTCGACTTGCTGGCGGCCATGAGTATCATGGCGATTCTGTCTACCTGACTGGATTTCTGCCATGTACGAGCTGACTGTTACGCCGCGCTTTTATGAAACTGATGCCTTTGGCCATGTGAACAACACGGTGGTGACGGGCTGGTTCGAGACCGGGCGTTCGCCGTTATTCGAATTGTTCGCGGATGGCCTCGACAAGCCGTCAGAGCTGCCTCTGATCCTTGCCCGGGTGGAAGTGGATTTTGTCGGCCAGATTTACTACGGCAGCGATGTGCTGATCCGTACCGGTATCGAGCGCATCGGTAACAGTTCCTTTGTGGTTACCCAGCAAGCCTGGCAAAAAGGTCAGCTGGTGGCGCGGGGCAAGGCCGTACAGGTCTACTTCGAACACGACAAACAAGCTTCTGCCTCGATCCCGGAGCGGTTTCGGGCTGAACTGGAGCGGAATCTGGGCGCGTTGCCTGAATAAAAGAAGCCCCAAGCGACAAGCTTCAAGCGGCAAGGAAAGTCAAAAGCCCGGGTATTCGGGGCAGAGAGGGTTTGCAGGAGTGGTCGTTCGACCACGATCCAGGGCTCGCGGTGGAACCTCCGCTCCTGCAGGGGATGGCGCTGTCCCGGCATCTTCGGGCTTGGGTTTGGCGTCTACCTCAATCGCCCGACGTCAGGCCCTATCCCCTCCATAGGCACAGCATCATGGCGTCTTGACGCGATCTCGCTACACTATCAGCCTGAGTGTGCACCCATATCAGTGAGAGAGACCCGGATGGCCTATCAGGGACAACCCAATTTCGACCATCGACAGCCCCGCCGCATCGGTGTGCTGATTACCAACCTTGGCACCCCGGATGCCCCTGAGACCGGTGCCCTGCGTCGCTACCTGCGCGAGTTCCTGTCCGATCCCCGGGTGGTGGAAGTGCCGCGCTTCATCTGGTTCTTTATTCTCAATCTGGTGATCCTGGTTATTCGTCCACCTCGCTCCGCCCATGCTTACAAAACGGTATGGACCGAGCAGGGCTCGCCGCTGCTGGTACACAGCGAGAATCAGCTGGCCGGTATTCGCGAGCGTTTGAGCAAACAGTATGGGGACGATGTGGTGGTCAAGCTGGGCATGCGTTACGGCAACCCGTCCATCGCCAGCCAGCTTCAGGCAATGGAAGAGGAGGGCGTACGGCAGTTGCTGGTGTTGCCGCTGTACCCGCAATATTCCGGCTCCACCAATGGCTCCACCTTTGATGCCCTCGCCAAGGATTTCATGCAACGTCGCTGGTTGCCGGACCTGCGCTTCATCAGCCACTACCCGGACTATCCCCCCTACATTCAGGCCATGGCCGATCACATCCGTGCCTACCGCGAGCAGCATGGCCATGCTGACAAGCTGATCTTCAGCTACCACGGTGTGCCCAAGCGCTATCTCACCAATGGCGACCCCTACTTTTGTGAATGCCACAAGACCTCACGTTTACTGGCCGAGGCGCTGGGGCTCAGCGAAGACCAGTGGATGACCACCTTCCAGTCCCGCTTCGGCCGTGAAGAGTGGCTGCAGCCTTACACGGACTTCACCCTGAAAGCCCTGCCCGGCCAGGGGATAAAATCCGTGCAGTTGTTCTGCCCGGGTTTTTCCGCCGACTGCCTGGAAACCATCGAAGAAATTGATGTGGAAAACCGGGGCTACTTTGAAGAGGCCGGCGGTGAGTCGTTTGCCTATATTTCGGCGCTGAATGACGCTCCCGTTCATCTGGATGCGCTCACTCAGTTGATTGAAGACAACCTTCAGGGGTGGGCGCCAGCGAATAATCAACCCGATATCCTCGATGCTCGCGCTTCCCGTGCAGATGCGATCCGCTAACTAGGAAAAGTTCCTCCGGTCCCTTGAACGCCCGCTCATCGCGGGCGTTTTGCGTTATATCCCCCAAATTGGGGATGTGCAGGCATTTCACGACCCGTAAAGTCATCCTTGGCAAAGGAGGAATGGGGTGGCGGTGGAAACAGAGCTGACAGAGGTCATGGATGCGATCTATTTTGCGGCCCATCAAAAGGATGGTTGGCAAAGTTGCCTGGGCCTGATTAGCCGCATCAGTGGTGGTGAGACGGCGCAACTACTGATTCTGAACAAGGAAGGTGACCAGCTTGTGGCTGGTTATCAAAGCCATCCCCATGTTGCTGCGGATTCATCCGGCAATGAGATTGCGCCCCGGTTGTGTCATGCCCGCCATGAAGTTGGCAACGGCCTTGTGGAGTTGACTGTGCAGCGTCCGTCAGAAGACGGAGAGTTCACTCCGGTAGAGAAGCAGCTGATTAAGGATTTGATGCCGCACATTGCGCGGGCTATTCGCCAGGAAGGCGCCTCGCGGCTACTCAATGACCGTCAGGCTGCGGTGCAACGCCAGAAGCAGGGAGCCCTGCTCTTGCTGGATGGCCAGCAAAATGTGGTGTTCCTGTCTTCGGAAGCCGAGCGACTGCTGTTGCTAACAGCCACAGTGACGTTGGTAGCAGGCCGTTTGCGGCTGGGTCAGCGCAGGAAGCAGGCGGAGCTTGATGAGCTGATCCGGAGGTGTTTCGAAAGCAAAGCCACCGGTATGGTGAACCTGAATGAATCAGATCAAATCGCCTCGCGAATTTTGGTCAGTACGGTACAGCCGAGGGATAGCAGGCTGTTCCAGTCTCATGGCCTTGTCGCTGTCTTCATCGTAAGTGGGCAGGGTGAGCAATGTACTGAAGAGGACGTGATCAGCCAGTGGCTGGGGCTGACGGAATCAGAGTCAAGAATCGCCAGCTTGATTGCGCAGGGGCGACGCCCTGCGGAGATAGCAAGCGACATTGCGCTGTCAGTTCACACCGTGCGTCATCATATAAAAAACATTTACCGCAAGACCGGTGCGCATTCCCAATCGCAGTTGACGGCAATCGTGTTGAATCTTCCTGTCTGAGAAAAGGCGGTATTGAGGACGGTTTTAATGGGCGTCAATCACGTCCGGGGGTTGGAAAGAGGCGGATACCATGTTTATTGGCAAGGGGCTCGACTCTCTGCTGGATGCCCTTTATCACGCACCTTATGAAGCGTCAGGCTGGCAGGAATTCCTGAACCGGATCGTCAGCCTGTCCGGCAGTCGCTCGGCGCGTATTCTGGTGATGAACAAGGATGCGGATCAGGTCTTCAATGGCGTACAGGTGAACACGGATGCCAGCGCCTATCAGGCGTTTGTGGATCACTATGTGAACCTCTGCCCCTGGCGGCCGGGGCTCTCCACCTTGCCCCCCGGCAAGTTCTATTCCTCCTTTCTGGATGGCATCTGCGACCAGAAAACCTTTTATCGTTCCGAATTCTTCAATGACTGGGCACGCCATCTGGATATCCACCACGGTGCCAGCGGAACGGTGTGGCAGCATGATGGCCAGACTATTCAGATGTTTATGCAACGCACTGGTGGTCAGGGTCACTTTACCCGTGATGAAACCAATGCTTTCAACGCGCTGGCGCCCCATATTCGCCGGGCGTTGCGACTGGAAGCCATCATGCACCAGCGCAAGCAACAGCAGACATTTCTTGAGCAGCAAGGCCGTTTCAGTGCCATGCTGCTGGTCAATGCGCGTGGAGAGGTGGTCTATGCCGCAGAGCCTGCCAGAGTCATTTTGCGCGAGGAGCAGGGGATCCGCCTGCACGCTCGCAAGCTCCTCCTCAGGGACAAGGCGGGCCAGGAGAATCTTGACAGGCTGCTCAGCGCATCGTTCGACATAGGTAACACTCATGCGCCGGTGACCGGGGGTGTGGTGCCTGTCTGGCGGTTGGGTAGAACGCCGTTGCTGATGCAGGTGATTCCTCTTCATCCGGATGCCGACAGCAACTTGGTACCGGTGCCGGCGCATGCCGCCATCTATTTGATCGACGGTGAACTCGAGACGGAAGTCGATCTGGAAAAGCTGGCATCATTGCTTGATCTGACGCCGGCTGAAGCACGTATAGCGTCACTGATATCGCAAGGTGAAAAGCCGGCAGACATTGCGGTGAGTTGTCAGGTTTCCATCCACACGGTGCGCAGCCAAATCAAGAGCATTTTTACCAAGACCGAAGTGTCCACTCAGGCGCAGTTAACCAAGCTGGTGAGGGCTTTGCCTGTGCAGCGGCAGGTCACGCTGCCCCGTACCCCCTTTCTGCTCTCCAGTGCGGGCTGAAGCCTCTTCACTCTGTCTGGGCAATATTGTCGATAGAGCGTTCGCTTTCTGATGCATGAGCGATCAATCATCGCTTATCCCTAATATGGGTGATGCACTCCTTTTTTACAGTCTCTATCTTCGTCCAGGTAATCCGTTTTTTTACAGAAAGGAAAGGAGAGGCGGCATGAGCATCATACTCAGACTCCTGGTGGTTTCTTTACTTGCGACTGCACTGGTGGGGTGTGGCGGCGGCGGTGGAAGTGGCTCCTCTGCTGCCGATACACAACAGTCATCCACCCGCTCAGTCACCATGAGAGGTGCCGAGTTTCCGCTGCAGCGCGCTGCAGTACAGACGTTGGATATCAGCGGATTTTCTCTTGTTGATGCTGCGTATAGTGCTGAAGTGAGTGGTATGACTGTCTCTCTGGTTTGGGTAACCGAAACCGAACTGGCGTTTCTTTTGCCTCCACAACTGGAGGCGGGAGAGCATCGGATTCGGGTTGCCCTGGGCGGAAAGGAGTGGTCTCTACCGTTCGAGATTGCTGACTACGCTTTCACAGAAAGAAGCGTGGTGGTATCCGAGCTGAACATCCTGTTCCAGCAGTTCCGCGCGGCCATGGATGATGCCATCGGCGCCATGCAGGCGGCGAACGCTCCGCAGGCAGACATTGACGAAATATTGGCAAACAGACAGCTGCTGGATACGGAATCCGCTGCCTTTCTGGCGCTAACGGATAGTGAACTCAATTATCTGCTAGAACTTCTCGAGCTGCTGGGCACGGACGCAGCGCAAAGTAAATCGGCCTATGTTCATGGTGATGCGGTGACTTCGCCCTATCTCGCGATGGGACGGGCCTCCGCTACTGATTGTGCCTATGCGACGCCTCTGCGCAGGAGTGTAAGCAAGTTGGCGCTCGGCATTAGTAGCGCTGTGCTGCTGGGGAGCACCGGTTTCGGGTCGATTGTAGGTGCCGGTATTCTCGGCTATTCACTGGCCACGGAGTTGCCCAAGACATTGAACTATCTGGAGCTGGCGTTTGATAACTGCTGGGTAGCTCACGCAACGGATATTCTTGAGTCCTTCCCCATGGCTGTGAAATCGGCAGCCACAAAGAGTGCGGAAGTGCCCGTCATTGTTAGCGGAACGGCCTTGGATTTTGAGAGCGCAGTTTCCCTGAGTTATCAGCTCAGAGTGCAAAAATCGGCACCGGACGGGATTGCATCCTACCTGGTGAAAATCGGCGATATCGCGGCCTACTTCGCGGCACTGTTGTCAGAAGATGAGAAGGGGCTTGTCGAGAATGTCATTGCAGAAGACTATGCCGAGTTGGCGAATACAGGTGCGTTATCGCTTGAGGGGATCAGTGATGCAGGTGTGCAGGGTGAATTGTCTGTCATCGATGATGACCGCTTCTCGCTGACCTTCACCGCAGAAGCGTTGGGTACGGAAAATCTGGACTTCACATTCCTCATTAGCGACAACCTTAATCTGATCAAGACCCGGTTTCAGGCGACACTGACCGCCACGGAGCACTGCCCGTTTGTGGTTAGTGAAGGCCATGACATCGTGCCAATGACGGACAAGTGCATCATCATTCAGCACTCAGTAGAGGGACACGGCCCGGCCTATATGGAGTACAGGAATGGGACTGTGGTGTTGACGGAGATCTTCAATAGCGGTGGAGTTAACCTGAAGAGCTTGAAAGGTCTGGACGCTTTTCCGCAGGTGGGGCAATACCTGGTGGAGGTTCCTGCTTACTGGCATGAGGAGAGCATTCCTTTCAATGATGGTGAAGGCAACTACTACAGCGTCCCGAGTTATCTTGAGACGAATGATTCCGGAGTACGGGAAGAGACTGACTACAGCGCCCCCTATACCAATGCGTCTGGCGACTGGAGCAGTAGCCCATTGCAACAGCGGACCTATTACCCCAACGGTGATTATGGTCAGTTCGATTACACGGTGGTGAGTGGCTGGGGCAGTGTCTTCAAATATGATCTGTGGGATTCAGCTGAAGGCTCCCGAGAGGTGTTCTACACGGCGCCGCTGGAAGATGAATTCGGCTGGACCAGTGTCGACGACTATGCGCTTTACTACAGTGGAGGCTTGGGTAGCGAGCTGGTCACCAAGGAGAGCTACACCACCATCAATACGGGCAGTGGCTGGAGCTATTATCTGAATCGCATTGATTACTATCTGGATGATTGCTACGTCACCTATGCGCAGTCGGGTGACATCGTGACAGATACCTGCACTCCGCCAGCGGAGTAGTTGGGCGAGCCAGCCCGTATCGTTTTCGTTGGCCGGAAATGGCAGGGATTGCGTTAGCATCCCTGCCTGTTCATCCTCGTTAGCGCTGGTCTATCCCAGCGCCCTTACCAGCATGGCGACCAACTCGGTCTGTTTCTTGTAGCCGTTCTTGGCCAGCAGATTCTTGATGTGCTGGCGGGCCGTGTGAACTGAGATGCCTCTCTCCTCCGCTATTTCTGAGGAAGACAGTCCCTTCATCAACTCGCCGGCGATAGCTGCTTCTGCCGGTGTGCAGTGGAACAAGCGTTGCAGCTTTTCCTGATCGGCTGAGTCGTGGTTATCAAAGCTGAACAGCTCTACCAGCACACCGTTGTTCTCCGGGTTTTCTGCGGTCAGCGGGGTGAGGTTCAGTGCGGCACGTTCCTCAGCTCCCTGGACAAAAAGGGTGGCGGGTTCCAGCTTGCCCTGATGGGAGTTGACGATGCTGGCGGCGATGGCATCACTGATTTTTCTGGCCAGTTGCTGGTCCGTGCTGCCCAATCGGCCATCCGAAGACAGCTTCAGTTTGCTGTTGTGATTGATGATTTTCCTGGCTGCATCATTGGCTTGGGCAACGGTGCCCAGTGCATTGATGACCACCAGCGCCTTGTTGACATGATTCAGGGCCAGCGACAGGTTCTCGTTGTTGCTACTGGTCTGATACAGCTTCAGGTGCAGGGTGACCGCATTCTCGATGTGCGGTGCCAGCAGGTTCATCTGCATCAGCTCTCGATGGGTATAGGGGCCGTGCTGCTTTTGCCGGTTGGCCATAAAGATGATCCGACACTCTTCATCCATGCTCACCAGCATGCCTGCACTGTCTCCGATATTGACCTGTTCGGTCCAGGCACGACTTTCCTCGCTGAGCATGTCGAGGATGGAAAGGTCACTGCGGCCTTCCAGAAAGGAAGTGAAGCGGCGGGGGGGCTGGTTAGAGAAGCGGGTCAGGGCCTCGTCGCGTTCCGGCAGGTCACTGTTGATATACCACTGAGCAAACCCTTCCGGGTGCCCGAACGTCCAGCCGTAACGAATCCGTTGAGGATTGCGTGTGACAGCCATGATGCCGCCCTGAAGGGCCTTGAAGTGTTGCTGGAAGGCCTCAAAGAAGGGAGTGAAACCGGTATTTTCATGCAGACACCGATAGAGAACTGACACCAGCTGGTTGTAGCGGTCCAGCTCGACTTCGTTCAGCGACAGCTGTTCAGGCTCGCCGGCATCCGGCGAGCTAAAAGGTATAACAGTGTTGTTCATGACGGCATCCCCAAATGACTGCATTTGCAGCCTTGGCCCGGCATGCGTCTCCCCAAAGATAACGGTTGCCGGGCTGTGTTCCTCCCCTGCTCAGGGGATAGGAACACTATAGGAAATTATCGAGCAATGTGAAGTCCGTCTCGTTACAGTCGGTCCGAAATAACCGACTTGTTGTTTAGTTGGTGAGATGGCGGATCAGCTCATCAGTAAACTCGGTGGTGCTGGCGCGGCCTCCCAGATCCGGGGTCACCACTTCACCTTTGCCCACCACCTCTCGCACGGTGTCACGCAGTCGTTGCGCCTTGTCGTGCAGCTCCATGTAATCGAGCATCATGGCACCGGCCAGCATGATAGCGGTGGGGTTGGCGATGCCCTTGCCGGCAATGTCAGGCGCGCTGCCATGGACGGCTTCGAACAGGCCTCCGTGCTCACCGATATTGGCGCCCGGCGCTACGCCCAGGCCGCCGATCAAACCGGCACACAGGTCGGAGAGAATGTCGCCGAACAGGTTGGTGGTCACAATCACATCGAAGCGATGCGGGTTCATGGCCAGCTGCATGGCGGTAGCATCCACAATCATCTCTTCATGCTGCAGCTGCGGGTAGTCCTCGCGCACCTTGCGGGCCACATCCAGAAACAGCCCGGACGTGGATTTCATGATGTTGGCCTTGTGCACCACGGTGACCTTCTTGCGGCCCTGCTTCATGGCGGTTTCATAGGCAAAGCGCAGCAGGCGCTCGGACTCGGTACGGGTGATGCGGCTGCGTAGCTCGGCGGTTTCGCCGTCCTCGCTCACGGTCTGGCCCAGCCCGGAGTAGATACCTTCAATATTTTCACGAATGGTGATGATATCCACGTTGTCGTAGCGGGATTTCACTCCCGGAATGGAGAGCGCCGGACGCACGTTGGCAAACAGGTCGAAGGTCTTGCGCAGGGTGACGTTCACGGAGGTGAAGCCGCCGCCTACCGGCGTGGTAATGGGCCCTTTCAGCGCCAGGCGGTTACGCTTCAGGGTGGCCAGGGTTTCTTCCGGGACCAGTTCCTTGCCCTGATCAAGGGCGGTCTGCCCGGCAATGGCGTATTCAAACTCGAGACCACAATCCAGTGCTTTTAACACCCGAACCGTGGCCTCCACGATGTCCGGTCCGATGCCATCGCCGGGGATTACGGTAACGGTGTTGTCGTTCATACTGCCTCCTGAATGGCCAATCACTGCGGGTAAGTTCAATGGGGCTTCCCATATTGCCCGTTGCCGGGTGCAAAATGAATGCCGACCAAGGTCGCACCACCTGTTATCTGATCACTATGAGCACTGCGAGAGTCACAATCATGAAGGGCCTGCGGGTTTTATTGCTGGCGTTGCCGGCACTGACTCAGGGCCAGCAGATGGCGGCGTATCTGGCGGAGCCCGAGCCGGATTTCGGCTGGCAGTATTATCACCATGAGGCGGGTTGGCTGGCGGATCATCATTTCCTGCTGGTGACTTCGCAGCGATGGCTGGACATGGATGAGGTGGACCTGTCTCTCTGGCAGCATGAGGTAACCGTGTCTATACCCTGGTCGCCCGCTTGCCCGGGCCGGGAGCGGGATGACCGCACGGCGCTGGTACTGATCAGTGGAGGAGAGCGCCCCGGCAAGATTCTGAGAACCTCGCCCGGCAGCATGGCCACGGCGCTGGCCCTGCTGTTCTGCCGCCCTGTTGTGGATATCCGGCAGGTGCCCAATCAGCCGCTACAGTTCACAGGTGAAGCGGTCGGTCGCCAGGAAGACGCTCTGCTGGCCCGCTCCATGACCCTGGCGGGGGAGAAGCCGGAAGGTGAGTGGCCGCTGCACAATGCCATGGTCAAGGCGGTGATTCGTTCCCTGGATGCGGTGCAGGCGTTCAGTCACGAGCAAGAGGATCTTGGCCCCATTGAAGATTTCGCCCTGCTGGGGTCATCCAAGCGTGGCTGGACGGCCTGGCTGGTGGCGGCCCATGATCCGCGCATTCGCGCTCTGGTGCCGGTGTCCATCGACATGCTCAACCTCGGCCAGCAGTTTGATCATCAATACGCCAGCTACGGTAGTTACACGCCGGCCCTGCAGGCGTTCAGTACAGAGGGGATTGATTGCCTGATCCGTACGGAAGCGGGTAAGGCCCTGCTCGAGCAGGTGGACCCATGGGCATACCGGCAGCAGCTCACGCTGCCCAAGCTGGTCATCAACGCGTCCGGTGACCCTTACTTCGTCAGTGACAGCTGGCGTTATTACTATCCGCAGCTGGGTGGTGCCAACTGGTTGCGCTATACCCCCAATACCGGCCATTCCCAGGGCGATACCCTGGACCGCATTTCACGCCTTGCCCAGATTGCCAACTGGCTGGATCAGATTCTGGCGGGTGAGACGCCGCCATCACTCACCTGGAAAGTGAAGGAAGAGGTGATGGAGGTTCGCACCAGTGAGCCTCCCCGCGAAGTGGTGCTGTGGCAGGCCAGCAATCCGCAAGCCCGGGATTTTCGTCTCGCCACCTTTGGAGCCAACTGGATGCCGCAGCGTCTGCAGGCCGACGACGATGGGGTGTACCGGGTCCGTCTGGCGCCGCCGGCACAAGGATACCGGGGCTGGTTCGTGGAGGCCCGCTTTGGTGGCTGGCTGGGGGGGCAGCAGCAGATCTATACCAGCGGCGTGCAGGTGCGGCCACTGGCGATGCCTTATTCGCCACGTACCTGTAGTTCACCCCGCAGCGAAGCCGATTCATGACATAATGGTGGGCTCGACGCCTGAGGCCCGATGCCTGGCGGAACAAACAGAAAACCGAGGTTATTCCCGGGGCTATTCTGTCCGCGGTGATGGCGTCTACTATCGGTTCTGGCTTTTGAATTTTGGCGTCAGGCATCCGGCTTCATGCGTCATGCGTAAATTGCCCCGACCAGGGAGAATCATGTGACTGCCGTTATTTCTGTCAATGATCTGAACAAGATCTACGACTCGGGTTTTCAGGCCCTCAAAGGGGTGAACCTGGACATCCAGGCTGGAGAAATCTTTGCTCTGCTGGGCCCGAATGGGGCTGGCAAGACCACGTTGATCAGCATTATCTGTGGCATCGTCAATCCATCCAGTGGCACGGTGCTGGCCGATGGTCATGACATCATCAAGGAGTTCCGGGCCGCGCGCAGCGCCATTGGCCTGGTGCCCCAGGAGCTCTCCACCGATGCTTTCGAAACGGTGTGGGGGACGGTGAGTTTCAGTCGCGGCCTGTTCGGCAAGCCGCGCAACGACGCACACATTGAAAAGGTGCTGCGGGATCTCTCTTTGTGGGACAAGAAGGACAGCAAGATCATGATGCTGTCCGGGGGCATGAAGCGTCGGGTGATGATCGCCAAGGCCCTGTCCCACGAACCCAAGATTCTTTTCCTGGATGAACCCACCGCCGGAGTGGATGTGGAGTTGCGCCGGGAGATGTGGGAGATGGTTCGTGAACTGCGCGAGCAGGGGGTCACTATCATCCTCACTACCCACTACATTGAAGAAGCGGAAGAAATGGCCGACAGGGTCGGGATTATCAACCGTGGTGAAATCATCCTGGTGGATGAGAAGAAGCGGTTGATGGAGAAGCTGGGCCGTAAGCAACTGACGGTGCAGCTGGCTGAGCCATTGCAGGCCCTGCCAGGTTCTCTCAATTACGAAGCGCTGGAACTGGTCGCTGATGGCTGGTCGCTGATCTATACCTACGATGCCAACCAGGAAAGCACGGGCATTGCCGAGCTGCTGCGCAAACTCAGTGAGGAGGGTATCGACTTCAAGGATCTGCACTCCAGTCAGAGTTCACTGGAAGACATCTTTGTGGATCTGGTCAAGAACGGTGAGCGGGCACGGGCAGGAGAGGCATCATGAATTTTTACTCCATCAAGGCCATCTACAAATTCGAAATGGCACGCACCTGGCGGACCCTGATGCAAAGCATTGCCTCGCCGGTGATTTCCACCTCGCTGTACTTCGTGGTGTTCGGCTCTGCCATTGGTTCACGAATGGTAGAGATAGACGGGGTCAGTTATGGCGCCTTCATCATTCCCGGGCTGATCATGCTGACCCTGATGACGCAGAGTATTTCCAATGCGTCCTTCGGGATTTATATGCCGACCTTCTCCGGCACCATTTATGAGGTGCTGTCGGCCCCGGTCTCCTATGTGGAGATTGTCATCGGTTATGTGGGGGCTGCGGCTACCAAGTCGTCGATACTGGGCATACTGATCCTGATTACCGCCCGGTTTTTCGTGGACTATGAGGTGCAGCACCCATTCATGATGATCAGCTTCCTTTTCCTTACGGCGATTACCTTCAGCCTGTTCGGTTTTATTATCGGCGTTTGGGCGGATACCTTTGAAAAGTTGCAGATCATTCCCCTGATGATCATCACCCCGCTGACCTTTCTTGGCGGTAGCTTCTACTCCATCGACATGCTGCCCCCCTTCTGGCAAACCGTGACGCTGTTCAATCCGGTGGTCTATCTGATTAGCGGTTTCCGTTACAGCTTCTTCGGCACTGCGGATGTGCATGTGGGCGTGAGCATCGGCATGACGGCTCTGTTCCTGACCATCTGTATTGCACTGGTGGGCTGGATTTTCAAAACTGGTTACAAGCTCAAGAGTTGATGCTGCCATGATCGTCAGGGATCGTCCCAACGCCATCGCCATTCTGTTTGCCGTGCGCGGCTCCGTGGTGCCGGAAATTGTGCCTCACATTCTCGGCGTTGCGCTTTTTTCTGTGGCGGTAACGGCGCTGAGTCGTTACCACCTCATGGAAGTCAGCTCCCTGTCGGTCATGCCGATTACCCTGCTGGGCATCGTGCTGTCCATTCTGCTTGGTTTCCGCAATAACGCAGCCTATGACCGTTGGTGGGAGGCGCGTAAATTGTGGGGGCAAATGGTCTATGAGATCCGTAGTCTGGCTCGCGCCAGTGGTAGCTTGCTGGGAGAGAGTGACCCTGTTCGCCGGGCCATCTTGATGAGGGTGCTGGCCTTTGCCCATGCCCTGAAAACCCAATTGCGCGCCGAAGAGGAGCGAGAGAACCTGGCCTACTGGGTGGGGGCTCCGGCTCTGGCTGATGCCCGCAGAAAGTCCAATCTGGCGGAGGCGTTTATTGCCCAGTCAGGGCAGCTACTCGGCGAGCAATATCGCCAGGGCAGACTGGACAGCATGGGCTTGAAGATTCTGGACGAGCGCCTGACGGCGCTGAGTAGCATACAGGCCGGCTGTGAACGGATTGCGTCCACGCCGCTGCCGTTTGCTTACACCTTGCTGGTGCACCGTACGGCCTATGTGTACTGCTATCTGTTGCCGTTTGCGTTAATCGGCGGGCTTGGCTGGGCGGCCCCCGTGCTGGTGGCTGTGGTGGCCTATACTTTCTTTGGCATCGACAAGTTGTCTGAGCATCTGGAAACCCCCTTTGGTCGTGATCCCAACGATCTGCCTCTGGATGCCCTGTGCCGCATCAACGAAATTTCGGTAGCGGATGCACTCGGTGAGCCAGCCCCCAAGCCACTACCGGTGCAGGATTTCCAGTTGCAGTAATCCTCCCCAGGGTGAGCGCTGTCTGATGGGACGCTTGCCTGGTCTTCTTTAGGTCGAGTCATTATCCCCCATATGGGGGATGTGCCCGCCTGCCTCACTCGTTACTGTCATTTCATGCGGGAGCGAGGCTCCGAAACCCAAATCAGTCAGAGAGAGTGGATATGCGCAGGTTGATGATCGCGCTGGCAGTTTGGTGTATGGCCATGTCGTCGGTGGCAGATGACTTCGATTATTCCGGGCACACGGTAACGGTGGCGGGCATACCGACTGCGGTTTTTGGTAGTTATGACAACTACGAAGGCAAGGGCGGGCGTTTCTCGCCGGATGGCAGCAGTTACCACTTTGGCCAGGATGGGACCGTCACCGTGAACTGGGTCGGTGGGAATACCGTGAAGGCAGACTGGGGCCTGGTGCGAACGGCGAATGGCACTGACTTTATGCGCATTGAAACCAGCCCGGGGAAACCGGAGTTTGTCGGTGCCTATATTCTGGCCATGAAGATCAAGGATCAGCACCACATATCCAAGTTCTACTTCCTGCCGGACAGCAACGAAATCTGGGAGACGTCGGCGCGGTATCAGATGATGAAGAAGCGGTAGGGACGCCTGACGCAAAAACCAAACCAGGCCTTTGACGAAATCGCTGTGGGAGCTTGCCTGCAAGCGATCCGAGCCCGGGCGAGGTAATCAGTGTCGAGTTACGAGAAGCGTGTTTCGAAAGGCCAAAGCTCAAGCCCCGAGCCACCCCAATTTTTGGGATTTTCGAAACTCGCTTCTGGAATCCTTACCTCGCTGAGGCTCGGATCGCCATGCAAGCATAGGCTCCTACCAGGAGAGGCCTGCTCGACGGGTTTGAATCGGGAGTGAAACCCGGCGCTGGTTACCGACGCAAAAAGGCCCGCCCGGGTTTCCGGGCGGGCCTTTTTACGTCAGGCGTCAGGCGTCAAATCACACTACCTCAAACGTCATTCCGGCCTTGGTCTGCAAGCGCTTGAGGAGGGCCTCACCGAGCAGGCTGGCAGTGGTCCAGAAGCCGCCGGGGGCTTCGGCGGAAATATCCCTGGCCAGGCAAGTGGCGGCCTCGCCAAGCAGCTTGGCGGTGGAACCGTAGCCCGGATCGGCATCGCCGGTCACTTTCACCTGAATCATGTCCCCTTTGGCCGTGTGGCCCACCAGGCGTACATCATAGAAGCCGGCTTTCTGGGCTTCCGGGCTAGGGCCTTCACCTGGCTGTGGTACCACAAACTTGTTCAGTGCCCAGCGGGTGGGGGACAGTGCTGCAGCACCGAAAAACAGACCGGTGCCGACACCAATGCCCAGTGCCTTCAGGCGACCGCCCATACCATCGCCGGTGAGCATGCCTTCGTTGTAGGTCATGTCCTTGCTGTAGTCGTTCAGGGCGTTGGAGCGATGCACGATACGGCTGTTGATGGCATCCATGACGAAAGGCGCGGTCCAGGCACTCAGGTCCTCGTCGTACTCCGGCATGGTGATGCTGTGCTGGCGGGCGGTCAGGCCGTGGTTCGGTGGGCACAGCAGGTAGGGGTTGGCGAGTTTCTTGCGCAGGGCCGGATCTTTTGCGGCTTCCTCTGCGATGTTCATCATGCTCGCAACGGTGCCACCGGAGACGCCGCCCTTGGCGACCTTGACGCGCATGGTGACGCGGGTGGCTGGCGCCTTGAACTGCTTCTGGGCTTGCTGCTGCAGGAAGAAGGTCCCCATGTCAGAGGGGATAGAGTCAAAGCCACAGCAGTGTACGATGCGCGCGCCATTCTGTTTCGCAGTGGCTTCGTACTTCTCCAGCATGGCGGCGATCCACTGGGCTTCACCGGTCAGATCACAATAGTCCGTCCCGCTTTCAGTGCAGGCGCGAATCATCGGTTCGCCATACAACGCATAGGGACCCACGGTGGAAATGACTACGCGGGTCTGGGTGCAAAGCGCATCCAGGCTGGCTGGATCGTTAGCGTTGGCGGTAATCAGGGGCAGCGCGCCGGCGGCACTGCCGAGCGAATCTTTGACCTGTTCCAGCTTGTCCCGGGAGCGGCCGGCTGCGGCCCATTTCAACTCGCCATCCACACCGTAGGTGTCAGTGAGGTATTGGCAGAGAATCTGACCCACAAAACTGGTGGCACCAAAAACCACCACGTCAAAGGCGGCATCGCTCATAACAACTCCTTATAGAGAAAGGCTGATCCAACACAGGGAAAAGAGTAACCAACAAGGAAGCGAATGTATGTGCTTTGCTGTGAAAAAGGCGAGAGATGACATCCTGGTGTCGTTTTTGACGACACCAGGATGTCATTTGGGGCGAGTTATCAGGGCTGGATCTGATACTTGCGGATTAACCGATCTTTCTTGCGAGGATGGAAGTTGATATTGCTGGCACGGTTATCGGCGTGCTCCAGTAGTTTTCGATCCATCACCCGGAACCACAGTGGAGGAAAATAGCTGATCAAGAACATGCCAAAGTAGCCGTTAGGCAAGGTGGGCAGATTGTCGAAATGCCGCAGGCTCTGATAACGGCGAGCCGGGTGGGCGTGATGATCAGAGTGGCGCTGCAGGTGGAACGAGGCCCAGTTGGAGAACATGTGGTTGCTGTTCCAGCTGTGATGGGGCTGGGTGCGTTCGTAACGGCCATCAGGGAGTTTCTGGCGAAGAAGGCCGTAGTGCTCCACATAGTTGGCGGACGTCAGCTGCAGATAAGACCACAGGGTAACGGCTGCGATGAAGGGCACCATCTGCCAGCCCAGCAAGGCAATGATGCTGCCCCACAGTGCAATGCTTATCAGCGCGGGCTGAAGAATTTCGTTGTGCAGTGACCAGACCGGCTGGCCCTGTTTTTTCAGCCGTTCGGCTTCCAGCTCCCAGGCGCGGAAGAAGGCACCGGGAATCTCTCGCAGGGCGAAACCCCAGATCGTTTCCCCCATTCGAGAGGAGGCAGGGTCTTCCGGGGTGGCCACGTCACGGTGGTGCCCCTTGTTATGCTCAATGGGGAAATGCCCGTAGCCCAGAGGAGCCAGGACGATCTTCGCCAACCAGCGCTCCAGCGGGGTTTTCTTGTGGCCGAGTTCATGGCCTAGGTTGATGCCGGCGGCGCCACAGATGGTGCCGGTCAGCAGTACCATGGCCAGCCAGCCATGGAAAGGCAGGGCATGGGTGCCGACGAACCACATGCCAAACAGGTAGGCACCGATCAGGATCGGGACCAGCGCATAGGTCATGTAGCGGTAGTAGGCATCGGCTTCCAGCTGGGGCACCACCTCTTCCGGCGGGTTACTCTGGTCCTCGCCGACCAACATGTCCAGCAGGGGAATGATCAGGTAGTAGAACACCAGTGGCAGCCACAGGGTGAGGGCTTCCCCTGTCGCAAAATAGAGCACGGGGCCCAGAAAAACACTGCCGGGTACCAGCAGGGATACCATCCACAATGGTCGTTTACGGTCGCGGTATTCCTCGCCGGATGGGCCGATAAAAACGCCTGCCTTGCTCATGCTGATTACCTCATTCTTGTTGTCCTTGATCATCATCATGCGCCGCGGTGGCAAGGAAGAGCACCGCGATATATGGCACAGAATCGTCATATAGTGACAAGATAAACAGAATGTTTTAGCGTGGAGTCATTTCCTGCTCCCAAGGCTCCCATGGACACTCTGGCGGTTGAACGACTTAAACCCGGGATTCATCCCACCTACAGCCGGTTGTTGTGTGCCTGGCTGCAGGGGCAGGGGTATTCCCAGGCGGATATTTTCAGTGGCACCCGGCTGCAATGGGCGGAGCTGGTGAACGAGCATCGCTATCTCAGTCTGGACGAACTATCACGGTTGATTCGTCGCGCCCGTGAACTCACTGGACGAATGGGGCAGGGGCTGGAACTTGGCTGTGCCACATCGGTATCGGCGCACGGCGCCCTGGGGTATGCGGTGGTGTCTTCGGCATCGCTGGGAGACATGCTTGCCGTACTGGAACGGTTCGTCTCCATCCGAATTCGCTGGGTGGCGCTGAGGTTAACCACCGGTGCTGATGCGATTCGTCTTGATGTGCAGGAAACCGTGGCACTGGAGGACTGCCAGGAATTCATCCATGGCGCCCTGCTGGGCACCTTTGTGCAGATGGTGAAGGCGGTGATGCCCAACCAGACGGCGCGATTATCCGTCGCCTTGCCGTTTTCAGATCCGGAGATTCAGGCCCGTTATTCTGCGTTGCTGGATTGTCCCATGACATTCAACGCGCCGGGCTTCTCCATCTCGCTGCCCGAAGATCTGTTGGCCATGCCGTGCCTGACCGCAGATGCACCTACCCATCGCAATGCGATTCGCGATTGTGAGCACCAGCTGGCGACACTGCAGCGGGGTGGTCCTTTGAGCCAGCAGGTCAGTATTGCCTTGCTTGATCAGGGCGGCGAGTTTCCCACGCTGGAGGTGATGGCGGAGCGATTTGCCATGTCACCCCGCTCTCTGATCCGCAAGCTCAAAGCCGAGGGGACCAGTTACCAGCAGCAGCTGGATGCGGTGCGAAAGGACCTGGCGTTGTGGATGCTGCAGGAAACCGCTTTACCCATCGAGCGGATCGCAGAACGGCTGGGTTACCAGGATACATCGAATTTCAGCCGCACTTTCCGTCGCTGGTTCGGCCAGACTCCCCTGGCAATGCGAAGGGGCGACGCTCCGCATTAAGTTAAGCGGCTTCCAGGTTCAGCGCGTCAGGCTACAGGCGTAACGTCATGGCTGCTTAAGCACGAAGTCGACCTTGTCGCGAACAGCGCAGTCCGGGCAGGACCAGGTGTCGGGGATCTCTGCCCAGTGTGTGCCCGGTGCAAACCCTTCGCTTTCATCCCCTTTGCCCTCATCGTAGATGTAGCCGCAATTGGGGCACTCGAATTGATGAATATGGCCCCGGTCCTTTTCTGCCTTGCGGGCGGCAGCGAGCGCCACTTCGTCGACATCGGGCTCAGAGTCGGCACTTCGATAGGTCACCGGCGAAGGTTGCCACTTGGCCAGAAGCGCGTCGCGCTTTTCCGGTTGCAGGTTGGCCTTGGTCAGATCGCCCTTGAAGTGTTGGTAGACCAGTGGGTCCATTTTCTTGAACCACACAAAGGGCAGGTAGGCAGGAATCAGCATGGACGCATAGCCGGAGGGTAACTGCGGACTGTCATCGAAATGGCGCAGGGCCTGGAAACGTCGGGTTGGGTTGGCATGATGATCCGAATGGCGTTGCAGTTGGTACAGGAACAGGTTGGTGACGATGTGATTGCTGTTCCAGGAGTGGCGCGGCTGGCAGCGCTCATATCGGCCGCGGTCATCCTTCTGGCGCAGCAAACCGTAATGCTCCATGTAGTTGATGACCTCCAGCAGTGAGGCGCCGTAAAACGCTTGCAACAGCAAGAAGGGCAGCACAATCCAGCCGAACCAGGCGGTTAGCAGGACAAACAGGGCCACTGTCATCAACCAGGCTTGCAGGTTCTCGTTTTTCAGCGACCACACCGGCAGCTCACAGCGTTCCAGCCGTTGTTCTTCAATGTGCCAGGCGGATTTCAGGCTACCGATCATGGTGCGTGGCAGGAACTGCCAGAAGGATTCTCCCATCCGTGAAGAGGCAGGGTCTTCCGGAGTGGCCACGTTTTTGTGGTGGCCCTTGTTATGCTCCACAAAGAAATGACCGTAGGCCACCGGCGCCAAGGTGACCTTGGCCAGCCAGCGCTCCAGCTTGCCCTTCTTGTGGCCCAGTTCATGGGCAGTGTTGATGGCGATGCCGTTGACCGCACCGACGCTGAAGATCAGGCCGACGATTCCCCACCAGGGGGCATTCCCCTGAGCCACGATCCAGGCCCCCAGGATGGTGGCCAGATACTGGGTGGGAATGTAGGCGTAAACGATCAGCCGGTAGTAGCGATCTTCTTCCAGTTCCTCAACGGCGGATTCCGGCGGGTTGTTGGTGTCCGTGCCGATCACCCAGTCAGCAAAGGGAATCAGCCCATACACCAGGATCGGCCCGCCCCATAGCAGCACCGGCCAGTCCCATGCAAATTGATAGATGAGGAGTAACGTCAGGGCAAGGACGGGAATCCCCGGGCTGAGCAGCCACAGGTAACGTTTGCCATCGTGCCAGGATGTGGAGTCGGCATGTGCGAAAGCCATGGTTCACCTCGACAGTGTAACGCTCGTCTTCTTTCTCAACGTTAGACCTGTGGAAGTGATACGCCAAGTTGCGGTTTGTATAGCCTTGGCAAGTATTGATGGTTGGCTATTTTTTGCTTATGAAAGGTTCGCGGAAGAACAGAATTGTAGCGCCGAGCAGGGAGCCGAGACCGGCCAGGGCCATGTCTTTCTGTGCATCCCAGATATCACCCTGGGTGCCAAGGTAGGCCTGTCCAAGATCGCCGCCAAATAACAGGGCCGCCACCCACTCCATGATTTCATAGAGTCCGGAAATGGCCATCACCAGGCTGATTGCCACGGTGTATTGCCAGCGCCTGGGCAGCCCGGTGGCCTGTTGCAGCCATTCACAGAACGCGGGCATGAACAGCAGGCCAAACAGACCATGCACCAGGCGGTCAAAGTGATTGCGCTGCCAGCCCAGCATCTCATTCAGGGACCGGCCAAACAGTAGCTCACTCCAGTCGTTGTAAGGCACTTCCGCGTAAGTGTAATGAGAGCCGAGCACATGCAGCAGCATGAACAGCCAGTAAGCGGTAATGGCCAGGGTGGAAAACCGGTAGCGACGCCAGGCGAGCAGCGTCAGCGGAATGGCCATAATCACCAGCACGTTCTCCAGCATCCAGTCATCGCGATACAGCGGAGCGATAGCCAGCGCCAGCCAGTAGACCCAGAACAGCCCGAACAGGGTGAGAGCATAGCGGGGTGAGGCAGCCTGGATGGCGCTCATTCAACTACAGCACTTCTTGAACTTTTTGCCGCTGCCGCACAGGCAGGGGTCATTGCGGCCAGGCTTGAGCACGGACACGGACGTCTCGCCATCCACATAAAACCAGTGGCCTTCCTCGCGGATAAAATTGGACACTTCCTCAAGCAGGGTGAAGCCTTGATGATCCTGACTCACGGCCTGGAAATGTACCTTGCCTTGATCGCCGTCCTGGCTGGCGGCGAGGATGGTCAGCCCTACCCAGCGTTCCTGCTCATCCAGTGACAGGTTCTCGGGGCGGGTACTGCGGTGCCAGCTGCGTTCAATATAGTCCGCCTTGCCCAAAGCAAAGGCGCTGAAGCGAGAGCGCATCAAGGCCTCCGGGCTGGTGGCGGGTTGGCCGTCATGCAGTGGTTGGCAGCACTGGCTGTATTCCTTGCCGGACTGACAGGGGCAGGGCATTGAAGTCATGGTGTCATGTCCTGAAGATGCTGTTCGATGGAGAATACATGCTCATCGTGAGCGTCCATGGCGCGCAAGGCCTCGGCCAGTTGTAGAAGATAATCGCGATTGCTGCCGCTGGGGCCATGGCTGCCGGCAATATGTCTGGCGATATCCGTTTCATCTGCCGGGCCAAGAAAGGCTGCGTTGTCCTCGCTGGCAATATAGATCAGGCCGTCCGCACTATGGCCATCGGTAAAGGTCAGCGTTTGACGGACGCGCAGGTAGCCATTCTTTTCCCGGTGATCGAGGTGCTCGAAAACATCCGGGGTAATCTGATAGGCCATGCCATCGCAACGGTGGCCGGGGCATTCGATCAGGGTCACCACCCGGCCGGGTTGTTCCGGGGTGCCGCGATGATCATGGGAGCCTTGCCAGAAGCGTCGCGCCCAGCCGGTAATGAACGCGGGTTGGCGGTTGATAAATGGAAAGTCGGCCTTGTAGATCAGTGAGCCGTAACCAAACAGCCACACGGGTTGATGCGGATCCAGCGAATGGCGGCGACGATTTTCTTCAGACGTATCCAGCATGCCTTGATCCAGGTTCGTTTCCTTCACGGTGACAACGTTATACTGATCCTTCTTATATTACCGCCAGTGTGGCTGCTTGCCATGATGAGCAGCAAGAAAAGAGGATGCCATGAAAGATGTGCGCGAAGAGTACCATGCAGAGGGTTTGACGGAGGCGTCGCTCCATGACGATCCGCTGGAGCAGGCACGTCGCTGGGTGGATGAAGCCATTGAGGCCGAGCTGCCCCTGCCTAATGCCATGACCCTGGCCACGGTCAGTGCCGAGGGGCAGCCGTCCTCCCGGGTGGTGCTTCTTAAAGGTATCGAGGGTGGCGGATTTACCTTCTTCACCCATTACGATAGTCGAAAGGGGGAAGAGATTGCGGCCAACCCCAAGGTATCGTTCACCATGTTCTGGCAGCCGTTTGATCGGCAGATGATTGTCATTGGTGAAGCGCGCAAGGTCGATCCTGAAGAGTCGGAAACCTACTTTGCGTCACGGCCCTATGCCAGCCAGATCAGCGCTGCCATTTCGCCCCAAAGTCAGCCGGCCAGCCGTGAGTGGCTGGAAGAGGAAGTCGCGCGCCTGGAAAAAGAATTTCCTTCTGCGCCGGTGCCGCGCCCGGAGACGTGGGGTGGTTACCGTATCATCCCCACTGAAATCCAGTTCTGGCATGGTCGCCCCAGTCGTCTGCATGATCGTTTTCGTTACCGGAAACAGGATGACGGAAGCTGGGGAAGAGAGCGGTTGGCACCTTAATTAATAGTTAATAATGAATAATTAATAACTCGCGATTTTGGTATTCAGGTTATGAAATACAAGAGGCCGCGCCCTAACTTTGGGCGCGGCCTCTTGTGTTTCAGACAGAACAGAGTTGCTCCGCGCAACTATTAATTATTCATTATTAACTATTCATTGCTTCTCCGCTGCCAGACCGTCGCCAGCAAGGATCCGGACAGGTTGTGCCAGACACTGAACAAGGCGCCGGGCAAGGCGGCAAGCGGAGTGAAATGCTTGATGGCCAGTGCTACGCCGAGGCCGGAGTTCTGCATACCAACTTCAATGGCCAGGGTTCTGGCCGTTACCGTGTCAAGTCGTAACAGGCGGGCAATACCGTAGCCGCTCAGCAAACCCAAACCGTTGTGCAGCATCACGGCAATCACCACCAGTAAACCTGCCTCACTGATACGCCCGGCATTCAGCGCCACGATGATACCGATCACCAGGACGATGGCAGCGACGGACACCAGCGGGAACAGCTCCCGGATGGGAGTCAGCTGACGCTGCAGGAAAGTGTTCAACAGACAACCCAGCACCACCGGGACCACCACGATTTGCACCAGAGAGATGAGCATGCCGGAAACGGGCACCGCAATCCTCTCGCCCAGATAAAGCCAGGTCAGCAACGGTGTGGCTACCACCGCAACCAGCGTGGAGGCAAAGGTAATCGCCACCGACAGCGCCACATTGGCGCGGGCCAGATAGGCGATCACATTGGAGGCCGTGCCACCGGGGCAGGCACCTACCAGTACCAGTCCTGCCAGCAGCTCAGTGGGTAATTGCATGGCCGACCCAATCAGAAAGGCCAGCAGCGGCATCAGTGCATACTGTAAGACCACACCAAGCCCGATCAGCGCCGGACGTTTCAATACCCCCTGAAAATCTGCCCAGGTCAGCGACAGCCCCATGCCGAACATGATCAACATCAGCAGTGGCACAATGGCCGGTTTTCCACCCACCAGCCACTGCGGCTGCCACCAGGCGAGCAGGGAGAACAACAGAGCCCAGAGTGGGAAGAGTTGGGTGAGTCGCTGGATCATGGTGTCGGGATTCCTTGCGCTGTGGTTCTCATCTCATGGAGCCTACATCTGGGAAAAGTAACGAGTTACGAGTTACGAGCTACGAAAGTCAAAGGCGGCAATGCATGCTCTTCGAAACTCGAAACTCGAAACTCGAAACTCGTTACTGCTCTCCCTACAACGCCAGTGTCAGCAAGAACGGCAGTATCAAGAACGCCATCAAGGTGGAAAACACCACCATGGCCGCCACTTCTTCTGTGCCGCGTTTAAAGGCCCTGGCCAGCAGATAATTGAACACCGCCACCGGCATGGTGGATTCGATCAGGGCCACGCCGCGCAGTGGGCCCTGCAAGTCGAGCATTTCTACAACGGCGAGCCCCATCGTGAAACCGATCAGCAGGCGCAGTGCGGCAAAGCCGGCCCCCTTTCCCACGTGATGCACTTTCAGCTGGGACAGGGAAACCCCCAGGGTGATCAGCATCAGAGGAATGGTCACATCGCCAATCAGACTGACCGTATTGTAGAGCCATTCCGGCAGGCTCAGCTGGAATCCAACCATGGTAACGGCCAGAAAGACCGACAGCAGAATCGGATGACGTAACAGCGATAACGAAAATCCCTTGCCGCTGACAATGGCCATGCCCATGGAGAAATGAAACACCGAGTAGACCATCATCCAGGCCAGTGACAGCGCCAGCCCTGCATCGCCAAAAGCGAGCATGCACAGGGGGATGCCCATGTTGCCGGTATTGGGAAAGGCAAGAGAGGGCAGGAAGATGCGAAAGGGTTGGCCGCTGATGCGAATGGCCAGTGCAGCCAGCGCCAGTGTCAGGAACATGACTGTCAGCGCAACACCCGCGACCTCTGTCAGTGCGGCCATATCCAGATTGGTCTTGCCAAGTGTGGCAACGATCAGGCAGGGGGTGGTGACGGTGGTCACCAGCGAGGTGACCATTTGGGTGTCGAAGGGCTTGCCCGCCCGCGCCCAGAAGTAGCCCAGCCCGGCACAGAACAGGACCGGGGCAATGATGTTCCAGAGTGTCAGCAGCATGTGCGCCTGTCACCATGTCAGCGAAAGGCGCAGTGTGCGAGTTGCTGGCGGTGCTGTCTAGCGGGGAGCCGTGTGACGGGTCAGGAACACGTGAGGCCCTGCCACAAAATGTTCCGGACGCGGGATGCGTACCACGTGGCCGCTACCGGGGGCGGTGTCGATGGCAACAGCGGTGCGGCTTTCCATGCCTCGCAGTACGAAATGATGGTTGCCCTTTGGGGTGATCAGGCTCATGACGTCACCATTCTCGAAGCGGTTTTTGACGTTGATTGTCAGCCACTGATCACAAGCATCTAGGACTTCGCCGCAGACCTGCTCGCTGCCGAGCAGCGAGGTTCCCTGTTCGTAGTTCTGGTATTCCCGTGGTGGATGACGACGAAAGAAGCCTTCGGTGTAACCACGATTGGAGAGGGCTTCCAGCTCGTCCATCAACTGCATGTCGAAGGGGTTTCCCGCCATGACATCGTCGATGGCACGGCGATAGATCTGGGTGGTGCGTGACACGTAATAGGGGCTCTTGGTGCGACCTTCGATTTTCAGTGAGTGCACGCCCATACGGGTGAGGGCTTCCACATGTTGAACGGCACGCAGGTCTTTTGAGTTCATGATGTAGGTGCCGTGTTCATCTTCTTCGGCAGGAATGAACTGACCTGGTTCATTGGGTGATTTGAGCAGCAGCTCCCAGTGCTGTTCGTTATTCATCGGGATCAGGTCGCCGTTGCCATCATGGCCATGTCTTGCGGTGTCATACTGCCAGCGGCAGGCATTGGTGCAGGCCCCCTGATTGGCATCGCGGTGGTTCATGTAACCGGACAACAGGCAGCGGCCGGAATAGGCCATGCACAGGGCACCATGGACAAACACTTCCAGCTCCATGTCGGGCACCTGCTGGCGGATTTCCGCTACTTCTTCCAGTCCCAGTTCGCGAGACAGGATCACGCGACTGATGCCCTGTTGCTGCCAGAATTTTACCGTGGCCCAGTTCACCGCATTGGCTTGCACGGAGAGATGGATTTCCTGCTCCGGCCAGCGTTCTTTCACCAGCATGATCAGCCCCGGATCGGACATGATCAGGGCGTCGGGGCGGTGCTGGATAATGGGTTCGAGATCGCGCAGGTAGCTGCGCACCTTGTTGTTGTGCGGTGAGATATTGGAAGCAAGGTAGAACTTGCCGCCATATTGATGGGCCTGCTGGATGCCCTCGGCCAGCGCATCAACGTCCTTGAAGCTGTTGTTTCGTACACGCAACGAGTAGCGAGGCTGCCCCGCATAGACCGCATTGGCCCCGTAGGCAAACGCACAGTGAAGATGGGTAAGGGTGCCAGCAGGGGCCAGCAGTTCCGGGGCGCGCAGTGATTCTGACATGATGGAGGTTGAAAGCTGTGAGCGGCCGGCCATTCTAGCGGGCCGCAAGCTTCCCTGAAGCCGGGAATGCTTGCCTGTTGACGTAGATCAATAAAACGCCGGAGGCTGGACGCCTGAGGCCGGACGACAACCAGGGCACAGTGCCCCGGCTTCTGGAATGCCCGGCTTTCGATCCCATGCTGAAGTGATCGCCATGCAAGCATGGGCTCCTACAGTATGGATCACCGGGGGTAGGAGCTTGCCTGCAAGCGATCCGAGCCTGGGCGAGGTAATGATCGCGGAAGCGAGTCACGAGTCTCGAAAATCAAAAAAACAACCCGGCTCTTGGTTTGAGGTTTTGCCTTTCGCACCTCGAAACTCGTAACTCGCTTCTCCACCCCTTGCCCTGCTGTCACTGGCTCCCACCCTTCGTTCGCAAACTCAAGATGTACTAAGGGGGCATCTGGTTTTAGCTATTAACTATTCATTATTAATTATTAACTGATGACTGCCCTCTACACAGTCAAAAACTCCTTGATCAGGCGATCATCCAGCTCCCCCATGCCCCCTTCCGCCACCTTGCTACCGCGGTCGAGAATGGCAAAGCGATCCGCGGTGGCGCGGGCGAAATGCAGCTTCTGTTCCACCAGAAGAACCGTCAGCCCTTCTTCCTTGTTCAGTGTCTTGATCACCCGGCCGATCATGTCGACGATGTTGGGTTGAATACCTTCGGTGGGCTCGTCCAGAATCAACAGCTTTGGGTCCAGCGCCAGCGCGCGACCGATGGCTAACTGTTGTTGCTGGCCACCGGACAGGTCTCCACCACGACGGTTACGCATTTCATGCAATACCGGGAAGAGATCATAAATACGATCCGGAATTTTCTTGCTGCGATCCGGTCGCGCCTGAAGGCCAGTTTCCAGATTTTCTTCCACGGTCAGCAGCGGGAAAATTTCACGACCCTGGGGCACATAGCCAATGCCGGCGCGGGCGCGTTCTTCGGCCGCCTGTCTGGCAAAGTCCTGACCGTCAAATTCAATGCTGCCGCTTTTCACCGGCAGCAGTCCCATGATGGTCTTCAGCAGCGTGGTCTTGCCCACACCGTTACGGCCCATGACGCACAGGCATTCGCCCTTGGTAAGCCCCAGATCCACATCCCAGAGGGTGTGGGATTCGTCGTAGTACTGGTTGACGTTGTTCAGTTTCAACACGGTTTTTACTCCGTAAAAAGCTTCTGGCCACTGTAGGAGCGCCGGTTATTCGCTTTGCTTGGAGAGGCGCGAAACCAGTTTCGAGTTACGAGAAGCGAGTTTCGAGAACCAACCCCTAAACTCCGCCAGGTCTGGATTTTCGTTACTCGAAACTCGTTGCTCGCTGCTGATTCCTTCGCGCCTCAAGCGGCGCTCCTACAGCAGCCGGTTATTCACCCAGATAAACCTCAATCACCTTTGGATCATTCTGTACCTGATCCATGCTGCCTTCGGCCAGCACGCTACCCTGATGCAGCACCGTGACAGTGGAGGCGATGGAGCGAATGAATTCCATATCGTGTTCGACCACGACCACGGAATGTTTGCCTGCCAGGCTCTGCAGCAACTGGCCGGTGCGTTCCACTTCCTGACGGGTCATGCCAGCGATGGGTTCGTCCACCAATAGCAGTTGTGGCTTCTGCATCAGTACCATGCCAATTTCCAGCCACTGCTTCTGACCATGGGACAGAAGCCCTGCCACTTTGTGACGATCGTCAAGCAGACCCACCGTATACAGGGTTTCTTCGATCCAGCTCTTCTGCTCACCACTGAGACGGGTGAACAGCGAATGCCAGGTGCCTTTGGCATCGTTCATGGCCAGCTCCAGATTCTCGAAGGCCGTGTGTTCCGGGAACACGGTAGGCTTCTGGAACTTGCGACCGATACCGGCGGTAGCAATATCGGTTTCGCTGAGTCGGGTGAGATCCAGTGTCTGACCAAAAAAGCAGGTGCCGCTGTCCGGACGAGTCTTGCCGGTGATCACATCCATCATGGTGGACTTACCTGCGCCGTTGGGGCCGATGATGCAACGCAGCTCTCCGGTCTTGATATAAAGGGTCAGGTCATTGAGCGCCTTGAACCCATCGAAGCTGACGGTGATGTCTTCCAGATAGAGGATGTTCTTGCCGTCCCCGGCATCCAGTTGACCCGGTGCCACTGCACGGGTGCCCTGACGCATGAAGTCGAACACCTGATCGCGGCGAAAGGTTTCGCGCAGGTTGTCCAGTGCACTCATGACTGTTCTCCCTGTGCCATGGGTGTGTCGTTATTCGAGGGGGATTTCATGAACTTCTGTTTGATGCCTGGCCAGTGTTTTTCCACCAGTCCGACAATCCCGTGGGGCATGAATACCGTCACTGCCACGAATAGCCCGCCCAGAGCAAATAGCCAGGCCTCTGGCATGATCCCGGTAAATACGGTTTTGCCGTAATTCACCAGGATGGCGCCAATCACGGCACCGTAAAGTGTGGCGCGCCCGCCCACGGCAACCCATACCACCAACTCAATAGAATTGAGAGGAGAGAACTCACCCGGGTTGATGATGCCAACCTGGGGCACGTATAACGCGCCGGCGATGCCCGCCAGAATGGCGCTGACGGTGAAAACCCACAACTTGTAATGCTCCGTGCGATAGCCGATGAAGCGGGCGCGGGATTCTGCGTCACGGACAGCCAGCACCACGCGACCCAACTTACTGCCGGTAATCCAGCGACAAAGGACAAAGGCCAGAGCCAGTGCAATGGCGGTGGCCATTAATAACGCCACGCGGGTACCGTCAGATTGCAACGAGAAGCCGAGCAAGTCCTTGAAGTCGGTGAGGCCGTTGTTGCCGCCAAAGCCCAGTTCGTTGCGGAAGAACGCCAGCATCAGCGCATAGGTCAGCGCCTGGGTAATGATCGACAGATAGACGCCAGTGACACGGGATCGGAATGCCAGCCAGCCAAACACAAAGGCCAACAGGCCGGGTACCAGCAGGATCATCAGCGCGGCAAACCAGAACTGGTCAAAGCCCTGCCAGTACCAGGGCAGTTCACTCCAGTTCAGGAACACCATGAAGTCTGGCAGTACCGCATTGCCATAGACGCCACGGTCGCCGATCTGGCGCATCAGGTACATGCCCATGGCATAACCGCCCAGCGCAAAGAAGGCGCCATGGCCGAGGCTGAGAATCCCGCAGTAGCCCCACACCAGATCCAGCGCCAGTGCCAACAGTGCGTAGCACAGGTACTTGCCCAGCAGTGTCACTGTGTAGGCGCTCACATGTAGAGCTGAATCCGGCGGGAAGATCTGGTTGAGCAATGTCACCAGCAGGGTGGCACCGAACAACACGCCCATGAAGGTTTTGGCGGTGCGGTCACTGAGCGCACCCTTGAATGTGGAATCTCGCATTTTAATCCTCCGCTGCCCGGCCACGTTGCGGGAACAGTCCGCGGGGTTTGCGCTGAATAAACAGGATGATGAAGATCAGTACCAGAATCTTGGCCAGTACCGCACCGGCCATGGGCTCGAGCAGCTTGTTGGCGATGCCGAGACCGAAGGCAGCAGTGAGCGTGCCCCACAGGTTTCCGACGCCGCCAAACACCACCACCATGAAGGAATCGATGATGTAGCTCTGGCCCAGATTGGGTCCCACGTTGGTGAGCTGCGCCAGCGCCACCCCGGCGATACCGGCAATACCGGAACCCAGGCCAA
The DNA here is from genome assembly GCF_009601165.1 of Alcanivorax sediminis. Classification (NCBI taxonomy): domain Bacteria; kingdom Pseudomonadati; phylum Pseudomonadota; class Gammaproteobacteria; order Oceanospirillales; family Alcanivoracaceae; genus Alcanivorax; species Alcanivorax sediminis. Next base: position 184,782 of record NZ_WIRE01000001.1, on the reverse strand, counting down.
AGGTGAGCGCATTGACCCGCTCGCTGCGGATCCCCAATGCCCGGGCAGTGGTGCGGTTCTGGCTGACCGCGCGGACTTGCAGGCCCAGGCGGGTTTTCTTAAGCAACGTCAGCAGGCCAAGGAAGACTGCGAGAGCAAAGAAAATGATGTAGAGCCGGTTGTAGGTGAGCGAGAACACCGGATTAATTTCCAGCGCCCCACTCATCCAGTCCGGGGTAATGACGGTGCGATTCAGTGGAGAGAAAATCACGCGGACGGCTTGCTGAAGAATCAGGCTGACCCCGAACGTCGCCAGCAGGGTTTCCAGAGGGCGGCCATACAGGAAGCGGATGACAAAACGTTCAATCAGCATGCCGACTACTGCGGAGACCAGGAAGGCTGCTGGCACTGCCACGATTAGGGACCACTCGTGACTATTGGGCAGCAGCTGTTGCACTACGTAGGTAGTGTAGGCACCGAGCATGATCAGTTCACCATGGGCCATGTTGATCACGCCCATGACTCCGAAGGTGATGGCCAGGCCAATGGCCGCCAGTAGCAGTACCGAGCCCAGACTCAGACCAAAGAACAAGGTGTCGGCGGTCTGGAAATTCTTGATCCTTGCATCAATGCGTGACAGCGCTTTTTCCAGGGCTTTTTTCTCGGCGGCACTGTCGGTGCTCTGCAGGCGTGAGTTGAGACGATTCTTCACTTCCGGGTGCAGGTTGCTGGCGAGTGCGTCGATGGCATTCAGTCGGGCGGTCAGCTCATCACTGCCGAGCGCGGCAATATTCAAGGCGGTGTCGATCTGCTCAATGACGCGACTGTTTTCCTCGCTTTCCCGACGCAGGCGCAGGGCGGCCAGCATGTCGGGGTCATCGTTACCAATCAACTGTTCCGCGGCCTGAACACGCTGCTCGCTGTCAGCGCTGTTGAGCGCGAAAAGTGCAAGCTGGTTGTTGAGTACGGTGCGCAGGCGATTGTTGATGACGACCGGGCGCGCGGCGCGGCTGTCCACGTAGCCAATTTCCTGTTCGCTGACCGGATCCAGCAGTAACCACTGGCCATCTTCCTTGCGGCCAAGACTGATGGTGTCGTCTTTGCGGTTATGGACCAGATCGCGATCCATCAGCGCGTTGAGCAGGGGGACCACGCGGGGGCTGTCCTGCTCGGCCAGTTGACGGATAGCGGCTTCTTTATCGTCAAAGCTGCGGCTGGCCAACTGGTTAAGAATATCCTGAAGGGTAGGCGGCGCGGTGGCGATGTCCTGCTCGACATTGTCCACGGCAGTGGCCTCAAGGGTCTGGGGTGGCGCTGTCATATCCTGCAGCGTCTCTTCTGCCCAGCTCAGACTGGCGAACAACACCAACAGGGTGGTGGCCAGTAATCGGCTGAAACTGTAACCCATGACGGGCTCCTTACGGGGCGTAAAAATGAAAGCCGCAGGCGTGCTACCTGTTGCCGGGCGTCAGGGAACAGACTTCTGGCAGGAAGTTTTCCAGCCCGGGCGATGGCTCTCGCGATGTTCTGAATGTTTTTTATCAGGAGAGGCACTCCGGGATTGCCCGGAGTGCCGTCCACTGAGTTTTACTTGGCTGCTGCGCCGCCGCAGCTCTTGGTCTTGGTGTTGTAGTTGCCGCACTTGATCGGGGCGGTCCAGTCGGAGATCAGATCCTTGGAACCCGGCAGGAAGTCGGACCAGGCGTCGCCTTTCACCAAACCTTCGGTTTCCCACACCACGGAGAACTGGCCGTCATCCTGAATTTCACCGATCAGCACCGGCTTGGACAGGTGATGGTTTTCGTTCATGACGGCCATGCCGCCGGTCAGGTTCGGGGTCTGGATGCCGATCATGGCATCAGCGACTTTGTCGGTATCGGTGGACTTGGCTTTTTCCACGGCTTTCACCCACATATTGAAGCCAATGAAGGTTGCTTCCATGGGGTCGTTGGTCACGCGCTTGTCATCACCGGTGAAGCCGTGCCACTGCTTGATGAATTGCTCGTTGGCATCGTTGTAAACGCTCTGGAAGTAGTTCCAGGCGGCCAGATGACCAACCAGCGGAGCAGTATCGATGCCGGACAGTTCCTCTTCACCTACGGAGAACGCCACAACCGGAATGTCTTCTGCGCTCACACCCTGATTGCCCAGCTCCTTGTAGAACGGCACGTTGGCATCACCATTGATGGTGGACACCACAGCGGTCTTCTTGCCCTGGCTACCAAAGGCCTTGATGTCGCTGACGATGCTTTGCCAGTCAGAATGACCGAACGGGGTGTAGTTGATCATGATGTCGCTCTCGGCCACGCCTTTGGACTTCAGGTAGGCTTCGAGGATCTTGTTGGTGGTACGCGGATACACATAGTCGGTGCCAGCCAGCACAAAGCGCTTCACGCCCAGATCATTGATCAGGTAATCCACGGCCGGAATGGCTTGCTGGTTCGGTGCTGCACCGGTGTAGAACACGTTTTTGGACGACTCTTCCCCTTCGTACTGAACCGGGTAGAACAGCAGTCCATTGAGTTCCTCAACCACGGGAAGAACGGATTTGCGGGAGACGGAGGTCCAGCAGCCAAAGATGACGTCAACGCCTTCCTTGGTAATCAGTTCACGGGTTTTTTCGGCGAACAGTGGCCAGTTGGAGGCAGGATCCACGACCACTGGCTCCAGCTTCTTGCCCATTACACCACCCTTCTTGTTCTGTTCCTCGATCATCATCAGAACAGTATCTTTCAGGGTAGATTCACTGATCGCCATGGTGCCGGACAGGGAATGCAGAACCCCTACCTTGATGGTGTCGGCTGCCATGACGGCACCGCTGTAAACAATGGCACTGGACGCGACAACGCCGGCGGCCAGCTTTTTCATGGATTTTGAAAAACTCATGGTGTTTCCCCTTGCGTTTGAAGTTGGTTTATCCATTTCCTGAAACCCTGTCCCCGGATCCTGGGACCCAAGCAAATCGACCGATCCTGCTGGTCGTTACCCCTGTAAAGTACGGTTCTAGTTATTGTCGACCGCATGCAGCTGACTGCGCGCATTGGCCTCGTGCAACATGTGCACGGTGATCTTCCGCACTTCGTTTCGGGATTCTTCGATGTGGGCACGCAATAACATCTGCGCCTGCTCCACGCGGCGATGCAGGATGGCCTCCAGCACTGCCTGGTGTTCGTTATAAGTGGCCTCCAGACGAGGTGGCTTGGTGAAATCCAGACGCCTGATGATGCGCAGGCGTTCGGTGAGATCCTGGTGGATGCGTGCCATTTCCTGGTTGCCGGCGGCCATCACCAGTTGCTCGTGAAAGCGTTCATCCATACCACTGACGGTTGGTCCATCTGTTAGCCGTTGCTCGGCAGGCACACACCACTGAGCTACCAGTTCGTCGAGCATGTCGTGCTCGGTAGTGTGCTCACACAGCTTGCGCACCGCCGCGCACTCAAGAATCGTGCGTACGTCATAGAGCTCTTCGAAATATTTGAAATCGAAAGGCTTTACCTGCCAGCCACTGCGATACAGCACATCCACATAGGATTCCCGCTGTAACCGGAACAGTGCCTCGCGGACCGGAGTACGCGAAGCGCCGACCCGTTCGGCCACCTCGTTTTCGGTGAAGCGATCACCAGGCATCAGCCGGAAGTCGAAAATGTCCTGCTTGAGCTGAAGGTAAATTCGCTCAGCCAGGTTTTCCGGTTTTTTATTGGCTTTGGCATTCATGCTTTTTTTCCGGGCTCCGTCGTTATCTTGCCGCTGTGATCAGGCAACATGATCTGTATTGATCACCAGTACCGGATCGCCAGCGTTGATGATGGCGCCGGGCTGGCAATGCAGGCCGGTGACCTTGCCCGAGGCACTGGCGACAATTTCAAATTCCATCTTCATGGCCTCAACGATGACTACGGTCTGGCCTTCCTCGACCGTGGCGCCTTCTTCCACCAACAGCTTCCAGACATTGCCGCTGATTTCGGCGCTGATGAGATGGCCATCCACCTCGCCGATATCGGCCTTGCTGCCAAGCATGGCGGATTCAATCGCGGCGTCTTCGTTCTGCCAGCGAGCGACTTCCTCGTGGTACGCGATATCCCGCTTCTCGTTGAATGCGGCAATGCTGTCCGCGTTGTCAGTCAGGAACTGACGGTGCTCTGCCAGGCTGAATGGTTCTTCGGTGATGTCGATTTCCAGATGCCCATGGCGGAAGGCTTCACGCATTTCTGTGAGCTTTTCCTCGCTGACCGGGTAGTAACGGACCTGGTCGAAGAACTTCAGCAGCCACGGCTCGCCGTTTTCGAACTGTTTGTTTTTGAGGTGCTTGTTCCAGATCGGCAGGGTACGTCCCACCAGCTGGTAGCCACCGGGGGAGTCCATGCCATAGATGCACATGTAGACGCCGCCGATGCCCACGGTGCCTTCGGCGGTGAAGGTGCGCGCCGGATTGTATTTGGAGGTCATCAGGCGATGACGTGGATCAATGGGTACGGCACAAGGCGCGCCCAGGTATACGTCACCCAGCCCCATCACCAGATAGCTGGCGCTGAAGATGGTGTCGCGGACTTCATCGGTGGATGCCAGACCATTGATACGACGGATGAATTCCACATTGCTCGGCAGCCAGGGCGCATCGCCGCGGATGGTTTCCTGGTAGCGCTTCACCGCATCCAGTGTTGCGGTGTCTTCGAAGGCCATGGGTAGATGAACGACCCGGGATGTCACCACCATGTCATCCATGCTGCCGATGGTCTGCTCACGCTCCAGCAGGATGGAAACCAGAGTGTCCTGATCAATAACACGGGAGTCGTAGTGCACCTGCAGGCTGCGCACCCCGGGGGACAATTCCAGAATGCCGCTGACGGGGCTGGCTTTGAGATTTTCCATCAGCGCATGAACCCGCATGCGCAGGGCCAGATCGAGAATGTTTTCGCCGTACTCAATCAGGATGTACTTGTCGCCAGCCTGACGATAAACAATACGTGGTACGTGGCCGTCGGCATCCTTTTCGGCGAGCATGGTGCCGGAGGTAAAGGTCTCCGCGTGATCCCGAATCTGTGGATGGATGACCGGGATAACCCCCAGATTGTCGATAGACGCATCCTGGGCTTCTTCCAGCGCCTTCGCTTCTGCGAAGCTGATTGGCGAGAAGCGAATGCTGTCGCCTGGTTTGAGCTGACCGACTTTCCACAGCTCAGCCTTGGCGATAGTCACCGGACAAACGAACCCCCCAAGGCTCGGGCCATCCTTGGTGAGGATGACCGGAAAATCGCCGGTAAAGTTGATAGAGCCGATGGCGTATTCGTTATCGTGGACGTTGGACGGATGCAGCCCGGCTTCGCCGCCGTTGGTGCGTGTCCAGCTCGGCTTTGGGCCGACCAGCCGGATACCCAGTCGGTTCGAGTTGTAGTGGACTTGCCAGTCGGCGTTGAAGAATTCCTCAATCGCTTCTTCGGTAAAGAAGTCGGGGGCGCCGTGGGGACCATAAAGTACCTTGATATCCCACTGCTGGGGATAGTCGGGAATCATGCTTTCTTCGAGGGGGTGTGGCTCTGCCACCGGTGCTGGTGTCGGGCATCCGGCCAGTAGTGGTTGGCAGATGGACAACACGTCACCCTTGCGAAGGGTGCGGCCACCGTGACCACCAAACTGCCCAAGAACAAAGGTGGATTTGCTGCCCAGGTAATCGGGAACATCGATGCCATTGCGCACGGCGATGTAGGTACGGCAGCCACTGTCCACCTTGCCGGTGCTCAGCGTCTGACCTGCCTTGACGGCAATGGGCCGCCAGAAGGCTACCGGCTGACCATCCAGCTCGGCGTCGCAGTGGGCACCGGTCAGGGCTACCACCGTATCACTATGGAATTTCAGGCTTGGGCCTACCAGTGTGGCTTCCAGGCCAGCCGCGCTGTCATGGTTGCCGACAATGCGGTTGGCAGTACGGAAGGCGAAATCATCCATCGGGCCCGAGGGCGGCACACCGATATCCCAGTAGCCACTACGGCCGGGGTAATCCTGTACGGTGGTGTAGGTGCCGGGCTCGACGATTTCGAATGCGGTGGGTGTATAGGCAAACGTTTCCAGGTAACGGGTGGAGACGGTACCGGCGATCACATTGTCGTCGCGTAGAATCTGGCGCAGGTAGTCCAGATTGGTGGCAATTCCGGACAGCCGGGTTGCGGCCAAAGCATCCTGCATTTTTTTCAGCGCATCGCTGCGGTCATCGCCGTAAACGATGACTTTGGCCAGCATGGGGTCGTAGTGCGGGCTGACGAGAGTGCCGGTATCAATCCAGCCATCCAGACGAATGTTATCGGGGAAGAACACTTCGGTGAGTTCGCCGGGACTAGGCTGGAAATCCTTGAGCGCATCTTCGGCATAGATACGCACTTCCATGGAAGCGCCCTTGCTGGTGTAGGCATCATCCAGCGGTGGGCGGTTGCCTCCGGCGAGATCCACCATCCATTTCACCAGATCCACATCAAACACGGATTCGGTAACGCCGTGCTCTACCTGCAGGCGGGTGTTCACTTCCAGAAAATAAAACTCGTCGCGTTCATCGTCGTAGATGTACTCCACGGTACCCGCAGAGCGGTATTTCACTGAACGGCCCAGGCGGGCCGCACTGTCATGGAGTTTTTCGCGGGTGGCCTGGGGCAGATTCGGTGCGGGCGTTTCTTCCACTACTTTCTGGTTGCGGCGTTGCAGGGAGCATTCACGTTCACCCAGGGCCAGCACAGTGCCGTCGCCGTCACCAAAGATCTGTACCTCGATATGACGGGCGCGGGCCACAAAGCGTTCGATGAAGACGCCACTGTCGGAAAAGAAACTTTCCCCCAGTCGCTTCACCGATTCAAAGGCCGCCACCAGCTCGGCTTCGTTGTTGCAACGTGACAAGCCAATGCCGCCGCCACCGGCAGTGCTTTTGAGCATGATCGGGTAGCCGATGTCGTTGGCAGCCTGTTTGGCTTCATCCAGGCTTTGCAACAGATCGGTGCCCGGCGCCAGAGGGACCCCGGCTTTCTCGGCCAGTGCCCGGGCTTCATGCTTGAGGCCGAACTCACGGAGCTGCTGCGGCGTGGGGCCTACAAAGGCAATACCATTGGCCTCGCAGGTTTCGGCAAACTCCGCATTTTCTGAAAGAAAGCCGTAGCCGGGGATGATGGCATCCGCTCCGGTAGCTTTGGCGGCCTTGAGAATCAGGTCAGTTTTCAGGTAACTCTCGGCTGCAGTCTGACCGCCCAGCGCCACTGCTTCGTCCGCCGCGCTGACATGCTGGCTGTTGCGATCCGCGTCGGAGTAAACCGCCACGGAGGCAATGCCCATCTGTTTCAGGGTACGGCAGATGCGAACGGCGATCTCACCCCGGTTGGCAATCAGGACTTTCTTCAACATTACAGTGACTCCTTCTTTTTGAGCTCGGCGATGTAATTTCTCCATCCGCCCAGTTCGGTGATGTCGGTGGCGTCATCAATGGCCCAGGGCTCGCAGATGAATCCCTTCACCCAGCGGCCATCCACGGTTTCCAGGCTGCCGATACCCAGTGGTGCAGGGATCAAGCCGACAAAGCTGCCGAAGTGCTCCACCGGCATCTGCCAGAGTTCAATGGGGATGCTGTCACCACCGTCTTTTTCGTTGCGGATCAGGCCCGGCTTGGGCGGCACGGTGTTAGCCAGGGCGTAAAGCCGGTAGCAGGGCGCGGTGTGGGTGGCTTCCAGCAGCACGGCATCACGCTCGGTGAGCTGGCTGTTGAGCGGCATGCCGGTCAGATGGGCGCCCACCACGGCCACGGTGATGGTGTTGTCCGGGGCGCTGAAGGTGTTCTCGGTCGTCGGCAATGTCAGCATCTGGCCGGTGGCACCTGCCTGCCAGGGCAGGTGGTGTTGCCAGCGTCGACCCAGCTCGGCCAGGGCGTGATCGGTCCAGGCACGGCCGACGAGCGTGATGCCGCCGGGCAGGCCGTCCTCACGGAAGCCGCCGGGCAGCGCCAGGGCGCACATGTCCAGCAAGTTGACGAAGTTGGTCCAGGTGCCCAGCTGGCTGTTGAGCGTGATCGGCTCTGCGTTCACCGCTGCGCGCGTATAGATGCCCGGCGTGGTGGGCAGCAGCAGCGCATCGACCTGCGCCATCAGTGTTTCGGACTGGCGCTTGAGTTCGGCCAGTTGATACTGCGCACGGAAACTGTCTGCCGCGGTGAGACTGGCGGCGGGTTCGAGAATGTCGCGAATGACCGGTAACACCGCATCCGGTTGTTCCTGTAGCAGCGCTTCGGTGACGGTAAAGCGTTCTGCCACCCAGGGGCCTTGATAGAGCAGGGCGGCGGCATCCTGCAGCACCATGGTGTCCACGGTGACCAGCTCGGCGATTTCGCTCATGGCGGCCAGGTTGCGCTCCCACAGTGCCTTGGCTTGATCATCGCCAAACCAGGGCAGATCTTTCGGTATCCCGAGTTTGGGGCGAACCGGCAGGCCGGTGCTTTGTAATTTTGGCGCGGGACGGCTGTAGGCGTCGGCCTCGTCAAACTGGCCCAGCAGGCGGTAGAGGGTGTGTGCATCGGACACGTCGAGCGCAAAGATGCTGACACAGTCGAGGGTGCGGCATGCCGGCACGACGCCTTTGGTGCTGATGGCGCCACGGGTCGGTTTGAGCCCGACGGTGTTGGTGAAGGCGGCGGGCACACGGCCAGAACCGGCGGTGTCAGTGCCAAGGGCAAAGGGCACCAGCCCGCTGCTTACGGCCACGGCAGAGCCTGAACTGGATCCGCCGCTGAGGTAGTCCGGGTTGAAGGGGTTGGGCGTTTCGCCGTAGGGCGAGCGGGTGCCGACCAGCCCGGTGGCAAACTGATCCAGGTTGGTCTTGCCGACCACGATGGCGCCGGCTTGGCGTAGCAGGCGAACCGCCGTGGCATCGTGTTCAGGGGTATAAGCGAAAGCGGAGCAGGCGGCGGTGGTGGGCATGCCTGCCACGTCGATGTTGTCCTTCACTGCGAAGGGAACCCCATAGAGCGGAAGCGTTGGATCGTTAAGGGCTTCTGCTTGTTCAACCAGGGAAGACTCATCCAGCAGGTGGATCCACAGGGCACGTTCACTGTCGTGCAGCGCGGTGGCCAGTTGTTTCATCGCCTGCACCGGGGTGAGGTCCCCATTGCGGTAGGCGGCCTGCCATTTTTCGAGAGTCCAGCCGATCATTCGTTAGCACACCTGTTTGTATACAAGTTGGTATGCCTTCTTGTGCAATAGGGATGCCAGACTTTTCAGAACTCGCTAATCACCTGTTTTTACAATAGTTAATGGATTTCATCTTGCGTTGAATGTTGGATTTGCGGGACGGTAAATGCGCCATCCTGATGCGCCTGCGCAGCAACAGTGCAAGCGTAGAGGTCGGGCAGGGCAATGCTGGTGCAGTAACGCGGGGCTATGACATGGCATTGCCGAAATCGATGACGCAGACAAAGTTTATCTATTTCCCGCGACAGTCAGTCTTTGGCAAGGTGATTCAGAAATCAGGTTCTGCAGGAATCGGGAGGAAGAGTCGTGAGTCAGCGAGCGCTGGTAGTGGAGGGTGGTGCCATGCGCGGCATTTTTGCTGCCGGGGTGCTGGATGCCTTTCTGGAGAATGGTTACCAGGATTTTGATTTTGCGGTGGGTGTGTCGGCGGGTTCAACCAACCTGATTGGTTATCTGGCGGGTGATCATGGCCGCAGCCGAAAGATCATTACCGATCACGCTTGTCGCCCCGAGTTCATTAACTGGCAGCGCTTCATGGCCGGTGGTCACCTCTGCGATGTGCTCTGGTTGTGGCATCAGTCCCTCCAGGATGTACCACTGGCGCTGGATCAACACTGGCAACGCAATGTGCCGCTGTGGGTGGTGACTACCTCGGTGGAGGAAGGTAGTCCGCGTTACTTTCAGGCAAGGCCGGAGAATCTCAATGAGATCATGACCGCTTCCTGCTCTATTCCTTTTGCGTACCGGGATTTCCCCCAAGTGGAAGGGCAGGCCATGACCGATGGTGGCCTGGCGGATTCCATTCCGGTTCGCTGGGCCTATGAGCAGGGCGCACGCGAGATCACGGTGGTGCTGTCACGGCATCATGGGTATCGCAAGAAACCCAGTGCCCTGACTCCCTTGATCAAACCCTGGGTGAAAGACATGCCGGGGCTATATGGCGCCATGCTGAAACGTGCAGAGATCTACAACGACTCACTGGCATTCATCGCCAACCCGCCTGAGGATTGCCGGCTGACGGTTATCGCCCCACAGGAAACCTTCCCGGTCAGTCGTCTGACCACCAATGCGAAAAAGTTGGAGCAGGGCTATCAGCAGGGGCATTGGGCGGGGATGCAGGCATTGGGAATGCAGTTGAAACAACTATCCAGTGGGTAATCCGGGGCGAGTAGCGAGAAGCGAGTAACGAGTTGCGAAGATCAGAAGCAACCGCTTCCCGGTTTTGTTTTGACTTTCGTTACTCGCTACTGTCTTTCTTCTCGCATTTCCACGCCCACGCATCCAGCTCAATATGCTCCAGTCCGCGAAATTGGCTTTCCATCATGAACTCGCGGCGATCGCTGATGACGCCCACATTGCCTCCGGCTTTCTTGACGGCTTTCTTGATTTTTTTGGTGGCGTTGTTGTTGATCCAGGCGTCGCTGAAGATCATCCCCTGAAAGGCGTTGCCCGTAGAGATGGACACTTCCCCTTTCTCTTCACAACCCTCCGGTGCATCACGTAGCAACAGGACTTTGTCAGCCTGCGCGAGGGAGGACAGGGCAATCAGGAGAGCGGTAATGGCAAAGCGCATGGCAGTCAGTCCTTTCATTATTGTTCGCCGCAGGCAATGCGGGCCTTGTCCACATTTTCCTGCAGGTGCCCGGGATTGATGGTGCCAGCAATAATACTGCCAACACCGGGGGTGCCAAGGATCTGGTTCAGACTTTCCTGCACCGGGTCGGCAACATCGCCGGCCAGGTGGCCACTGGCAAAGGCTTTCTTGATCAGGATGCCTTTGTGGTGGGCCGCGGCATGCTCGATCACCGGGATCTCTTCGTGATGCTGCAGGTTGTAGGTGACCATGGCGATGTCTGAGTGCTGCAGGGTGGTGATACCGCCCTCTACGGTCTTGGTAGACATGCCGGTGGCACGAATCAATCCGGCTTTCTTCAATTCGTTGAGGGCGTCCAGGGTGCCTTGTTCGATGATGGCCATGTCATTGCCATCAGAGTGGATCAGTACGCAATCAAGGTAATCGGTATTCAGTCGTTTGAGGCTGCGTTCCACGGAGTTGCGAACATGCTCGGGAGAAAAATCGAAATGGCTTTCGCCACTGTCATTATCAAACTCCTCACCGACCTTGGTGACGATGATCCAGTCTTGTCGTTGTGTCAGTAGTTGGCCAAGCCTGGATTCACTGTGGCCATAGGCCGGAGCGGTGTCGATCAGGTTGATGCCCAGATCACGGGCACGGGCAATCAGTTCAACCACGGCCTTGTCTTCAGGAATGGTGAAGCTGCTTGGATATTTGACGCCCTTGTCGCGGCCGATCTTTACCGTGCCAAGGCCAAGAGCGCTGACGGTCAGGCCTGTATTGCCCAATGGGCGCATGAAAGACATGAAGTAGCCTCTGTTCGTTACTTTAACTGCTCAGGGGCAGTGTATGCGGCAGGGGGGAGGTTGAGTCAGTGGTCTGCGAGTCACGAGTTTCAAGTTTCGAAAACCTTGAACCACAATGAAATAGTTCTTCGATACTCGTGCCCCGAAACACTGTCTGCCAACAGTCATGCATAATCAAAAGCAGGTATGCCAGTAGGGCACGCCCAAGGGGGCCTGCTTGAGTTCCGCGGGCACTGTCATGGGCTCGCCCGGCTGCAATCCGTGTTCTTCGACCAGTGCCATGACACGGTCGCCCAGATCCGGGGCCAGTGTCAGTTTGGTAGGCCAGGTAATAATCAGGTTTTTGTCACGGCGTGCATAGGCGTTATCCGGTTTTACCAGGCTCTGCTGTTTCGGTTCGGCTCGCACCACATCCAGCGTGGCCAGTTCTGCGGTGCTGAAATCCAGCCACGGGAACAGCTTGTCCAGTTCAGTGCGTCCCGCGGCCAAATGCTGCTCGTCGCTGCGCTCCACGCCCTGCTCCGCCAGGTCGCCACCCAGATACCAGACCACCTTGCCGTCCGGACAATCATGGGTGGTCACGGTGAGAACCGGCTTGTTGCTGGTGCCGACACAATGAGCGTAAAGACGGTGGCCCAGATCGTGTTTGACCAGCAGCATTTTCAGCGGCCGCAATTGGCTGTGTTCCTCTTCCAGCAAGTGCGCCTTGTGTGCCTGGGCCAGCAGCGCCGGGTTGCCGTTGCCGGCGGCCAGTAGCGTTAGCGAAGGTTCGATACGCACACCGTTGACCGTGGCGCTGGCCAGGCCCTGCTCATTCCATTCAAGACGGTCGTTGGCGGGATCAAAGGCCAGCAGCCGTTCGCGCACCGGCGCACTCAGGGTGGCGATGAGCGATTCGGTATTGATGACCAGATCATCCAGCTTGTAGACATTGCCCTTGAAGGCCTTGTCAGCCAGTGCGGAAGGGAAATCGTTGCGCTTCAGTTTCTCGATGCGCCCGCGCAGCATCTTGCTGGCAAAGAAGTTGGTCATGCGCGAAGCCACTGAGCCGCTGGACCACATATGCTGCGTATCGCTGAGCACCTTCAGGTTGCGCAGGTCCACCGGGTCGTTGCCGGCCATGGCGGCGCGCCAGCGATCGGGCATGGCCGCGATGGACTCCGACTCGCTGGAGAGGCTGCCGCTGAGGGCATACTTGAGGCCGCCATGAATGATGCCCTGGCTGGCCAGGGTCTGGTCGCCGCCGAGGCTCTCCGTTTCCAGCAGCAGGCACTGGTAGCCAGCGGCGTTGAGCCGGTTGATCAGCCACAGGCCGGCGATACCGCCGCCAAAAATCAGCACATCAGGTTTCAGGGTCGTGTTGCTCATGGTCCACCATCGTTGAACAGTGCGGCTATGCTAGCATAGACGGGTCGGACGTCAGGCGTCCGGCGTCCGACGTCCGACACAAGAAGCCCTATGCGAACTTTTTATTCTGCCCTCTGGTACCTGCTCCTGCCTTTCCTGTTCCTGCGCCTGTGGCTGCGTGGACGCAAGGCGCCTGCCTATCGTCAACGCTGGGCCGAGCGCATGGCCTGGGGCTATCGCCGCGATACCTTGCAGAACAGCCTCTGGGTGCATGCGGTTTCAGTAGGGGAAACCCTGGCAGCGGCGCCCCTGATCGAACGGTTGCTGGCGCAGTACCCGGACACCCCCCTGGTGGTGACGACCACAACACCCACCGGGTCGGAGCGGGTGAAGGCCCTGTTTGGTGATCGCGTCACTCATGTCTATTGCCCCTGGGAAGTACCCGGTGCCCTGACTCGTTTCATGACGGCGTTTGATCCGCAGCTGGTGGTGGTGCTGGAAACCGAGCTGTGGCCAAACCTGTGTGCTGCGGTAAAGCGCCACGGTGCCAAATTGATGCTTGTGAACGGGCGCCTGTCGGAAAAAAGTTATCACGGGTACAGCAAGTTGCCCCGGTTGGTGCGACCGATGATGGCGCAGTTTGATGCGCTGGCGGTGCAGACCCCGGTGGAGGCGGAGCGTTATGTGGCACTGGGCGCCTGGCCTGAACGGGTGCATGCCATTGGTAGCGTGAAATTCGATATGACGCTTGATGAGGCATTGCGGGGCAAGGCCGCCGCGTTGCGGGCCGATATGGGCGCGCGTCCGGTTTGGATTGCCGCCAGTACACACCCGGGGGAAGACGAGCCGGTATTGGCGGCGCACCAACAGGTGCTGGCCAGCCAGCCTGATGCCCTGTTGATACTGGTGCCCCGTCACCCCGAGCGCTTCAATGAGGTGGCCAGTCTGATTCGACAGCAGGGGCTGAGCGTGGCCCGGCGCAGTGCGGCGGAATCCCCCGCGGATGTGCAGGTGTATCTTGCCGATACCATGGGCGAATTGCTGATGCTGTTCGGCTCGGCAGACCTGGCGTTTGTGGGGGGCTCGCTGGTCCCGGTGGGTGGCCACAATCTGCTCGAACCCGCAGCGTGGGAAAAGCCTGTGCTGACTGGTCCGCATTTGCACAACTTCACGGCCATTTCGCAACTTCTGCATGACGCCGGCGGGTTGTCGGTGGTGAGCAACGAGAGTGAGCTGGCCGGCACATTGCTGACGCTCCTGGCTGATGATGCAACCTGTCGGCAGCAGGGTCGCGCGGCGGCCGCAGTGGTTGAAGCGAACCGCGGGGCGCTTGATAAGGGGCTGCAATTAATCAGTGAACAGCTAACAGTGAAAAGTTAACAGCGCGCGGGTTGGGGTGGTCGGGCAAAGTGAGGTGCTGGGCCGCGCTTACCGGGTTGGTGGGTAGTTCCAGGGGGCAGATAGCTGCGACAGCAAGTCAGAAACTCGTTGCTCGCACCTCGTAACTGCCATAAACAAGAGGCCGCACCTGGTGTCCAGGTGCGGCCTCTTTGCGTTCAGTCAACACTGGCGCGTTACGCGCACTGTTCACTTTTCACGGTTAATTGTTAACTGAATTTTCTTCAATCATCTCATCGCTCTTGCCTTCCAGATCCGGCGCATAGAGGTTCAGGGTTTCAGTGGGGGACAGCCACTGATTCACTGAAGCCAGATCCCCTTGTTGCAGGTCACCGGTGCTGGATTTCAGAGTCAGGGAATCCACGATGTAATCGTAACGGGCGTTGGAGTAATCACGCTCGGCGGCGAACAGGGCACGCTGGGCGTTGAGCACATCGACCACGTTACGGGTGCCCACCTCGTAGCCGGACTGGGTGGCGTCCAGCGCGGAACGGGTAGAGCGGATGGCCTGTTCGCGGGCCTTGATGCGCAGGGCGTCGGCTTCCACGGTGCGGTAGGCATTTCGGGTTTGCTGCACCGCATTGCGCAGGGTCTGGTCATACTGGTAGCTGGCCGCATCGGCACGCAGGTACGCTTCCTTGCGGCGGCTGTTCAGTCCACCGCCCTGAAACAGAGGCATGCTCACTTCGATACCGATCTGACGGTTCTGGGTGTCATACAGTGAAGAGTTGTTGCCTGCCAGGGTCGGGTCTTCGTCCGGAGACAGGTGGGTGTGCTGATACTGGGCGATGAATTGAACCTGCGGCATCATGGTGCCGAGCTGGCGCTTGGCCGTGTTCTCGGTCAGCTCGGTGTTATAGCGAGCGGCGCGGACCTGGGGGTTCTCCGAGGTGGCCTTCTCGATCCAGTCGTTCATGTTGGCAGGCTGCGGGCCTTCCATGGGCAGGTCGTCCTGCAATTCCGAAAGTGTTTCCCACTGCTGGCCGGTCAGCGTTTCCAGCTGGTCGCGGGCGATTTCGTATTGCTGGCGCGCCACGATCAGGTTGACCTGGGTCAGGTCATAGGTGGCTTGCGCTTCTTCTACGTCAGTGGCCGGTACCAGGCCCACGTCGAAACGTTCCTGGGTCTGCTCAAGCTGGCGGCGGATAGCTTTCTCTTCGGCCTTGGCTGACACCCAGGTATCCCAGGCCCGGAGAACACCAAAGTAACCCTGGGCCACGCGCAGCACGAAATCCTGGCGGGCCTGTTCAAAATTGGCGTGGGCAATATCGGTGCTGGACTTGGCTTCCTTGTAGCCGTACCAGGCGTCAACGCGAAACAGTGGCTGGGCCAGGGTGAAGGTGCTCACCTCGCTGCCGTAGTTCTGGTCCAGGTTGATATCTTCGATTTCGCGCTCGTTATCGTAGACGCCGTAGCTGGCAGAGACGGTCGGAAAGAGGGCTGCGCGGCCTTGAACCAGCAGCTGCTGGTCTGCGCTCCAGTTGGTGCGGGCAGCGCGCCAGGTGCCGTCATAGCTCCAGGCGGCGTTGGCCACATCGACCAGGTCGGCGGCGTTTACTGAGCTGGCCAGGGCGGTCAGCATGAGGACAAGGGTCTTGCTGGGGCTGCGCTTCATTCTGGGGCACTCTTTCCTGTCTAGTCAGCCAATTATTGTACCGGCTGGTTTATAAATTGATAGTGGCTTTTCCGGCCCGGTAAGGCGGTTGTTTGGCCAATGGGCGCTGGCGTATAGTGTCCGCCATTCCTCTCCGTACCTAATATATCTGGAGGCCGACGTGCCAGACGATCAGCGCCCCATCGCGGCTACTGCCATTGATGAATCCTGCCAGCCCATTGCCGGCTCCCGCAAAATCCATGTTATTGGCTCCCGTGAGGATATCCGGGTGCCCATGCGCGAGATCCGCCAGGATCCGACACCGCTGGCGGACGGGAAGTTCGAGGATAACCCGCCGGTGACGGTTTACGATACTTCCGGGCCCTATACTGACCCGGATGTGCAAATTGATGTCCGCAAAGGCTTGGCGCCAATTCGTCTGAACTGGATTCAGGAAAGAGATGATACCGAGGAACTGCCCGGTCTGACCAGTGAATATGGTCGAAAGCGGGCTGTGGACGTGAAAGTTGCCGGATTGCGCTTTGAGCATGTGCGTACTCCGCTGCGCGCCAAAGCGGGCAAGAATGTTTCCCAGATGCACTATGCCCGCCAGGGCATCATCACTCCGGAAATGGAGTTCGTGGCGATCCGTGAAAACCAGCGTCTGCAAGAGCAGCGTGATTCCGGTCTGTCAGCCAGCCAGCACCCCGGACAAAACTTCGGCGCGGCGATTCCTCCGGAAATCACCCCCGAGTTTGTCCGTGATGAGGTGGCCCGTGGTCGTGCTGTGATCCCGGCGAACATCAACCATCCGGAAATTGAGCCGATGATCATCGGCCGCAACTTCCTCACCAAGATCAACGCCAATATCGGTAACTCTGCAGTGACGTCTTCCATCGAGGAAGAAGTGTCCAAGATGACCTGGGCGACCCGCTGGGGTGGCGATACGGTGATGGACCTGTCCACCGGCGACAATATTCACGAGACCCGTGAGTGGATCCTGCGCAACTCCCCGGTACCGATCGGTACCGTGCCTATCTATCAGGCGCTGGAGAAAGTGAACGGTATTGCCGAAGACCTGACCTGGGAGATTTTCCGCGACACGCTGATCGAGCAGGCGGAGCAGGGTGTGAGTTACTTCACCATCCATGCTGGCGTGCTGTTGCGCTATGTGCCCATGACCGCCAACCGCGTCACCGGCATTGTGTCCCGTGGTGGCTCGATCATGGCCAAGTGGTGCCTGGCGCACCACAAAGAGAACTTCCTCTACACCCATTTTGAAGACATCTGCGAGATCATGAAGGCCTACGATGTGACCTTCAGTCTCGGCGATGGTCTGCGTCCCGGCTCCATTGCCGATGCCAACGACGAAGCCCAGTTCAGCGAGCTGCGCACTCTGGGTGAGCTCACCAAGATCGCCTGGAAGCACGACGTACAGGTAATGATCGAGGGGCCCGGCCATGTGCCCATGCACATGATCAAGGCCAACATGGATGAGCAGCTGGAGCACTGTGGTGAAGCGCCGTTCTATACGCTTGGTCCGCTGACTCTGGATATCTCGCCGGGGTATGACCATATTTCCAGCGCCATTGGTGCGGCCATGATCGGCTGGTATGGCACGGCCATGCTTTGCTACGTGACCCCGAAGGAGCACCTGGGGCTGCCGAATCGGGAAGACGTGAAGGAAGGCATTATTGCCTACAAGATTGCTGCCCACGCGGCGGATCTGGCCAAGGGGCATCCTGGCGCACAGATTCGTGACAACGCCCTTTCCAAGGCGCGTTTCGAATTCCGCTGGGAAGATCAGTTCAATCTGGGTCTGGATCCGGATCGTGCCCGCCAGTTCCACGATGAGACGCTGCCGAAGCAGGCGCACAAGGTGGCGCATTTCTGCTCCATGTGTGGTCCGAAGTTCTGCTCCATGAAAATCAGCCAGGAAGTCCGCGAAACCTACGGGGACGGCAAGGCCCAGGTGCAGCAGGCTGACGCCGAAGCCGGCATGGAAGAAAAGTCACGGGAATTCCGCGAGCAGGGCAGTGCCCTGTATCACAAAGCCAATGACTGATATCGAGCCGCGCTTCAGCCAGGATGATGTGGAAATCCTGGAGCGGGAAACCCCGTTCCAGGGTTTCTTCCGCGTCGATGCCCTGACCCTGCGCCACCGCCAGTATGAAGGTGGCTGGGGCAAGCCCATTCGCCGTGAGCTGTTTGTTCGCCCCAGGGCTGCGGCAGTGCTGCCCTACGATCCGGTGCGTGGCGAAATCCTGCTGGTAGAGCAGTTTCGTGTCGGTGCGCTGGAGTGGCGAGCCTCACCGTGGTGTCTGGAGTTGATTGCCGGCCTGGCGGACAAGGAAGGAGAAAGCGCGGAAGATCTCATCCGTCGTGAAGCCGTGGAAGAAGGGGGGCTGACGCTGGGTGCCATGGAAACCGTGGCGCAGTATATGCCCAGCCCGGGTGGCACCGATGAGCGTCTGCATGTATTCGTCGGGCAGGCGGATCTGGAAGGCGCCGGCGGTATCTTCGGTTGTCCCGAGGAGGGCGAGGATATTCGCGCCCTGACGGTACCGGTGGAACAGATTCCGGCGCTGCTGGAATCCGGACTGGTGGATAATGCGGCCAGCCTGATTGCCCTGCAGTGGTTGCTACTGCATCGTGCTGAACTGGATGCCCGCTGGGGACAGTCGTGACCCGGCGAGGGCGTTATCGTCTGGATTTTCGCGCATTGATGACCCAGTGCGAGGAGAACTATGCGCGCATGATGCCGCTCATGAAGGCGCTGGGTGATAACGACAGCCTGGCGGTGGAGCTGGGGCATGAGCATCATCCGCACACGCTCCACCTGCGGGTGCTGGAGCGCTCCCCCTACACGACGACGGTTCGCCTGGAAGACCAGGAGTTGCTGGCGGTGCTGCCTGCCTCGCGGTTAACTGTACGGCTATATCATGATGCCCGGTTGGCAGAAGTCACCGAGGCGCGCCCTTTCCGGCGGGTCAGTGCCCGTTATTCCTACCCCAACCGCCATATGCATCAGCGTGACGAGAAAGCCCAATGGAACCGTTTTTTGGCGGAGTGGCTGCGTCATGTGCACGACCATGGTCGTGATGCTGGCCAGACATGGCGCCAGCAGGTCTCCGGTGACTGACACGGATTGCGCCGCTGAGCAACCACTGACGGTATCAATTGTGGAGAATTGGTAACCATTTCAGGGTCTGAGATTTGTTGCCTAGTAAAGTGACATCATCTTGGTTATAAGAATAATGTATAGGTCGTAAAAACGGCCTGACGGCGTAACGGGGACGCCAGGGAGGGTTGGCCTCCCCTGTATAGGGAACACAAGAGTATGGTCACGGGAGTGGGGATTTGACGCAGCAGTTGCAGCCCCTTCGAATTGTGCAGTTATCAGACTGCCACTTGTTTGCCGACGTTAGCGGCAAGCTGTTGGGCCTTAATACCCAGTTCAGCCTCGACAAGGTACTTGAGCTCATTCGCAAGGAGCAGCCGAATCCGGATCTGATTCTGGCTACCGGGGATTTGTCCCAGGATGCTTCCTTCGAATCTTATCAGCGACTGGATGATGCCCTGAGCACCTTCCAGGTGCCGGTATACTGGCTCGAAGGCAATCACGACAAGCCAGCGCCCATGCTGGAGGCGTTGCACGCCCAGCGCGATCGCATGAGTCCCTGCGTGTTGGAGCAGGACGCGTGGACCATTGTCATGCTGGATTCCACCATTCCCGGCGAAGTGCCCGGCGAGTTGTTTGACGAAGATCTCAAGTTTCTGGATAACGCCCTGCGCAATGCCAAAGGCGAGCATGTGATGGTTTGCCTGCACCATCATCCGGTGCCCATGGATTGTGCCTGGCTGGATACCCAGCTGGTGGGGAGCGCCGACAAGTTCTTCGATGTGATCGACCGGCATACCCGCGTGCGTGCCATCATCTGGGGGCATGTGCACCAGGAATATGACAGCGAGCGGAACGGAGTGCGTCTTCTGGCGGTGCCCAGTACCTGCGTGCAGTTCAAGCCCGGCAGCGAAGATTTTGCCGTGGACGACACCAACCCCGGTTACCGCTGGCTGGATCTTTACCCTGACGGCAGTATCGACACCGGCGTCAGCCGCGTGGAAGGCATTACCTTTGAAGTGGATTTCAGCGTCAAGGGCTACTGAAAGGCAGTTAATAGTTAACAGTGAACAGTTAAGAGCGTCGCGTTAGCGCGGTATGTGATCTGCAAGGATAGAGGCCGCGCCCAGAGGTTGGGCGCGGCCTCATGCCTTTAAAAACAAGGGAAAAACCGGATAAAGCTTGACAGGGTGTGCCGGTCGGGCAGCCTTGTTCACTGTTCACTGTTCACTGTTCACTGTTCACTGTTCACTGTTCACTGTTCACTGTTCACTGTTCACTGTTCACTGTTCACTGTTGCGGATGCGATCTCATGGCGCCAGAAACCTCCCTCATCTACATCCACGGCTTCAACAGTTCCCCCGCGTCCCACAAGGCGGGTCTGCTTCGTGACGTGTTTGAGCGAGCCGGTTGTGCGGAACGTTTGATCACGCCTGCGTTGCCGCCCTCGCCGCGGCAGGCCATGGCGGAACTGGACGCGGCCATTGCATCGGCCGGGCCGGTGGCCTTGCTGGGTTCGTCACTGGGCGGTTTCTATGCCACCTGGCTGGCGGAGCACCATGATCTCAAGGCGGTGGTGGTGAATCCTGCCGTTCGCCCCTGGCTACTACTGGACAAATACACAGGTATCCAGCATAACTATCACACCGGTGAGGCCTGGGAGTTTGATCCCGCCTGGATCGATGTGCTGAAACGCTATGAAGTGCCTGCCATCAGCAAGCCTGAAAACCTGCTGCTGCTGACCCAGACCGGGGATGAAACCCTGAACTGGGAGGATGGCTGGGACTACTATGGCGACTGCCACCGCTATTGCGGCTTGGGTGGAAGCCACGGCTTTGATAACTTTGACGCCTTCATACCGCTGATACTGCGGTTTTGTGGCCTGGAAATACATGCTGGGGGCGAGACGCCGAACGCCTGACGTACCGAGTTTGCGTCTGGCGTCGGGCATCATCCGTCCGGCGCTTTTGAGAATTTTATGACCAATAATTATACGTCCGAAAATATTGAAGTTTTGTCGGGCCTGGAGCCGGTGCGCAAACGCCCCGGCATGTACACCGATACCACCCGCCCCAACCACCTTGCCCAGGAAGTAATCGACAACTCTGTCGATGAAGCCCTGGCCGGGCACGCCAAGACCATCAAGGTCGTCCTGTTCAAGGATGGCGGTGTGGAAGTGGAAGATGATGGCCGCGGCATGCCGGTGGACATGCATCCCGTACAGAAAAAACCGGGCGTGGAAGTGATCCTCTCCACCCTTCATGCCGGCGGCAAATTCTCCAACAACAACTACCAGTTCAGTGGTGGTCTGCACGGGGTGGGTGTGTCCGTGGTGAACGCCCTCTCCACCAAGCTGGAAGTGCTGGTGAAGCGCGATGGCCAGCTGCATCGCATCGAGTTCGGTGACGGCGAAAAACGCAGTGAGCTGGAGGTGGTGGACACGGTGGGCAAGCGCAACACCGGCACGATCCTGCGCTTCTGGCCTGATCCCTCCTACTTCGACTCGCCGAAAATTTCGGTTTCACGCCTGAAGCATCTGTTGCGCGCCAAGGCGGTGCTGTGTCCCGGCCTGAAAGTGATCCTGGAAAACCAGCTCAATGGCGAAACCGAAACCTGGCAGTTTGAAGACGGCCTGATCGAGTACCTCCTGGAATCGTCCACTGGCTGGGAGCGTGTGCCCGAAGAGCCGTTCAATGGCGCCATGAGTGCCGAGACCGAAGCGGTGGACTGGGCGGTGATGTGGTTGCCTGAAGGCGGCGAGCTGGTGCAGGAATCCTATGTGAACCTGATCCCCACGGCCCAGGGGGGGACCCACGTGAACGGACTGCGTTCCGGGCTGCTGGACGCCATGCGCGAGTTCTGTGAATTCCGTAACCTGCTACCCCGTGGCGTGAAGCTGTCACCGGAGGATATCTGGGACCGCGCTGCCTATGTACTCAGCGTGAAAATGCAGGACCCTCAATTTGCCGGGCAGACCAAGGAACGCCTCAGTTCCCGTCAGACGGCGGCGTTTGTGTCCGGGGTAGTGAAAGATGCGTTTTCGTTGTGGCTGAATCAGCACACCGATGAAGCGGAAAAGCTGGCGGACCTGTGCATCAACAATGCCCAGAAACGTCTGCGTGCCGCCAAGAAAGTCACCCGGAAAAAAGTCACTAGTGGTCCGGCGCTGCCCGGCAAACTGGCAGACTGCACCAGCGATGATCCCGCCCAGAGTGAAATCTTTCTGGTGGAAGGGGATTCGGCCGGGGGCTCCGCCAAGCAGGCGCGCGAGCGGGTTTTCCAGGCGATCATGCCGTTGCGCGGCAAGATCATGAATACCTGGGAGGTGGATTCCAACGAAGTGCTGGGCAGTCAGGAAATTCATGACATCGCCGTGGCGTTGGGTATTGAGCCGGGTTCCGATGATCTGAGCGGCTTGCGTTACGGCAAGGTGTGCATCCTTGCCGATGCGGACTCCGACGGTTTGCACATCGCCACGCTGATTTGCGCCCTGTTCCTGCGACATTTCCCGGCCCTGGTAAAACACGGCCATGTGTTTGTGGCCATGCCGCCGCTGTACCGAATCGATGTGGGCAAGGATGTCTATTACGCCCTCGACAAGGATGAGCGCGATGGCGTGCTGGATCGTATCAAGGCCGAGAAAAAACGCGGCAAGGTCAACGTTACCCGCTTCAAGGGGCTAGGTGAAATGAACCCGCTCCAGTTGCGTGAAACCACCATGGCACCGGATACCCGCCGCCTGGTTCGCCTGTCGATCAGTAGCGACGATGAGACCCATCAGCTGATGGATATGCTGCTCAGCAAGAAGCGTGCGTCTGATCGCAAGGTGTGGCTGGAAGAGAAAGGGAATCTGGCAGAGATATAACCGCGAAACGTTTGACTCCGGGCACCGGGCATTAACCGCCTGGCGCCGGCTGCGAGGTCGAAGTTTTAAAAAAATTACGGAAATAAACTGGGCATTTGATGGTAGGCGCCAAGGCTTGCGGATCCACTCCGGCCAAGCGTCCAGCGTCAGGCATCAGGCGTCCAGCATAAGAGCTAGCGAGTCCCTATGGCTGATGAATTTGAAAGTTTTCCCTTAAGGGAATACACCGAAAAAGCGTACCTGGATTATTCCATGTACGTGATTCTCGACCGGGCGTTGCCGAATATCGGTGACGGTCTCAAGCCGGTACAGCGGCGTATTGTTTACGCCATGAGCGAGCTGGGCCTCAAGGCCACCGCCAAGTACAAGAAGTCTGCCCGTACGGTGGGTGACGTGCTGGGTAAGTACCACCCCCATGGTGACTCCGCCTGTTATGAGGCCATGGTGTTGATGGCGCAGCCGTTCAGTTACCGCTATCCGCTGGTGGATGGCCAGGGTAACTGGGGTAGCTCGGATGATCCCAAGTCCTTTGCGGCCATGCGTTACACCGAATCCAAACTGGCGCCCTATGCGGAAGTACTGTTGTCCGAGCTTGGCCAGGGCACGGTGGAGTGGGTACCGAACTTCGACGGCACCATGGACGAGCCCAAGTTGCTGCCGGCCCGGTTGCCCAATGTGCTGCTCAATGGCACCACCGGTATTGCGGTGGGGATGAGTACGGATATTCCGCCGCACAACCTGCGTGAAGTGGCCAATGCCTGTATTCATCTGCTGAAAGATCCCGGTGCTTCGCTGGATGATCTGATGCAGTACATTCAGGGGCCGGACTTCCCCACGGAAGCCGAAGTGATTACGCCGCAGAACGACATCATTCGCATGTATGCCGAGGGCAAGGGCTCTTTGAAGCAGCGCGCGGTGTATGAGCGTGAAGACGGCGATATCGTGGTAACGGCACTGCCTTACCAGGTGTCTGGTGCCAAGGTGCTGGAGCAGATCGCCGACCAGATGAACAAGAAGAAGCTGCCCATGGTCAGCGATCTTCGCGATGAATCTGATCACGAGAATCCCACGCGCCTGGTGATCACCCCTCGCTCCAATCGGGTGGATGTGGAACAGCTGATGAGTCACCTGTTCGCCACCACAGATCTGGAAAAGAATTACCGGGTTAACCTGAACATGATCGGCATTGATGGCCGGCCGCAGGTGAAGAGCCTGGATACCATTCTCAATGAATGGCTGCAGTTCCGCATGGTTACTGTGCGCCGCCGTCTTCAGCACCGTCTGGACAAGGTGCTGGATCGACTGCATATCCTCGAAGGTCTGTTGGTCGCCTTCCTGAATATTGATGAAGTCATTCATATCATCCGTACCGAAGATGCGCCCAAGCCTGTGCTGATGGAGCGCTTCGGTATTACCGACATTCAGGCAGAAGCCATCCTTGAACTGAAATTGCGCCACCTGGCCAAGCTTGAGGAAGTGAAGATTCGTGGCGAGCAGGACGAGCTCAACGAAGAGCGCGAAAAGCTGGAAGCCACGCTGGGCTCCACCGCCAAGATGAAGAATCTGGTGGCCAGAGAGCTCAAGGAAGACGCAGAAAAATATGGCGATGACCGTCGTTCCCCGCTGGTTGAGCGAGATGCCGCTTCTGCGCTGGATGAGACGGATCTGGTCAGCGCTGATCCGGTTACCGTTGTGCTTTCCGAGAAAGGATGGGTGCGTGCGGCAAAAGGACACGATGTGGATGTGGAGGGCCTCAGCTACAAGGCGGGTGACAAGTACAAAGCGTCGGCCAGGGGTAAATCCAACCAGCCGGTGTGCTTCCTCGACAGCACGGGGCGCAGCTACTCGCTACCAGCCCATACGCTGCCCAGCGCCCGTGGTCAGGGAGAGCCGCTGTCTGGCAGGGTGAGTCCGCCCTCCGGAGCCAGCTTTGTGGCGGCAGTGATGGGCAAAGACAAGGATGCCTACCTGATGAGCACCGATGCGGGCTACGGGTTTGTAGTGCGCTACGCCGATATGCTGGCCAACAAGAAGGCCGGCAAGACGGTGCTGAGTGTGCCCAAGGGTGGCCGGGTGTTGGCGCCCAAGCCCATTGCCAGCACCAGCGATGACCTGATCGCGCTGGTCTCCAATGAAGGGCGACTGCTGGTATTCCCGGTGAAGGAATTGCCGGAAATGATGCGCGGCAAGGGCAACAAGATGATGTCGGTGCCGTCCGCCCGAGTGCAGAGCCGGGAAGAGTTTGTTCAGGATGTGCAGGTGGTGGGTCCGCAGGACTCGCTGACGATTTACGCTGGCAAACGCCACCTGACGCTCAAGCCTGCTGATCTGGAACACTACTACGGTGAGCGTGGGCGCCGCGGTGCCAAATTGCCACGGGGATTCCAGAACGTGGACAGCATGGCCGTGGAACGCAAGGACGGTGAGTAAGGGCATGCCGGCCTGAACGGGCCGGCTTGTCTGGTTGGAATGCAGGTCGCCTGGGGCGAGAGGGAAGGGAATGGTCAGGGGTATCACTACAGTCTTGTTGTTGCTGGTCAACACTCTGGTGCTGATCGGTCCGATGATGATCGTGGCCTTGCTCAAGCTGTTCCCGGGAGTGGTCTGGCGTCGCTTGTGTTCGCGGTGGGTAATGTGGATTGCCGAAACCTGGGCCGAAATCTGCAAAGCCATCTTTGCGCTGATGACACCTACCCGTTGGGACATTCGTGGTGTGGAGAGTTTGCGCCAGGACACGTCGTACCTGGTGGTCAGCAATCACCAGTCCTGGGTGGATATTCCTGCGTTGGTGGAAACCTTTAATCGCAAGACCCCCTATTTCAAATTCTTCCTCAAGAAAGAGCTGATCTGGGTGCCCTTTTTGGGTCTGGCGTTCTGGGCGCTGGATTACCCGTTCATGAAGCGCTACAGCAAGGCGGTGCTGGACAAGCATCCCGAGCTCAAAGGCAAGGACCTGGAAATCACCCGTCGTGCCTGCGAGAAATTCCAGGGCATCCCGGTGACGGTGGTCAACTTTCTGGAGGGCACCCGTTTCACTGCGGCCAAGCAACAGGCTCAACAATCCCCGTACCGGCACCTGCTTAAACCCAAGGCGGGCGGGGTGGCCTTTGTGATGGCTGCACTGGGAGACAACCTGGATGCGTTGCTGGATGTGACGATCGTCTATCCGGAGGGCAAGCCGCCGGGATTCTGGGCGCTGCTCTGTGGCAGGGTGAGCCGAGTGGTAGTGGACGTGCAGACTCGCCCGCTGAATCCGGCCCTGTGGCGCAGTGATTACCAGGAAGATCCGGCGTTTCGCAGAGAGGTGCAGCAGTGGGTCAGCGATCTCTGGGACGAAAAGGACCAGAGGATCACCGACCTGCAGCAGGAGCAGGGCTGATCAGAAGCCCAGCGACAGGGCCAGGTAGGGGCCGCCCATATCCAGGTCGGTAGTCAACCTGCTCACGTTATCCAGATTCAGATTGATCTGGCTGTAACCGACTTCCACGCCGAGCAGAAAGTCTGAACGCCAGCCCACTCGCACATTGTAGTCGTTCATGGTCGAGCCGTTGTATTTGATGCCGTTGAGTTCGCCGCCCACATAGGCCCCGGTGCCGGGAATCTCCAGGCGCGCGGCGCCATGGAGCATGGGTAGCATTTCATCAATATCCAGCCGGGCGTCAGAAATAATGCTGTTCAGGCGCACGAAGCCATCAATCTGGCGAAGGGTCATGCCCACATCCAGTTTCAATGTGCTGTCGATGGGGGTGTAGTAGAGGGTGCCCTCCAGCATCTCCAGCTCCAGTTCACTGTCGACGCGGGTGCTGGCCACGTAGACCTGGTCGTCGAACACGAAGCTGCGTTGCAGACGATTACTCGCGGATTCATACAGATCGAAATAGCGAACCCGGGCATTGGGAATCAGCGGCACGGGATGTTCGATGCCCAGCCAGATGACGCTCTGGTCGGCCTTGCCCATGCCCAGGTCCTGTTCCACATCGATACTGGCGCCGCCGGAGGAGACGGTGCCGTTGAAGTCGGTATTCCAGTTATAGCCACCGCCATAGATGGATAAGCCGGGTGCGGCCTGAAGGGTGGCGCTGGCTAGCAAAGTGCAGGTGGCAAGCAGGGTTCTTTTCATGATGTATCCCGGGACAGAGACTGTGCCCTGCAGTGTAACGCAGCAAGTGCTTTAGGCGCCAAGCACGCTGTGTTTCTGTTAAACTGGCCACAGAATTTCACCCTTGGGTGTTCACCCCACGGAGTCAGACAGCCCCATGTTTCTCGATGAAATGCCAGGAAAATTCCGCTATCCGGCCCCGGAGGATGGGGAAGATGAAGCCCTGCTCGGTGATATCCAGCGCAAGGGCTGGCATCACTTCGCCGTCAGTGGTGGCGATGGCCAACCCGGCTACACCTTCAGTGTGGGGCACTTCCTCAACCTGAACCACCCGGAGTTGATCGTGGTGGGCCTGAAGGACGCCCTGGCCAGCCGTTTGCTGGACAGTGCCGCTGTTCGCATTCGGGGTTTGAACAAACCCTATCAGCCTTATCGTCTTTACAACGATATTGCCGATGGTCTCGAGGTGATGTTCCTGCCCGTGGCGTTCCCCCACTACAACGAATATCTGGGGTTCGCCAACTGGTTCTACCAGAGTCTGCCAGCCCCCTATCCGGCCTTGCAGATGGTCTGGCCGGACCCCAAGGGCGTTTTCCCCTGGCAGCCCGGTTACGATGCCCGTTTTCGCCGTGCGCAGCCATTACTGGGGCCGCCGCCGGCAACGCCCCTGACCCGAACCTAGGGTGGGCCCCGTCCCCCTGTTTGATTAGCCAAGTTACCGATTGAGCGAGAGACACCATGAGCTCCCTTCAGGAACAATTGATGAAAGCCGGCCTGGCTGACAAGAAGAAAGCACGCAAGGCCAAGCAGCAGAAGCGCGAAGAGGTCAACAAGGCCAAGCGTGGCGAGATTGAACTGGAAGATCCCGCTGAGCGCGCGCGTCGTTTGCGCGAGGAAAAGGCAGAAGCGGATCGTCAGCTGGAAGCCCAGCGCAAGGCCGAGCGAGAAAAGAAGGAAATTGCTGCGCAGATCAAGCAAATGATCGAGCAGAGCCGTCTCGATCGCAGCCATGGCGATGTGGCTTACCAGTTTGTGCAGGACAAGAAGATCAAGAAAGCCTGGGTCACCGCCAAGCAGCAACAGTTGCTGGAGCGTGGGCAGGTCGCCATCGTGGCGCTGGGCGACAGCTATGAGCTGGTACCCACTGTGGTGGCGGAAAAAATCCACCAGCGCGACGAGCAGGTGATACTGCTGCTCAATGAGCGCGGCAATCAGGGTGTAGACGAGGATGATCCCTACAAGGATTTCCCGATCCCTGATGACCTGATGTGGTAGAGAGCGATGCTGCACGCATCCCGCAACATGCAACACGCTAAAGAATGGCTGGCTGAGTACGCTGACCGTCTCGAGCGCGAATCTGGCCGGGGTAAAAACTGGCCATCACTATCTGGTAACAGGCATTGATATGACGGCATCTTCCTCTTTGACGCTGGGGCGTCGCTACTCGCTGGAAGTGATTCGCGCGGTGCGCAATGGCCTGTTGCTGGACGGTGGCAGTCTGGGTGATGTGTTGTTGCCGAGCCGCGAAGCCGGCGATTTGGCGCCAGGTGACAGTGTGTTGGTGACACTCTATAACGATGGCCAGGGCAGCATCATGGCGTCGGTGAAGGCACCCAAGGTGCAGCGTGGTGAAGTGGCTACCCTGGGTGTGGTCTCTACCAGCAAACTGGGTGCTTTTCTGGATTGGGGTATGCCCAAGGATTTGCTGCTGCCGTTTGCCGAGCAGACCGGGCCTCTGCGTCCCGGGGGGCGAGCTCTGGTGATCGTGACCACCGATCGTGAAGGTCGTCTGTTGGCCAGTGCCAAGCTGGACCGGTTCATGAAAGATACCTGCGATGAGTTTCAGCAGGGTGATGAAGTGTCACTGATCGCGGCCCGGGAAACGGATCTGGGCTGGAAAATGGTGGTGAATAATCGCTACTGGGGCATGATTGCCCGTCAGGAACTGCGTGCACCGCTCAAGCATGGTCAACGAGTCACAGGCTATGTGCAGCGGCTGCGTGAGGATGGCAAGCTCAGCCTGTCGCTGAATCCTCCTGGTGCGGCCAAAAGTGATGCGCTGAGTGAGCAGATTGTTGCCGCGCTGGAGCAGTCTGGCGGCGAGTTGCCGTTGGGAGACAAGAGTGCCCCGGAGGCCATCTTCGCCACGTTCCGTTGCAGCAAGAATGCCTTCAAACAGGCCATCGGTGGCCTCTACAAGGCACGCAAGATCGTGATTGAAAAGGACCGCATTCGTCTGGTCTGACCCCTTCTTTTTTCATGCCCTGATTGCCAGGCATGGGAGCGTCGCCACGGAGGGCGCATGCTGTTAACGCTGTATCTGATTGGAATTACCGCGGAAGCCATGACCGGTGCGCTGGCGGCAGGCCGGCTGAAGATGGACCTGTTTGGCGTCGTGATGATCGCCACGGTGACGGCCTTTGGTGGCGGCTCTGTGCGTGACATCCTGCTTGGCCACTATCCCCTTACCTGGGTTGCCCATCCGGAATACCTTTTGCTCACCACGCTGGCGGCGTTGATAACCACCTGGATTGCGCCTTTCATGTCCCGTCTTCGCTACCTGTTTCTGGTGCTGGATGCACTTGGCCTGATGGCCTTTACCGTTATCGGGGCAAAGATCGCCATAGGCATGGGGCTGGGTGCGCCCATCGCGGCATTGGCAGGGTTGATCACTGGTATGTTCGGCGGGGTGATTCGCGATCTGCTGTGCAACCGGGTGCCGTTGGTATTCCAGAAAGAACTGTATGCGGTGGTGTCGCTCGGCGCGGCGGCGCTCTATCTGGTGTTGTTGCATTTCATGGTGCCGGACTGGTTGGCGGTGCCGATCACCGTGCTGAGTGGCTTTACCGTGAGGCTGCTGGCATTGCGGTTTGAGTGGCATTTGCCACGCTTCGAATACAATGTGCCGGGTGACTGACTGAGGATGCTGGATACCTGGGGCCACACCGTCTGGCGTCAGGCCATTGCCGCGCCGGCGCGTGTGCTGATTTTTAACGAATATGGATTATCTACAGGGAGAGAATATGAACAAGGTGATGACGATCGTGATGAGTGCCGCACTGGGTGTGGCTATCTGTGGCCAGGCTCAGGCGTTTGATTTCAGGAAGCTGACAGACACGGCCAACAGTGCCATGGACAGCGCGTCGAAAAAAGCAGACGAAGGCATTGATAAGGCCAGCCAGACCATGGACAGCGGTGTGACGGTGAGAGGCGAGGCACAAGCCCTGGTGGACAGCCTGTCCACGGATCTGGGCGTTAGCCAGCAGCAAGCGGCCGGCGGAGCCGGAGCCTTGCTGGCCATGGCACAGAACAATCTGTCTGCCGATCAGTTCAGCGGCATTTTGTCCAAGGTCCCTGGGCTGGATTCGCTGCTGGGCGGTGAAGGTGGCGGCATGGCGAGCAGCATGCTCGGCAACATCTCCAGCCTGGAAGGTGTTACCAAAGCGTTTGGCGCCCTTGGCCTGAGCCCGGACATGATCAGCCAGTTTGCCCCCAAGATCCTCGGTTTTCTCGGTGGTGAAGGCGTGGCCGGCACCGTGCTGGACAGCCTCGGTGGCCTGTGGGGCGTCAGCTCACCGGCAGAGTAATTCCGGGTGTAGGGCGCTACTGTCTGACACCAAAATCCAAACACTAGATCTTGCTGACTCGATCCCGGTGCAGACGTTGATCTGCGCCGGGGCTGCGAGGTCTGTCGCGTCAGGCATCCGGCGTCCGGCATCTGGCATCCATTAACCCGAATTGAATCCGAACGAGCGTTTGCTTTATTGTTGCCATCAATCAATGTAACAGTTGGCGGGTGGTCTGACTTGGTCTGAAACCCGCTTGCCGTGTGCCTTTCAGAGGATGGTGAGCCGCAATGACAACCGCAACGATTCATCAGTATGTACCGAAAACAGCCCCTGCTACAGGCGAAAGACCGGAAGTACCGATTCGCCATATGGACTTCCAGTTCGACGCCAGGGAACTGGACGATACCTTCTTCCGCAACACCGAACTGGCCAGCGCCTATTTCGAGGCCCTGTCTATCTTCCTGACCTATGGCGAAGA
This sequence comes from Alcanivorax sediminis, assembly GCF_009601165.1. Classification (NCBI taxonomy): domain Bacteria; kingdom Pseudomonadati; phylum Pseudomonadota; class Gammaproteobacteria; order Oceanospirillales; family Alcanivoracaceae; genus Alcanivorax; species Alcanivorax sediminis. The sequence continues at coordinate 153,741 of NZ_WIRE01000001.1, read as the reverse complement.
TCTGGTAATTGATACCGCCCGTTATCACCGTCAATTCGTCAAGGATCCGGAACTGAAGCGTCTGGTGACCGCCCTGATTGGTCAGGAAGCGATTCATTCCAAGATGCACAACGAGTTCAACGACGTGCTGGCGAAGCATCGTTACCCGGTGAACTTCTATCGCTTCCTGGCGGACCGGGTCTTCGAGCTGGGTTTCAAGAAATTGTCCAACCGCATGCAGCTGTCGCTGATGGCGGGCATCGAGCATTTCACTGCGGTGCTGGCGGAATACATGATGAAGCACGAAGACATCTTCTATGAATCCCACGACGAGAAGCAGCGTGCCCTGTGGATGTGGCACATGCTGGAAGAGTCAGAGCACAAGGATATTGCCTACGATGTGTTCCAGGAATTGTCCGGTGACTACGGCCTGCGCATGCGTGGTTTCGCGCTGGCGGCATTCACCATTTTCTTCCTGGTGCCGCTGGGGGGCTCCTTGATTCCGGTCTTTCGCAAGCCCTCCAATCTGTTGCGCCCGAGCTACTGGAAGGATGTGAGACGGAGTCTGGCCGTGTTGGCCGGGCCCAGAGAAGGCGTGTTCGGCAGCACCATCAAGCACACCCTGGATTACCTGCGTCGTGATTTTCATCCCAGTGATCACGATACCAGCGCTTACCTGGAGTACTACAAGGAGAAGCTGCTGCACCCGGAAACCGGTCTGCTGACGCCTTATATGACCAAGGAATTTATTCCGGGCAAACGCGCCTGAACCTGAATAGGTAGAAAGTGATGCTGAATATTCTCAAATTTCGTTCCAACAAGGCGAGCTACAACGGCTATGCCGTGGTCACGGGGGCGGGCAGTGGCATTGGCCGCAGTTTTGCACTGGAACTGGCCAGGCGTAACAGCGCTGTCGTGTGTGCCGACCTGAAACTGGAAAGCGCCGAAGAAACGGTGGCCCTGATTGAAAAAGCCGGCGGCACCGCCTTTGCGGTGTCTTGCGATGTGGGCAAGGCAGAGCAGGTTGAGTCGCTGGCAGACCAGGCGGAAAAGCTGCTGGGTAACCCGGTGACGTTGGTGATCAATAATGCCGGCGTGGGTATCGGTGGCAAGTTTGAAGAGTTGAGCCTGGAAGACTGGAAGTGGGCAATGGACGTGAACCTGTGGGGTGTGGTCCATGGTTGTCATTACTTTGTGCCCGGCTTCAAGAAGCAGGGGCGAGGCGCGATCATTAATGTGGCCTCTGCCGCCTCTTACACTGCGGCTCCGGAAATGAGCGCCTACAACGTGACCAAGGCCGGTGTGCGAGCCTTGTCTGAAACGCTCTATGCCGAGCTGAAGAGAGACAACATCAAGGTCAATGTGCTGTGCCCGACCCTGGTGCCCACCAACATCATCAAGGACGGCCGTATTCCGGACCGTTACTCGAAGCTGGCTGACCATGCGCTAATGAACTACGCCATGACGACTAGCGACTCGGTGGCCGAGCTGACCCTGAACCGTCTCGATAAGGGGGAGCTGTACACCACCCCGCAAGTGGACGCGAAATTGTTCTGGATGATGAAGCGTGTATCGCCAAACCTGTATGCCGACTTCCTTGGCTTTTCCTACCGGTTTGTGAAGTGAGCCCTCAGCGGGGCATGAAACGTATTGAGGTTTTTTCTTATGGCAGCTGCAAAAAAGAACAAGGCGACTGAGCCGAGAATTTACGACAGTTTTATCGTCGGGGCAGGCATTTCCGGTATTTGTGCCGCCTACAAAATGAAGAAGGAAGGCTACCACGATTTCAGAATCATCGAGAAAGCCCACCGTGTCGGCGGAACCTGGCGTGAGAATACCTATCCGGGATGCGGCTGTGATGTACCGTCCTCCCTGTATTCCTTCTCTTTTGCGCCGAGCAGCAAGTGGAGCCACCTGTTTGCCCGACAGCCGGAAATCCTGGCGTACCTGGAAGAGGTCAGCAAGGAGTTTGGGATTGAGGAGCTGATCGAGTTCGGCACCGAACTCGACAACGCCCAGTGGGATGAGTCGCGCCATGTGTGGGTGCTGGATATTACCTCTAATGGCAAGACCTCCCAGACACTGGCACGTACCGTGGTCTTTGCTACTGGCCCCATCACAGAAGCCCAGATTCCCAATTTGCCGGGGCTGGAAAGTTTCAAGGGTGAGATGTTTCACTCCGCCAAGTGGAATCATGACTATGACCTCGCCGGCAAGCGTGTGGCGGTCATCGGCACCGGTGCCTCTGCGATTCAGTTTGTGCCGCAGATTCAGCCGAAGGTGAAAGAGCTGCACGTGTTCCAGCGCACCGCGCCCTGGGTGCTGCCCAAGCCGGATATGAACCTGGGCGACACCAGCAAGCAGGTGATCGACAAACTGCCGATCATCCAGAAGACCTGGCGAAAAGCCGTGGCCCAGTCCCTGAACGTGATCAACTTCGGCTTGCGTAATCCTGTGGCACTGAAGCCGGTGAGTTCGGCTGCCAAACAATTGCTGCGGGTTCAGGTGAAAGACAAGGCTCTGCGCAAGGCAGTCACGCCGGACTTTACCCTCGGCTGCAAGCGCATCCTGTTTGCCAACAATTACTATCCGGCCCTGCAGGCGAGCAATGCCAACCTGATTCCGCATGGTCTTGTGGAAGTCGATGGCAACACGGTCATTGCTGCCAACGGCGAACGACACGAAGTGGATGTGATCATCTGGGGTACCGGTTTTGAAGTTTCTCACCCGCCTATCGGCCGCAAAGTGATCAATGCCAATGGCGAGCGCCTGTCTGATTTGTGGAAAGACACCTCGCCTGAAGCCTATCTGGGCGCCACCATGAAAGATGTGCCCAATGCCTTCCTGGTATTGGGGCCCAATGTGCTGGTGTATGACTCCTTTATCGGGCTTGCTGAAGCCCAGCTGGATTACATCATCGATGGCCTGAAGAAGATCAAGGCCGAGGGGATTTCACGTCTCACCATTAATCCCGGTGTGCTGCAGCGTCACAATGAAAAAGTACAGAAGCACCTGAAGGGGACGGTCTTCAACAGCGGGGGCTGCAAGAGCTACTACCTGGATCAGAACGGCCGCAACTTCGCTGCCTGGCCCTGGTCGCTGGCGGAGCTCAAGAAGCGCCTGAGTGACTTTGCGCTGCCGGATTACGATGTGCAGTACGGCGTGAAGGAAAAACAGAACGCGGCATAAAAGCAGAAGCGAGCTAGAAGCTTCAAGCTACAACGCGAGCCGAAATCGGGTCGCGGGTACGGCCCTGCAACATCATCGGGCTTTATCCTCGTCCTGTTGCTTGCAGCTTGAAGCTCATCTTTATTCCCAGCCCGCCAACACCAGCTTGCCAATGGTGCTACCTTCTTCCAGCCGCTTGTGGGCGGCTTTCAGATTGGTCGCGTTGATGGCGCCGATGCCTTCGCTGAGGGTGGTCTGGATGGTGCCAGCGTCCACCAGCCCGGCAAGCTGCTTGAGGATGTCCCCCTGGCGCTGCATGTCCTGTGCGAACATGGCGCGGGTAAACATGAACTCCCAGCTGAAACGGGCGCTCTTGGGCTTGAGCGGGTTCAGGTCCAGCGGACCGCGGGCATCGACGATGGCGCAGATGCTCCCCAGCGGAGCAATGGCCTGGCAGGCGGCTTGCCAGTAGTCGTCCAGATTCTGGGTGATGAAGATGCCATCCACCTGGGGGACCCCCAGAGCTTCCAGCTGCGGTACCAGCGGCTGGCGATAGTCCACCAACGCATGGGCTCCCATGGCTTCACACCAGTTGGCAGAGGTTTCCCGGCCAGCAGTGGCAATGACTCGCAAGCCAAAGTGCCGCGCCGCCAGCTGAATGGCGATGGAGCCGACGCCTCCGGCGCCACCAATCACCAACAGGGTTTTGCCCTCGCACTGACCGGGAGAAAAGCCCAGTTGATCTTCCAGTGCTTCCCAGGCGGTTAATGCGGTCAGCGGTAGCGCGGCCGCTTCCTGCATTCCCAGGCTGTTGGGTTTGAGTGCGACCAGACGTTCGTCCACGCACTGATGTTCGGCGTTGCTGCCCTGACGCTGCACGGCACCGGCATACCAGACTCGATCCCCTGCCTGGAAGCCCTTGACCTCACTGCCAACGGCTTCGACCACGCCCGCGGCGTCAAAGCCGAGCACACGATAACCGGGCTGATCCAGCGGCCGCTGGCGCAACTTGGTATCGATGGGGTTCACGGAGACCGCTTGTACCGACACCAGTAGATCACGGGGGCCTGGGGAAGGGAGATCCAGCTGGATATCTTCCAGCGCATGAACGTCATCAATGGCGCGCGGTTGATTGAACCCGATGGCTTTCATCATTTCTCCCGATGGTTCGTTGTATCTTTGTTGCGATGGACAGTATGGGGCGCTAATTGGCTCATACTGAAGGGCAGACTATGCCACAGTAAGGCGGTTGCTGCCTTGTGACCTTTGGCAGCGTTGGGAGAGCAGGAGCGTTCATGAAATTCGAAGAATACCGGAAGTTTGATGCCATTGGCCTTGCCGAGCTGGTCAGCAAGGGTGAGGTGACTGCCAGTGAATTGCTGGAGGTGGCCATTGCCAGAGCGGAGGCAGTGAACCCTGCGCTTAATGGGCTGATTATTCCCCTCTACGACATGGCCCGTAAACGAGCGACGTCGCCTTTGCAGGGCCCTCTGGCCGGGGTGCCCATGTTGGTGAAGGATCTGTTTCAGGAGATTGGCGGTCAGCCTGACTATCGAGGTAACAAGGCGCGCAAGAAACAGGATGTGCGCGCCGCGCAGGACTCCACCCTGGTCGCGCGCTGGAAAAGTGCCGGCCTGGTGCCGTTTGGTCGCACCAATACCCCGGAATTCGGCGCCAAGGGGATTACTGAACCCGACTCCTTTGGTCCTGCCCGCAACCCCTGGAACCCGCAGCACACACCCGGTGGTTCCTCTGGCGGTTCAGCGGCCATGGTGGCTGCCGGGGTGGTGCCTGTTGCTGGCGCCAATGATGGTGGCGGTAGTATCCGCATCCCCGCAGCCTGCTGTGGTCTGTTCGGCCTCAAACCCGGGCGTGGGCGCACCCCTTGGGGGCCCACCTTCACTGAAGCCATGCACGGCATTGCGGTGAATCACGCCCTGACCCGTTCGGTGCGGGACAGTGCACTGATGCTGGATATTGTTCAGGGTGATGAGCGCGGCAGCCTGTTTCATATTGCACCGCCAGCGCAGTCCTACGCACTGGCCGCCAGAGAAAACCCCGGACGATTGCGTATTGGCTTCAGTACCCGGTCGCCGCTGGGGACGGAGGTTGATGCGGAAGCCGTGAAAGCGGTCGAAAAGACCGTGGCATTGCTGCGGGATCTGGGGCACGAGGTGGAGGAAGCCGAGCCCCAGATGGACGCGAGGCAGATGTGCATGGACTGGCTGACTATCTGGTTCGGGCAATGCGCGGCTGAAGTGGATGAGGTGAAAGAGCTCACCGGGTGCGGCGATGACGGGTTTGAACTGGATACCCTGGGTATCGCTGCCTTTGGCCGTGCCACGCCGGCTCATGAGTATGTGAAGTGTCAGGGGCGCTGGCAGCAGTACATGATAGCCCTTGACCATTTTCTCGAGCAGTACGATTTCTGGCTCACGCCAACGTTGGCCTTGCCACCGGCAAAAATTGGTGCGATGGCCACGCCGCCGCTGCAGCAGGCGGGCTTGAAAATGGTGCTGAAGCTGGGGGCTGAGAAGCTGTTGATGAAAACTGGCATGATCGAAGATATGGCCATGGAAAACTTCAAGTACATGCCATTCACCCAGTTTGCCAATGTCACCGGTGTGCCTGCCATGTCAGTCCCGCTGCACTGGACCGATGCGGGCCTGCCGCTCGGTTCCCAGTTTGTTGGCACCCATGGCGACGAAGGCAAATTGTTGGCCCTGGCGGCACAGCTGGAAGAGGCCGCGCCGTGGTTTGATAAGACGCCGGATGCTTGACGCCTAACGCCTGACGCTGGGTTGCGTCCAGCGTCTGGCGTGTTCAGAAGGCAGTTGAAAGTTCAAAGTGTAAAGTTGAAACGCGCGACAGGGCCTTGTACCTGTCGACTAATGCCTGTGCCGCGCGATGGGATAAAAAGCCTGGCGCCTTTGGGCGCGGGTATAACGGTCCGTTTGGCAACGCGCTTTCCCGCGCTTTTGAACTTTCAACTTTTAACTCAGCCCCGCCGCAGCTTGTGCCGCCGGGGACCGTGCCAGATAGGCCAGCGCCTGCTCGGTATCACCTTCGTGGATGGGATGGAAACGGGGGGATAGCCATCGGGCGGTGGCTTTCACCAGGAAGCTGAAGGTAGGCAAATTGTGGGTTTTCCGGCCGACTTTCTGCAGCTCCAGCATCACCTGTGGAAACAGCATGCGCGCCATGCGCTGAGCACGCTGATCCGGGTCCTGAGCGGCCAGTTGGCGTCCAGCTTCAGCAATGAAATGCAGGAATAGCGGGAACACGATGGCCATCATTGCCTGCCGGCTCACATAGAAACCCAGCTCGGTCTTGCACAGGTGCTCGAACAGGTCATACGCCACCGTGCGGTGTTCCACTTCCTCAGCCAGATGCCATTTGAACAGGTCTACCATGGTGGCATCGCCGTTCTGTTCCCAGCTTTCGTTGTCCATGGCCCACTGTCCCAGCACGCCGGTGAAATGTTCAATGGCCGCAATCAGTCCTACCCGGGTGATCAGCCACTGCTGCTTCCAGCGGTCACGTTGCAGTAGTGTGAGTCCGAACGGCGCCTCACCCAGAAAAGTCCCGAACAGCCACTCCGCGCGTTCGGTATAGGCAACGCTCAGACCATGGGCCTCCAGATAACTCTGTGCTTGAGTGTGTTGGCGAGAGTGAACGGCCTCCTGACGGATAAAACCCTGCACGTCTTCCCGTAAAGCCTCATCCGTTACCAGCGGTAATGCCTGGTTGTACACCCGGCAGAACCACAATTCCCCTGCGGGGAGCAGCATGTGGATGCCATTGATGATGTGGGTCGAGAAAGGGTCGTCTTTCAACCAGTGCAATGGGGTTGACGCCAGGTCAAACTGGACTCGCCTGGCCTGCAGGGTGTGGCGCTCTGGATGGGCTTGTGCATTCATGATGGCAGTTCTCTTTTCTTGTAGGGCCATTTTCTGTGGGCAATATGGCTGCCTCAGATAAATACCATCTGAATGTATCATTGATCAATGTAACAATGAATATGGTGAGTTTCCCCTGGGCAAGAATGGCTCAGGCTGCACGGCCAATACGGATGGGTGGCTAGTAACTGAGGGTCGATGCGGCCGGGTTGATCGCGGTTTTAAGCGAATGCAGCTTGGCGGCATCCACTCTTGGAGCCTTCTCTCCCTGGGTGACCTGGCCTGAGATAATCAAACGAGTGCCGGGGGGGAGAGGGCGGTCTGCAGTGAGTCTGCCCGGCAGGGTGACCAGTACTTTTCCGTCCCTGTCGCGCAACAGGTAGCGGTGCTCGCCGAGCGACTGGAGGATTTCACCGTTCAGTTTCACCGGGGTGCCAGTGGGGGTATGCGCCGAAATGTCGGCAGTGCTGTGCAGCATCTGGCTATCTGCCTGGGCGACAGTTGCCAGAAAAGCCATGACGATCACAATCAGGGGTTTCATGAGTCACCGTCCTTCGTGGATGTCTCACCCTGTTAGAGTCCGCTTACCTCCACATGTTCCCGTGAGAGAGGGAAGCGGCAGTCAGGCACCGCTGCCCTGTGGCAACACCGGCCACCATTGCGAGATTTTATCGCCGTCCCAGATGGCCAGGTCGCCGAACTGCAGCAGTACAAACTCGCTTTGGGTTGGGCGAAAGAAGATCTGGTCATCCATGCTCAGCGCGGTTTCCGCGCTGCCATTGAACATCATCTGGTTGCTGCTGACGCCGTACACCGGGTTGGCGGCGAGGCCGGCGGGGGAAACCGGTTCGGCCTTCCAGTAGCCGCCGTAAATAAAATAGGTGTGCTGGCGGTTGAGGTCCCATTGTTGCCAGGCGCTGCCCAACGGAATGGGGCCGGGCAAGTTCAGGCCATCCATTGACTTGATCACCGGCGCGGCGATAAACACGGCGGGCTGGAAGTCCCGAAGCAGTGGCAGGTCGAAATCCGTGGCTTTGACCAGGCAGGAGCCGGCACTGAGCTCATTCACGACAGCGTGTTCATCATAGAGACCTATGGTGGGGCTGCCGGCGCCGTTGAAGCACAGGGATTGCTGCTGGTATTGCGGAGCCTGATGGTACAGGCGATCAATATAGCGGCGGTAGATCGCTTCGGTTTCGCGGTGGCCTTCCTCGGCGCTCTGGATGAAGCCGGGCAGTTTGCCCACATGGGCGTCGTACCCCATGAAGCCACTGAACTGAAGATGTTCAGGGTGTGCATGAATCAGGGTGAGCAGTGCATCCAGCTGCGCAGGCCGGGTGAGCCCGCCGCGATGGAGGCCTACATCGATTTCCACGTTGATGCGCAGGCGGCGTTTCAGGGATTGGGCCAGTGACAGATACTGTTCCAGTCGCGGCAAGCTATCGACCAACCACTGTAATTGCGCATCGGGATTGAAGCCGCTGGCCGGATCCAGCTCCTTATAGAACTGTCGGGCTGCTTGTACCGGCATGGGCTTGCCCAGCAGCATGTCGCAGCCTGGCTCAGCTTTTGCCAGCGCATTGATGAACGGCTGATGGAAGACCATGACCCGGTCACTGCCAGTGAGGGTCATGACTTCCTGGACAAGGGAGACGCTGGGGAGGGACTTGGCAACAATCCGCAGCGCCTTCCCTTGTGGGAGCATGGCCATCAAGGTCTGACAGTTTGCGCTCAGCCGCTGGTGGTCTAGCAGCATCAAGGGGCGACCCGGGCCAGTGGTTTTCAGGTAGTCGTTGAGACCCTGAAAATAGAGGTTGTGCGGTGCGCCCCGGTTGTCCGGCCGCAGCAGCCAGCCCGCAGCGGCTATGGCGCCCATCCCGAGCAGGAATCCCCGACGTTTCATAAGTTTCCCTTTCCCGTGCTAACGACGCTATGCGAACAGGTGCATCAGGTGCGGATTGAGCATACGGCCCTGAGGATCCAGTTCCCGGCGTACGGCCTGGAAGCGGTCGAAAGCCGGATACAGTTCAGCCAGCTCCTTGCGTCCCAGGCTGTGAATCTTGCCCCAATGGGGGCGGCCGGCATAGCGATTGAGGATCGGCTCAAGGGGCGTGAATACCGGTTGGTAATCCTGGGCAAAGTACTGATGAATCGAAAGGCTGGCGCCGTCACGTTCATGGAACATGGATAGCAGGCGATCATCCTTGCCCACATAGCGAAACTCGATGGGGAAGAATACGTTCACCTCTTCCTTGCGCAGGGTGTCGCACACCTCTTCCAGGCAGGCCATGCCGTCCTCCGCTGCAACGGTGTATTCCATTTCGTTGAAGCGCACGGTGCGGTGATTGCCATAAACCACATTGGATGGAGCGGTAAAGGTGCTGTCTTCCACAAACAGGGTGACCAGTTTCTGTAGCGACGGAGTAAGCCAGCCCGCATGCATGGCCACCTTGCAGATAGTCTCAAGGAGCTCATTGCTGTCTTCGCGGGCAGGACTATCCTGGGGATCGTCAGTGATTTCCATGGTCTTGACGATGGCCTGGTTGCCCAGCGGGAAGGCAAAGAATTCGATGTGGCGGACGTTGTCTTTTTCCTTCTCCACGAAGTCCATGGCCTCTCGCAGTGGCAGCGTCCAGGTGTGCTCCTTGAGGCGGTAGGCTGGCTGGTGGCGGAAGGTAATGTCGGTGACGATACCGAGCGCGCCTACGCTGCAACAGGCCGCAAGGAAGTGGTCGCCGTCGTTCTGATCCAGGTGGAGTGTTCCGCCATCCGGAAGCATCAGGGTAAGCGCTTCTACCTGCCCGGACAGGCTGGTCAGTTGGCTGCCGGTACCATGGGTGCTGGTGGCAATGGCACCGGCCAGCGACTGGAGATTGATATCCGGTTCGTTGATAAAGCTGTGGCCCAGTGAAAACGCCTGGGCACTGGCCATGCCCAGCCGGGTGCCGCCGCCCCAGGTGAACAAGTCCTCCTGCTGGCTGCGCAGCCCGGCCATGGCTTCAAGGGATATCAGGGTATCGTTGGTGGGCACCACGCCACTGAAGGAGTGGCTGCCACCAAAAGCGCGCAGGGTGCCTGTGCTATTGATGATCGCCTCACGCAAGCTGTCATTATCGCGCGGGAAGAGTAACTGGTTCGGGTTGGCCTGCTGATTGCCGGACCAGTTTTGCCAGGCGGGCGCGGGGGCTACTTCATTGGCAAACAGGCTGGCTGGCGCGAGCCCGACGCTACCGCCGATGGCGGACAGGGTTTTCAGGAAATCGCGTCGGTTAACGGAGTCGAGAAGTGCCATGAGTCATCCTTGTTCTTATATGGCACCATGGTACAAGAATGAAAATGAATAGTTAATAGTGAATAGTTAACAGCTGCGCGGGCGGCGTGAGAAGGTTTTGCCTGCTCTGTCGCCGCGACCATGGGTTCTGCGCGGCCGCGAAGTTTGAGCCTGCACGAACCTGGCCCGCGCCGTTATTAACTATTCATTATTCATTATTAATTCCAAGGCTTTCCCACATCTCATCCACCCGCTCCTTCACCGCCTTGTCCATGCTAATGGCGCGGCCCCATTCTCGGCTGGTCTCGCCGGGCAGCTTGCTGGTGGCATCCAGACCCATCTTGGAGCCGAGGCCGGCCACCGGAGAGGCGAAGTCCAGGTAGTCGATGGGGGTGTTTTCCACCATCACGGTGTCGCGGGCGGGATCCATGCGGGTGGTGATGGCCCAGATCACATCATTCCAGTCTCGGGCATTCACATCGTCGTCGCAGACAATTACGAATTTGGTGTACATGAACTGACGCAGGAAGGACCACACGCCCATCATCACGCGCTTGGCGTGTCCGGGGTACTGCTTCTTCATGGTGACCACCGCCATGCGATAGGAGCAGCCTTCCGGTGGCAGGTAGAAGTCCACAATTTCCGGGAACTGCTTGCGCAGGATCGGCACGAAGATTTCATTCATGGCCACGCCCAGAACAGCGGGTTCATCCGGTGGGCGACCGGTGTAGGTGCTGTGGTATATCGGGTCGCGGCGGTGGGTGATGCGTTCCACCGTGAACACCGGAAAACGTTCTACTTCGTTGTAGTAACCGGTGTGGTCACCGAAGGGGCCTTCGTCTGCCATTTCATCCGGATAGATGTGGCCTTCGAGCACGAACTCGGCACTGGCCGGGACCTGCAGGTCATTGCCGATGCATTTCACCAGTTCAGTTTTGGAGCCGCGCAGCAGGCCGGCGAAGGCGTATTCGCTGAGCGTGTCCGGTACCGGGGTGACCGCACCAAGAATAGTGGCCGGGTCGGCGCCCAGTGCCACGGCCACCGGGAAGGGCTCGCCGGGACGCTGCTGTTGCCACTCCTGGAAATCCAGTGCGCCGCCACGGTGGCTGAGCCAGCGCATGATCAGTTTGTTGCGGCCAATGAGCTGCTGACGGTAAATGCCCAGGTTCTGGCGTTCCTTGTTGGGCCCGCGGGTGATGACCAGCGGCCAGGTCACCAGCGGACCGGCGTCGCCGGGCCAGCAGGTCTGGATTGGCAGCTTGTACAGATCGACTTCGTCACCCTCGAGAATTTTCTCCTGGCAGGGGCCCTTGCTGGAAACCTTGGGGGACATGCTCAGTACCTTGCGAAATACCGGTAGCTTCTCCCACGCATCCCGGAATCCCTTCGGGGGCTCTGGTTCTTTCAGAAACGCCAGCAGCTCCCCCAGCTCGCGAAGCTCTTCTACGGATTCGCGGCCCATCCCCAACGCCACCCGGCGCTCAGTACCAAACAGGTTGCCCAGCACCGGAGTGCCGAAACCCACAGGGTTCTCGAACAGTAGCGCGGGCCCGCCAGCCCGCAAGGTGCGGTCACAGATTTCGGTCATTTCCAGATTCGGATCCACCGGCACGGTGATGCGCTTGAGCTCGCCAAGCTGTTCCAGTTGGGTGATGAAGTCTCGCAGGTCGCGGTATTTCATGGCGTTCCTTGTGATTCGGGTAACCGGAAAGGTTGTGCGGCGAGTATAGCAGGATGAATGCTTGACGCTTGATGCTCGACGCAAGGCGCAAAAAAACAACACAAAAGCCGCAAGAAGCTTGAGGCGGAGAGAATGAACGGGGTGTGATTATTGGCGTCGGGCGTTAAAAGCACAAAACCCCGCCGAAGCGGGGTTTTGCGTGTTGCGTGAAGCATGCCGTGTGAGGCGTCTACTACTTCCGCTTCATGGAGTCGAAGAACTCCAGGTTTGTCTTGGTCTGCTTCATGCGGTCGATGAGGAACTCCATGGCGCCGATTTCGTCCATGGGGTGCAGGACCTTGCGCAGGATCCACATCTTCTGCAGTTCGTCTTCGCTCACCAGACGCTCTTCGCGGCGGGTGCCGGACTTGCGGATATTCATGGCCGGGAACACGCGCTTCTCTGCCACCTTGCGGTCCAGATGCAGTTCCATGTTGCCGGTACCCTTGAATTCCTCGTAGATCACTTCGTCCATTTTGGAGCCGGTATCCACCAGGGCGGTCGCGAGGATGGTAAGGCTGCCGCCTTCCTCAATGTTCCGCGCTGCGCCGAAGAAACGCTTGGGTTTCTCCAGGGCGTGGGCGTCTACACCCCCGGTGAGAACCTTGCCGGAGCTGGGCTGGACGGTGTTGTAGGCGCGAGCCAGACGGGTGATGGAATCCAGCAGAATCACCACGTCCTGCTTGTGCTCAACCAGTCGTTTGGCTTTCTCGATCACCATCTCGGCCACCTGAACGTGACGGGCCGGCGGCTCGTCGAAGGTGGACGCCACCACTTCACCGCGCACGGTCCGTGACATTTCGGTCACTTCTTCCGGACGCTCATCGATGAGCAGCACGATCATGTGGGTTTCGGGATTGTTGCGGGCGATGGACTGGGCGATGTTCTGGAGGAGCATGGTCTTACCGGCTTTTGGCGGAGCGACGATCAGGCCGCGCTGCCCTTTGCCGATCGGGGCCACCAGATCAATCACCCGGGTGGTGATGTCTTCGGTGGAGCCGTTACCGATCTCCATGACCAGACGCTCGGTGGGGAACAGCGGCGTCAGGTTTTCAAACAGGATCTTGTTCTTGGCGTTTTCCGGCTTGTCGAAATTGATCTCGTTGACCTTGAGCATGGCGAAGTAGCGCTCGCCATCCTTCGGGGGCCGGATCTTGCCGGAAATGGTATCGCCGGTGCGCAAGTTGAAACGGCGAATCTGGCTCGGGGAGACATAGATATCGTCCGGGCCTGCCAGATAGGAACCTTCGGCGGAACGAAGGAAGCCGAAGCCGTCCTGCAGGATCTCCAGTACGCCGTCTCCGTAAATATCGGAGCCATTTTTGGCGGCGCGTTTGAGAATGGAAAAGATGACGTCCTGCTTGCGGGTTCTTGCCAGGTTCTCGAGGCCGAGTTCCTTGGCAATGTTCAGAAGTTCTCCAATCGGCTTCTGCTTCAGTTCAGAAAGATTCATTGGCGTATGTTTTGGTTTGAATGAATTGAGGGGATGCACCGCCTGCGGCGCTACAGTTGTTTTGATAATCCGGTTTTTTCGGAGTCTGGCCCGGCAAGCCTAAAAGGGGGCCACAGGAATAAAGGGTAACCAGAGGTTCCGAAGGACTAACTAAAAGGGAGTGCTTGTAAGGAGGTTCCTTAAAGCTGTTCTGGAATCTACCACTATGGGGAAGGGCTGTCTATAGGAGGGAGGGTTGTAATGCCCCGGCCGGATGGCCGGGGCGTTACAGAGTGTTTCCGGACTTACAGGGTGCTGTCCAGGAATGCGCTCAACTGGCTCTTGGACAGCGCGCCCACCTTGGTGGCTTCCACGTTACCGTTCTTGAATACGCTCAGGGTGGGAATGCCACGAACACCATACTTCTTCGGGGTTTCCGGGTTGTCGTCGATGTTGATCTTGGCAATGGTCAGGCGGCCTTCGTATTCGCCAGCCAGCTGCTCCAGGATCGGCGCGACCATTTTGCAGGGACCACACCAGGGTGCCCAGTAGTCTACCAGCACCGGGCCGTCTGCATTGATGACCTGGGCTTCAAAGTCCGCGTCGGTCACATTGATAATCTCGCCGCTCATCGATTTCTCCTGATATAAAGGGATTGGCTGCCCCGCTGGGGGCGAGGAACCTTAAAGGCTCCCATCGCACTGGGCAATAATATCAGGTTGCAGGCACTCCTTTTCAAGCGAGGGAATCAATTATCGTCACTGGATTTGCCTATGACGGCCAGGCAACGGCAAAGTAAAACCCTGTGTATTCCCGGGCGCTGACATCCTAACGCCATGATTTCAGGGTACTATCGGCCTATTCGCAGAAGGAGCAGGCATGCAGCACGGCGAACATCTGGCCGCCATTGATCTGGGGTCTAACAGCTTTCATATGGTCGTTGCACGGCAGGCACAGGGTGAAATCCAGCTTTTGGATGCCTTGTCGGAGAAGGTGCAGCTGGGGGCCGGGCTCGACAAGGAAAACCGTCTTGACGAAGAAACCCAGACTCGCGCGCTGGAGTGTCTGGGGCGGTTTGCCCAGCGGATTGCCGGCATTCCCCGTGGCAGTGTGCGGGTGGTGGGGACCAACACCCTGCGTCAGGCGCGCAATGCCAGAGTGTTTATTGCCCGGGCCGAAGCGGTGCTGGGGCACGATATCGAAATTGTGGCCGGTCGCGAGGAAGCGCGCCTGATCTACTTGGGCGTCGCGCATACCCTGGCGGACGATGCCGGGCAGCGGCTGGTGGTGGATATTGGCGGCGGCTCCACCGAACTGATCATCGGTGAGCGTTTCGAACCGGCGGAAACCGAATCCCTGCACATGGGGTGTGTGAGTTTTGCCCAGCGTTTCTTTGCCGAGGGGAATATCACCGAGAAAGCGTTTGATAAGGCCGTCACTGCGGCCCGTCAGGAAGTGCTCTCCATCCATGCCAACTACCGCCGTATTGGCTGGCAACAGAGTGTTGGCGCCTCCGGCACCATCAAGGCCATTAGCCAGGTTTGCGTGGAGCAGGGTTGGTGCGACAGCGGCGTGACGCTGGAAGGACTCAAGAAAGCCCGCAAGCGGGTGATCAAGGCAGGCAGTGCCGACAAGCTCGACCTCAAGGGGCTGCGTGAGGACCGTCAGGCCATCTTCCCCTCCGGACTGGCCATTCTCTATGGCATTTTCGAGCAGTTGGGCATTGGGCAGATGGAGGTGTCATCCGGCGCTCTGCGAGAAGGGTTACTCTACGATTTGCTCGGCCGCTTCGGCCATGAAGACGTGCGCGACCGCAGCATTCAATCGCTGATGAATCGTCATCATGTGGAACGCAGTCAGGCAGAGCGGGTCTGCGAGACAGCGATGGCATTGTTCAGACAGGTCGCGGCGGACTGGCTGCTGGATGATGAGCCCATGGAGGACACCCTGCGCTGGGGGGCACTGCTGCATGAGCTTGGGCTCGCCGTGTCCCACAGCCAGTTCCACAAGCATGGCGCTTACCTGATTACCAACTCCGATCTGGCTGGCTTTTCCCGTCAGGAACAGCAGGCCGTGGCGATACTGGTGCGAGGCCATCGCCGCAAGATTCCACAGTCTGCCCTGGATGAATTGCCGGAAGATGAGCGCGAGCCGTTGCTGCGACTGTGTCTGGTGCTGCGAATTGCCACACGCCTGCATCACGCCCGATGCGATGAAGCAACCCCCGGCATGAACCTCAAGGTGAAGGGCAATACCCTGACGCTGACATTTCCGGAGGGCTGGCTGGACGAGCACCCGCTGACCCTGGCTGATCTTGAACAGGAGCAGGATTATTTTCAGGCAGCGGGTTGTGAGCTGATCCTGAAATGAATGGATGCTCGGGGCCGGACACCAGCAGAGCAGGCTGTGCTTCTGGGGGTTGCTGTCAGTGGCCCGGTCCCTCGCGGGTTATCCCACGTTAGTATCCAGCAGGCACTGCTGGGCCATGAACACCTCTTCTCCATCGGCCGGTTGGGCGCGGGTGTAGGTGCCATCGGACTGCAATAGCCAGGCGCGGCTGTTGTCTCTCAGATAGTAATTCAGTCCTTCTTCCAGCACCTGAGCCTTCAGCGTGGGATTGGTGATCGGGAAGCAGGTCTCGACCCGGTTGAACAGGTTGCGTTCCATCCAGTCGGCGCTGGAGCAATACACCAGATCGTCGCCGCCATGATGGAAGTGATAAATGCGGGTGTGCTCCAGAAAACGACCGACAATGGAGCGTACCCGGATGGTGTCAGAAATGCCGGCAATACCCGGCTTGAGGCAGCAGATGCCACGCACGATCAGATCAATTTCCACACCCGCCTGACTGGCTCTGTACAGCGCCTGGATGATTTTTTCTTCGGTCAGGGAATTGAATTTGGCGATGATGTGCGCCGGCCTTCCTGCCTGGGCTTCCGCGGTCTCAAATTCAATCCATTCGATCAGCGACGGATGCAGGGTAAAGGGCGAGTGCTTGAGTTGCTTCAGTCGCGCGGCCTTGCCCATGCCGGTGAGCTCCTGAAAGATCTTGTGCACGTCCTGGCCCACCGCCTTGTCCGCGGTCATCAGGCCGTAGTCGGTGTACAGCTTGGTGGTTCTGGTGTGGTAATTACCGGTGCCGAGATGCACATAGCGCTTGATGCCCTCGCCGTCACGACGGACGACCAGCAGCATCTTGGCGTGGGTCTTGTAGCCCACCACCCCGTACACCACGATGGCGCCCGCCTCTTGCAGGCGACGGGCCCCTTCGATGTTGGACTCCTCATCGAAACGCGCACGCAATTCCACGATGGCGGTGACCTCCTTGCCGTTTCGCGCCGCGGTTTCCAGATGGTCGAGAATCTCTGACTTGGTACCTGTGCGGTAAAGTGTTTGCTTGATGGCCAGCACCTTGGGGTCGCGGGCGGCTTCGGCCAGCAGGCTGACTACCGGCTGGAATGACTGAAACGGGTGGTGCAGCAGAATGTCTTCCTGATCGATGGCATCAAAAATCGACTCGGCCTTTTTCACCGCAGGGTGAAGCTTTGGCGTGAACGGTGGATAGTGCAGGCGAGGACGATTAACGCTGGTGAACATGCGCGCCAGATTCACCGGGCCATTCACTTCATAAAGATCCTGTTCGGTGAGCTCAAACTGTTCCAGCAGGTAATGCATAAGGTGGCGTGGGCAGTTGTCAGCCACTTCCAGCCGCACCTCGTCGCCGTAACGGCGTGAGAGCAGCTGCCCCTTCAGGGCGCTGGCCAGATCTTCCACTTCTTCATCCACTTCCAGATCCGCATTCCGGGTTACCCGGAACTGGAAACAGCCGGTGGCTTTCATGCCCGGGAACAGGTCTGAGACATGGGCGTGAATCATGGACGACAGAAATACAAAGTTGTCATCGCCGTCACCACTGATTTCGTCGGGAATACGAATCAGGCGGGGCAGGGAGCGGGGAGCCGGCACAATGGCAAGCCCTGTGGAGCGGCCAAAGGCGTCCTTGCCGTCCAGAGGAACGATAAAATTCAGGCTCTTGTTGACCAGCCGTGGAAACGGGTGGGAGGGGTCCAGTGCGATGGGTGTAAGCACCGGATACACCTGCTCGCGAAAGTACTTTTTTACCCACTCGGACTGGGCCTCAGTCCAGTCTTCCCGACGCAGGAAGTCCACACCTTCCTCACGCAGTGCCGGCAACAGAATGTTGTTGAGGATGTGATACTGACGATCCACGGCTTCGTGGGTGATGCGACTGATTTCGGTCAGCAGTTCTTCTGCGAGCATACCGTCCGGGCCAGGTTGCCCGGTGCCCGCTTCGAGCTTGTTTTTCAGCCCTGCCACGCGAATTTCGAAAAACTCGTCCATGTTGCTGGAAAAAATCAGCAGGAAATTCAGTCGCTCCATGAGCGGATGGTTCTCATCCATGGCCTGCTCCAGCACTCGCAGGTTGAACTGCAGCAGACTCAATTCCCGGTTGAAAAAATAGTCCGGGTGGTTGAGATCAATGGCGCTGTGTTCACTGGCGATATCGTTCATGGAGCCTTCCTGAGCAAGGGTGATCGAGCTTCCTATTCAATGACATTTATATGACACGGCAATGACAGGGAACAGTCCTGTGTACAGTTTTCAGGCTAGACCTCAACGGGCGCTCTGGAAAGAGGCAGGCAGATAAGCGGAGTTGATTTTTCTTGTTAAGTGTAAATACACTTAACTGATGGGTGGGCCTCCCTGTGAAGTGAGGTCGCAGACTTTAAAGTGTGTATACACTATGAGGAAATAGAGATGAAACTCTTTCAGCTGTTAATGGCGCTGTTCAGTCGCCTTCTGCCCGGCAGGGCCAGTGATCTGGCGTTACGTTTGATGACGGGACCACGGTTGCCGCAGGCCTGGAGGGGCCGATCCGAGTTTGCGCCGGACAGCCAGCTGCCGGTGGGTGAGCGCGCGCGCCTGAATATCTGGTTGGGTGGTCCACAGCGAGTCTTGCTGGTCCATGGCTGGTCCGGGCACTGGACTCAGTTCGAGGCGATGATGAAGGCGCTGGGCCGTGAATCGTTCTCTTTTTATGCCCTGCAGATGCCGGGCCATGGCGAAGAGCCGGATGGCGCCAGTGATGTGGGTGAATTCATCACCACTCTACGTCTGGCGCTGGAGGTGATCGGTGAGCCGGTGGATGTACTAATCGGCCATTCCATGGGGGCTTCGGCTGCCGCCTTTGTACTGGCCGAGCGAGGCGATATTGCTCGCACGGTACTGGTCGCGCCGCCCACAGACTTCCGCGGTGTGGTGGGGCGGATGGCCAGTGCCCTGAAATTCGGTGGCCGGGCCCGACAGCAGCTGCTCGATAAAATGGCTGCCCGGGTGGGGATCGGTTACGACGCGCTGGACATCGCCCGACGCGGCTCGCTGATCAGTGCTCGAACGTTGCTGGTGCATGATACTGGTGACAGGGAGGTTCCGTTCACGGATTCGCTGCGGCTGCATCAGGCGATGCCCTCGGCCACCCTGCACCAGACCGTTGGCAAGGGACATCGGCGGGTGCTGACCGACAAGGCGGTGCTGGGACTGGTCGCTGGCTTTGCCCGGGAAGGGGTCTTGTCTGTGCCCGTCCCAGAAGGTGATCTGGCTAGAGTTCCTGCTTGACCTTGTGGCTGAAGCGGCGCAATTCCGAGGCAATCTGTTGCCAGCTCTGCTTGCCCACCAGTGACTCGAACTGATCCTGCGCTGCTTGCCAGCCTACCAGAGCCTGCTGATAGCAGGCCTCTCCCTGGGGAGTGAGAGAGAGCCCCAACGCGCGTTTATTGCCGGTGGGCTCGGATTCCACCAGACCTTTCTCAATCAGTTTATCCACGGTGCGCTGCAGGGAGGTGCGTTCCATGCCGAGCAGTTCGGCAAGCTGGAAAATGGATTCCGGAGGCCGTGCCTTGATCGCATTGAGCACGGAGAACTGGGTGATGCGCAGGCCACTTTCAGCCAATTGCTGGTTATACAGTCGCGTCACCAGCCGGGACAGCACCCGGGAATGCAGGGCGGCACAGTGCAGGCCGACCTGTTCAGGATCCAGTGAGGAGGGTTGTGGCGGGCGACGACTCATGGAACGGACTCCATATATAGTGTGTATGCATTATATATGGAGCCGGGGCGGGACTTGCAAGGGGGGGGAATCAGCCCTTGAGCTTGAGGGCGGCGGCCTTGGCAAAGTAGGTGAGGATGCCGTCGGCTCCTGCTCGCTTGAATGCCAGCAGGGACTCCATCATCACCTTGTCCTGGTCCAGCCAGCCGTTCTGGAACGCCGCCATGTGCATGGCGTATTCACCACTCACCTGATAGGCGTACACCGGTACCTTGAACTCGTCTTTCACGCGGCGCACCACATCCAGGTAGGGCATGCCAGGTTTGACCATCACCATGTCGGCGCCTTCAGCCAGATCCAGAGCGATTTCGTGCAGGGCTTCATCGGAGTTGGCCGGGTCCATCTGGTAGGTGGTTTTATCCGCCTTGCCCAGGTTGCCAGCGGAGCCCACGGCATCACGGAACGGACCATAGTAGGCGCTGGCGTACTTGGCAGAGTAGGCCATGATGCGGGTATGAATATGACCATGCTGCTCCAGTGCCTCGCGGATGGCGCCGATACGGCCGTCCATCATGTCGGAGGGGGCAATTACATCGGCGCCCGCTTCCGCTTGCGACAGGGCCTGTTTGACCAGGGCATCCACGGTCACATCGTTCAGAACATAGCCATTGTCATCGATGATGCCATCCTGTCCGTGGGTGGTGAACGGATCCAGGGCGCCATCGGTGATCACGCCCATTTCCGGCACGGCTGCCTTGATGGCGCGCACCGCGCGCTGGGCCAGTCCGTCCGGGTTCCAGGCTTCGCGCCCGTCCAGGGTTTTGACGTCGGAAGGGGTGACCGGAAACAGGGCCATGGCGGGCACTCCCAGCTTGGCCAGCTCCTCAGCCTCCTTGACCAGCAGGTCGATGCTCATGCGTTCCACGCCGGGCATGGAGGGTACGGCTTCGGTTTGGTTGCTGCCTTCGAGCACAAACACCGGGTAGATCAGGTCATCCACCGTCAGGGTGTGCTCGCGCATCAGACGACGGGAAAAATCATCACGACGCATACGACGCATTCGGGTGGCGGGCCAGGGGGCACGAGACACAGACATGGGGTGGAGTCCTCTAGTAACATGGAAGCGTCCGCAGGAGAGCGATGGCGGACGGAATCACGAGAGTTTAGCAAGAGCAGTAGACAATGGAAAAACAGCCGGCCTTTCATCTGGCCTTTCTGGTAAATGATCTGGAAGAAGCCGCGGATTTTTACTGCCGTGTGATCGGTGGCCGTCGTGGACGGGATGCGCCCAACTGGATTGATATCGATCTGCATGGCCATCAGTTGTCCCTGCACAAGGGTGAAGATCTGACTCCTGTCCAGGGCTACAGCGATGTGGATGGACACCCGGTGCCGATGCCGCATTTTGGCGTGGTGCTGGATTTTGCGACCTGGGAAATACTGGTGGAGCGACTCTACGACCACGGCTGGCCGTTTCTGCTCAAGCCCCGGGAGCGTTTTGTCGGCCAGCCCGCAGAGCAGGGTACCTTCTTTGTACAGGACCCCACCGGCAATGTGCTGGAGTTCAAGGGGCTGCGCGAGCTGGATCGCATCTTCGAGGTATAGCATTCGAGGTAAGACAATGGGCCGTTGGCGTCCCAAGGGGAAACCCGCTTCCAAGTACATCACTGCGGAAGGCTACAAGGTGCTCAATGATGAGCTGCAGTACCTGTGGAAAGTGAAACGTCCGGAGGTGACGCAAGCGGTGCAGGAGGCGGCAGCGCAAGGCGACCGCTCCGAGAATGCTGAATATATTTACGGCAAGAAGCAGCTGCGGGAAATTGATCGCCGCGTTCGCTTTCTCAGCAAGCGGCTGGATGACATGACGGTGGTGGACCGGCTGCCGGAGGATCAAAGCAAGGTGTTCTTTGGTGCCTGGGTAGAGCTGGAAAACGAGGACGGCAAGCTGGAAACCTACCGTCTTGTAGGACCGGATGAAACCGATGCCCGGCGTGGTTATATCAGTATTGATGCGCCGCTGGCTCGGGCGTTGCTAAAAAAGCAGGTGGATGACGAGGTAGAAGTGCGAACCCCGGTGGGCGAGCGCTGTCTGTTTATCAATCGAATCTGGTACCAGGAGTCCTGAGTGAGCGCCAATCGTCGCGTCTGGTTTTTTATCCGTAAATCCCTGCTGGGTGGTCTGACCATTCTGCTGCCCATTTCCATCATCGTGTTTTTCTTCCGCTGGATTTATCAGACGGTGACGGAAATCATTTCTCCCTTCACGTCGGTCTTCATTAGTGCCTTTGGCTTGCCCAAGTTTGTGGCAGACTGGCTAGCCTTTCTGGCGGTGCTGGTGTTGTGTTTTCTGGTCGGCACACTGGTAGCGACCCGACTGGGTAGCTGGCTTTGGGACCAGTGGGAAGCGAATGTGATGAGCCGGCTGCCGGGCTATGTCACGGTGCGCGAAGTCATCGCCCAGCTGATGGGGAACAGCAGCGACAGCCCGTTCAGCCGAGGTGAAGTGGCACGGGTCTGGCTTTATGGCAGGCAAACCGATGTGTCGGTGACAGCATTGGTGACATCACGCCATGGCGATGGCCATGTCACGGTGTTTGTTCCCACCGGCCCCAACCCTACCAGTGGGTTCATCTACCACGTTCATGAAAGTCTGGTAGAGCTGCACCCGGAGATCGGGGTGGAAAGCATGATGAAGACGGTGGTGTCCTGCGGTGCCGGCACGGCGGCGTTATTCAAGACCGACACCCCCAACACAAGCGAGTAACGAGGAGCGGGTTTCGAAAGGCAAAACCTTGAGGGGTTGGCCTGTTCCGGTTTTGATCTTCGAAACTCGAAACTCGAAACTCGAAACTCGAAACTCGAAACTCGAAACTCGAAACTCGCCCTGATTTTCTACGCGCTCAATTCCACCGATCTTTCCTGCAGTGCATCGCGCATGAAGTCGCGCATGTTGCGCAGATAACTCCCCTGATCAAGATGCAGCATATGGTTCCCGGGGAACCAGTGCACGTGGCAATCATCCCAATGCTGCCGTAACAGGTCGGTGTGCTTGGGGGGCGCAAAGCGGTCGCCGGCACCACCGATAATCATGCGCGCACTTTGCGGGACCAGACTGGGCCAGGTCAGGGGCGAGTGCAGGGCGGTAAGTTTGCGCAGGCCGGCGAAATCCGTGTCGTAAACCTTGTGGAACAGCGGGAACTGCAGGTTGACCGGGAACCAGCTTTTCATCAGATCCATGATTGTCACCAGCGGCACATTGGGAATGGCAAAGGCCAGATCCTTCTCCAGCGATGACAGCAGCGCGGTGGAATAGCCGCCGAGGGAGATGCCGGTGGCGCCCATGGCTGGGGTGCCGCCTTCGCGCAGATGATTCATGAAGATGCGCAAATCATGGATCGCATGGGCGAAGGTTTCGTTGAGCATGGCCATGCCCTGGCTGAAGAACTGGGCGCCGCTGAACGGTGCCAGCGGACTCTTGCGGCGGCCATGGAAGGGCAGGGTGTAGAGCAATACATCAAAGCCCTGCTTGTAGAACCAGGGCAGGGCCAGCCAGCGGGTATTGAGCCAATAAGGGTCGGCCACGAAACCGTGGATCATGATCAGGGTTGGGCGCGGCTCGCCATCATGTTTCCAGTACTGCGCCCAGGCGGTGCGGTTACGCTTGTGGGCCAGATAGCGATCACGCAAGGCCGGGTTTTTGGGTTCGAATGGTGAGCGGAAGCTGAGCGTGTGTGCCTGTCCGTCTTCCGGTTGGAAGTGATAGCGGGCTACCGGGTGGTACTGGATCACGGGGTGTTGTTGCGGGGCGGTAAAGAACTGTTGGGGGTCGCCACAGTCCAGAAAGGGTTCGTAGAAGCGAACCAGCTCCCGTTCTTCCTGTTGCTGCTTCACATTGAGGCTGGCGGGGAGTGCGGCGGCTCCTGCCATGCAGGCAAGGCCGGTGCGGGCCACTGTATCCAGGCTGGCGGTGTAGTCGATACGCCAGCGGGTATCATTGTCGGCCAGGAAGTGATCTGGCAGGGCGTGGAAGTGGCGGGGCAGGGTTCGCCACCAGGGCTGTGTCAGTGTGGGCAGATCTTCGTTGCAATAATCCGTGGGCTTGATGCGAGGCCATTCGGTCATCGCCGCCTCCTTTGTCCTTGGTGCGCAATGCAGGTATGCGCTTTGGGCTCAGTAGACGACGGCACAGGAGTGCCTGCAATGACCGAATCTGCCGCGAATGTTTACCTTTTGCCCAATTCGGTATCGGTTAGCCGTGGCGCTGAATGAACGCGCTGATCTTTCTGATGTCCTGACGGGCTTCCGGCAGGAAAGGGGTCATCACCGGCCACACATGGAACACGCCGCCGCGCTCCAGCCATTCCACTTTTACGCCACTTTTTTCCGCTGCTTCACGCACCCGTTTGGCATCCGAGTAGAGCACCTCGTCGGTGCTAACCGTGATCATCAACGGGCAAATACCGCTGTAATCGCCCAGACAGGGAGAGGCGTAGGGGTGGGTGCGATGCTCGGTGTCGGGCACATAGATATCAATCACAGTGCGGATGATGTCCGCCGACAGCATGGCATCGCTGGGGTCCATGGCGTCGAGAATCCGGTCATCTGGCTGGCAGTTGCTGCCGGGAGACAGGGTGACCGCACAGCGGGGCTGGGGGAGGCCCTTGTCACGGATATGCAGCAAAGTGGCCAGCGTCAGGCCGCCCCCGGCGGAGTCGCCGGCAATGACGATATCTTCGGGGCGCTTACCCAGTCCCAGCAGGTATTCATAGGCCTCCATCACCCGGTTCACCGCCGACGGGAAGGGGTGCTCCGGGGCAAACGGATACGTGGGCAGGTAGACCTCGCCGTTCAGTTGTTTGGCAAGGCGCGCAGCCATGTTGTGATAGGTCTTGGTAACCCCGCCGATGTAGGCGCCACCATGAATGTAGAGCATGGTCACCTTGGGATCACTCACGCTGACGCGGTCACCCGCAAAGCCGGGTTGGTTGACCCGGCTGAGTTTCACGCTGAAGGGCATCAGTGTCAGGGAGGGCGAATTGTTGAAAACCTTGCGCAGGTGACGAACCAGCTGCTCTTCATTGAGGCCTGAGCGCTTGATGGTTCGGCGGGTCACTGCCTTGATCAGGGTAGCCTGGATGCTCATGAACTTGTTCCGCTGCGTTATTGTTGTGCTGAATACCTTAATCGCGACGCGACGGGATTGGCAGGGGTGAAGAGGCCAGTTCGCAGTGACAGAAGGTCAGGTGTCGGCCGAACAGGCCAATCGGCGTTGCCGGGGTTGTGGTACGGGGGTAGCTTTTCTATGTTGCCCCACTAACCAGAATATTACAGAGGCGCGCCATGCAGTCAGGAACAGTGTCCAGCAACGGGATTGAGCTTTTTTACGAGAGCCGGGGCCCCGAAAACGGTGAGACCATCGTGTTTGTCATGGGCCTGTCTGCCCAGATGGTGTTCTGGCCAGAGCCGTTGCTCGATAGCCTGGTGGAGCGCGGCTACCGGGTGGTCCGGTTTGATAACCGGGATGTGGGCAAGTCGTCGCGCATCCGCCGCCGCCTCAAGCATGGTCCGCTTACGGCCATAATGCGCAGCTACGTGGGGCTTTCCGTGGATGCCCCCTATACCCTTCACGATATGGTGGATGACACCGTCGGGCTGCTGGATGCCCTGGCCATCGAGCGAGCGCATGTGGTGGGGGCCTCCATGGGAGGGATGATCAGTCAGCTGATGGCCGGCAAGTATCCGCACCGGGTGCTGTCGCTGACCTCCATCATGTCCAGCAACAACAGCCGTCTGGTGCCGCCCCCCAAGCCGGCAGCCCTGAAGGCGCTGGTGGCGCCGCGGGTCAAGATCGAGACCGAAGAGGAGTTCGTTGCCTTTGGCCTGGAGATGATGGCCAAGCTGGCCGGCACCTTGCCTCAAGGCCGTGAGGAACTGGCCGAGATTTACCGCCAGTGCTGGGCGCGGGGCATCAATCCGCTGGGTATCCGCAACCAGTTCCTGGGAATTGTGGCCACCGGTGCACTGACTCCGTGGCTGAAGAAGATCGATTGCCCGGCTACAGTGATCCATGGAGGGGCCGACCCGCTGATTCGCCCCGCCGGTGGCAAGGCCTCCGCGCGCCATATCTCTGGTGCCAAGCTGGCTATCCTGCCTGGCATGGGGCATGACTTCCCGCCGGCCGTGCTGGACCAGATGAGTGACCTGATTGCCGAGACAGCCGCTCGGGCTAACTCCTTGGCTCAGCCGTCGATGGCGTAGGCCGCCTACGAATAACCCGCGTAGTCGGGTTATCGGCAGGGAAAAAGAGAGGCCGCGCCCGGCACTGGGGCGCGGCTTTTTTGTGGCTTTTTTGGGGGCTTTGCCGAAGCGGTCTGGTTCTCATTTCCGGCAACTTCGCCTTCCCGGAGGGTGTTTGTCTGGTACCCTCGTGCATCACCATGGGCGGCGGCGATTCTGCCGTATCCAGATCGCTTTGTTAGAGGGGTGGAGGCTTGTAATGAACAGGGAAGTGATCGTTTTTACCTGGTATGCCCTGACCGGCGCCAGGGGGAAGCTATGAGCACGGTAAAAGGCAAGTTGGCAGCATTGTGGGGATTGGGGCGTGCCATCGTTGTGATAATCCTGATGGCGCCATTGCATGCAAATGCTCTGGAGGTAAACGGCCTGCGCTTTGAGCACAAGGACTGGATGCTGGTGTGTGATAACACGCGTACCTGCAGGGCGGTGGGTTATCAGCGTTTTTTTGAAGATAGTGAAGCGGTTTCGGTACTGCTTACCCGTAAGGCGGGTCCCAATCAGCCAGTGCACGGCAAGGTGAAAATCGGCGAACTTGATCTCGACGACGCGGTCTTTCAGTCCCTGATTTCGGATGCCTCTCTGTCGCTGGTGATCAATGGACAGGAGGTCGGCGCGGCAGCGGTCGATCCTGAGTTTCTCGGTGCAGAGTTGTCCAGCGAGATACTGTTGGCGCTGTTGCGTGCCCTGCGTCGGGATAGCGTTATCGAGTGGGTGCATGGTCAATACCGCTGGCGCCTTTCGGATGCCGGTGCCAGCGCAGTGCTGCTGAAAATGGATGAAGTACAAGGCAGGATTGGCACGCCGGGGGCGCTGGTTCGCAAGGGTGACAGACAGGAAGAGGATGTCCTGCCCGCGTTGGCGCCACCGGTTGTGATTCGCGCCCCTGTAGATGTGTCGCAAACCGTCGTCTTGCCAGCGGCCGACGAAGTCGCCTTGCGGGCGGCGTTGCTTGCCAGTGTGGAAGACGAAACCGAATGCAGTGGTTTGGCTATGCCCGACGACGGGGGGGAGCCACTGGATGTGGTTCGGCTCTCGGATACCCGGTTGGCGGTGTCGGTGAGCTGCTGGATGGCCGCCTACAACGGCGGAGCCGGGGTATGGGTCATCAACGACAGCAAGCCTTACCAGCCGATCCTGGTTACCGAGTCGGCAACCGACTTTGATGGTGAGACCGTTTCAGCCATGCACAAGGGCCGCGGGATCGGCGACTGCTATGCCCTTGATGAGTGGACTTGGGATGGCCGGGCGTATGTTCACACGCTCTCTTCCACCACCGGTCAGTGCCGGGGGCTGGCTGTCGGGGGCGCCTGGGATCTGCCGGAAATCGTGGCGGAGGTGCGCCAGAAAGAGGCAGCTTCCCTGCCGTAGCGACGGGGTGGCATGACGTGGCCGTCCGCCCATCGTTGGCGTTGCCCCCTCCCCATGCCTTCCATTGGCGAGGTGATGCTACCCGGTCATGCCTTTTGCCACGGGAACGTGATCACGTCGTCGATCTTGCCGCTACCCTGCTGTGCCATCAATAGTCTTTCTACCCCCATGGCGACGCCGCTGCAGGCGGGCAGGCCGTGCTCCATGGCATCAAGCAGGTAAGGGTCGGCATCCATGACATCCAGGCTGTGTTGCTGGCGCTGGATATTGTCCTGCTCGAAGCGGCGACGCTGCTCGTTCGGGTCAGTGAGTTCCTGATAGCCGTTGGCCAGTTCCAGGCCGCGGTAATAGATCTCAAAGCGTCTGGCGACGGTGGCGCCATCTCTGTCCTGATGGGTTTGCGCCAGCGCGGCCGCCCAACCGGGGAAGTCGTTGACCACGATCAGCTGGTCGCTGGGTAGTGCCGCTTCCACTTTGGTGGCCATGAGGTAGTCCACGGCTGCGGCCTTGTCGAGGCCGCCCGGTGCGCCGGATTGCTCGGCACATGCAATCAGCGCGTGATCGTCTGCCGTCAGAGGATCCAGTCCGACAACGTGATGGAACAGGGCACGAAAGTGATATTGGTGGCTGGGGGTGCCAGGAAAGAGTTGCCCAAATAGCGTCAGGCACTCAGCAATGAGATCCTTGAGGACAAAGCCTGGGCGGTACCACTCCAGCATGGTGAACTCCGGGTTGTGGCGGCCACCGGCTTCACCATCCCGGAATGCCTTGCAGACTTGATAGATCGGTCCACTGCCCGCGGCCAGCAGCCGCTTCATGTGATATTCCGGGGAGCTTTGCAGGTAGCCGTAACCAGGTACCGGGATGCACTGTATGTGCAGATCACTGACACCGTGATGGGCCAGTTGCGGGGTGTCTACCTCCAGCACGTCACGGGCCGCAAAAAAAGCGCGCACCGTGCTCATCAGCTCGGCGCGCGCTTTCATGGCCTGCAGAGAGGCGGTGGGCTGCCAGTCATGCATCGGCGGCATCTCGTCGGGCATCTGGCGTCAGACGCTTAGCTTTTAATGCGACCCACATAGTCACCGGTGCGAGTGTCGACCTTGACGATCTCGCCGGTCTGCACGAACAACGGCACACGGACCACGGCGCCGGTGGTCAGGGTGGCGGGCTTGCCGCCGGTGCCCGCGGTGTCGCCTTTCAGGCCCGGATCGGTTTCCACGATCTCCAGCTCCACGAAGTTCGGCGGGGTTACAGACAGGGGCTCACCGTTGTAGAGGGTGATTTCACACACGTCTTCTTCTTTCAGCCACAGCTTGGCATCGCCCACGGCGGCCTCATCAGCGGCTTTTTGCTCGAAGGAAGTCGGATCCATGAAGTGCCAGAACTCGCCATCGGAGTACAGGTACTGCATGGCAACGTCCATCACATCCGCGCCTTCCAGGGAGTCGCCAGACTTGAAAGTACGTTCCCAGACCTTGCCGGATTTCAGGTTGCGCAGTTTCACGCGGTTGAAGGCCTGGCCCTTGCCCGGCTTCACAAATTCGTTCTCGATGATGGAGCAGGGGTCGCCATCGAGCATGACTTTCAAGCCAGACTTGAATTCACTGGTAGAATAGTTGGCCATAAATATTGTTCCAAAGGTTGATGTATGGCGTCGCAGAGGGTGGCAATCATAACGCAGGATGAGGCTCGTTGGGAGTTGCCGGACTGGCAACGTCAACAGGCGGACCTGATCACGGATCCTGCGGAGCTGCTGGCCCTGCTGGATCTGGCTGCCTCCGGGCTGCCGGAATCGCTGGCCGCGGCGCGGGATTTCCCGCTGCGGGTGCCGCGTAGATATGTCGACCTGATTGAGAAGGGTAATCCGCAGGACCCGCTGTTAAGGCAGGTGTTAAGTGTGCCTGCGGAGCTGGAGGCGGTCCCGGGTTATGGCGTTGATCCACTGGAAGAGGGTGATCACACCCCGGTGCCGGGCCTGTTGCACAAGTACCATGGGCGCGCGTTGCTGGTAGTCACGGGGGCCTGCGCGGTGCACTGTCGCTACTGTTTTCGTCGCCACTTTCCCTATCAGGCACACCTCAGCGGCAAGCGTTGGGAGGAGGCGCTGGAATGGTTGTCAGCACGGCCTGATATCAATGAGGTGATTCTCAGTGGCGGGGATCCGCTGACGCTGACGAACAGGCGTATTGGCCAGCTACTGGATGCGCTGGCGGAAATTCCCCACCTGCGTCGTTTGCGGATACATAGCCGGACCCCGGTGGTGATTCCAGACCGCCTGGATGATGAGCTGAAGCGGTTGCTGAGCCGGCCGCGCTGGCGAACCGTACTGGTACTGCATGCCAATCATCCCCGGGAAATCAGTGCGCAGCTGGCGGAGCGAGGGCGGGAATGGCAGCAGGCAGGTATTACCCTGCTGAACCAGAGCGTGCTGCTGGCGGGGGTCAATGATGACCTGGACACGCTGGTGGCCTTGTCGGACGGCCTCCACGAGGCCGGAATACTGCCTTATTACCTTCATCAGCTGGACAAGGTGGCCGGGGCCGCCCATTTCGCGGTGCCGGATGAGGCTGCATTGGCCCTGCATCAGGGGCTGAGAGGCCGTTTGCCCGGTTTTCTGGTGCCCCGACTGTCCAGGGAGGAGCCCGGGAAGCCCGCCAAAACGGTCCTGGCGGGCTAAATCCCTGATCTGCCAGTCACTTGCTGACGTTTACAGTCCTGTAACGGTGTCGTAAAGTCCTGTGACATAGAACACATAAATTCAGATGCGATAATAAACAGGTAGCCAGGAAGCCGCCGAGATAAGGATTATCTTCATGGAGCAAGCAGCCCAAACGGTGCGGCTGAAATTGCCAGAGCAGGATTTGCCGCACCTGACTGTTGGCGCGGATCAGCCCAAAAAGCTGCAACAGTGGGTCGACGCTCTTCCCGTGATGAACATGGGGGAGACGGCGCGCCAGTTGTATGAGTTCATTCAGGAATTGAATCGCCTGCAGCTGGACTCCCGACAGCGTTACCAGCTGCTGGAGATCATTCGTCCCTCCATTTTGCTGGTGTGTGATTCGCTCCAGAAGCATTACCTCAATCAGGCGCTGGTATTACCTGAAAAAGCCCGTAAGGTGGCGAGCCTGGCCCAGGCCCTGCAGGGGCATCTGGCCAACGGCTACAAGCTGGTCGCCGTGCGTGGCATGCGCAAGGTGAAAGACAAGAACGTGCGTCGAGCGGTGGCCACTTCCATCCACCGAGCCATCACAGCGTTGGGCGATACCCTGCTGCGCTGTTATCAGCTGTATTTTTCCTGTCCTCGCCATTTGTGGCTGGAATTACATCAACTGTATCTGCTGGCGGAAGCGAATGGGCTGGCAATCCAGACGGTACTGGAGGAGGGAGAGAAGGCTTCCACGGTACAGGCGGCCTATGCCCGTTGCCTGTTGCTGTCCACTGCCAAGCCGAACCAGTTGCGTCAGCAGGAGTTGGCGCTGGTCTATCGCGTTGCAGAAGAGTGGTCATCACTGGTTTCTATCCGTGAAGCCAGCAGCAGCGATGACCTATTCGTGTTTGACCTGCAGGCCGATCGCCCGCCCATCTACCGAACCCACGCCTCCCAGGTGAATGAGGGGTGGCGTTACATTGATTCCCTGCGGCTGGTAGAAGCCATGGCGGCCTGTCGCCGCGACCCGGAAAATCAGACGCTCACGCTACCGCGGGAAATGGACGACAGCCTGCTGGATCATCTCCAGCAAGTCTGGGGCGCGCTCACCGAGCGGGCTTTCAAACGGGTGGAAGAAAGCGGGGAAATCGAGCTGTGTTTCGGCCTGGTGGGGGTGCATTACTTCCTGTCTGATCGCACGCCCTTCGAAACCCTGGTGGAGCGGGGCAGTTTGTCTACCAACGGTGAAGAAGAACGTAACCGTTTCCTTAGCAAAATTAGCATGAGTGCCAAGGCCAAGCAGGATCAGGCAGACCCCTGGGCCAAGGCCTATGAGTCGGACTATGCCGGCGAAGCGATTGAGATGGGTGATGTGGCGGGTAGCACCCGTGCCGAAATCAAGCTGCCGGAGAGCTATCACTGCCAGAAGGTCAATGCCAGCCCGGGCGGGTACTGCCTGTCCTGGCAGGGTAATACCCCAAGTTTGCTGAGAACCGGCGAGCTATTGGCGCTCCGTGACCAGACCCATACCCAATGGATGCTGGCGGTGATTCGCTGGGTAACCCAGCTGCCTAATCATGGTGCCCGTTTCGGGATCGAGCTGCTGGCCCCGGGTGGCCGCCCCGTGGCCGCCCGTGCGCTGCGCAAGCAGGGCCAGGACAGTGACTACATGCGTGCGATCCTGCTGCCGGAGCTGGCCGCAGTGGGGCAGCCTGCCACCCTGTTGCTGCCTACCGTCGGGTTTAATGAAGGCGTGAAGGTGGAACTGGTTGAGAGTGGGGAAGCCTCTCGCGTACAGTTGTTGCGTCGGGTGCAGGGGATGTCCGGGTTCAGCCAATACCCGTTCAAGAGTCTGTCCACGCCGGAACCAGCGAAAACAGTGGTTCAGGATGATGACGATGACGAGCTGGATTCCATCTGGTCCAGCCTGTAGGTTTCGGTGGCTCGGGCTCTGCCCGCTAGCCGCCAGTCACCGCCATGGCGGTCGAAAATAAACGAAAACAACTGCTTGCCAGGGAGTTCGGCAACTTTCTCCGACAGGGTAGTGCTGCGCATCAACCGACAGGGCGAATGCGGGCGGCTGCACTGTCGTTTGTCATGACAGGGTCGTCAGGCACAATACTGATAAAGACGAATAAATTGTGAGTAGTGAATCAATGAGCTATGCCCTGGACAATTTGCGTCTGCTGATCGCCCATGACTCTCAGGATGAGGCCGAGCAGCTGATGAATGCACTGCGTAATGCAGGCAGGGCGACCCGGGCTCACCTGGCGCTGGGAGAGGAAGACCTGTTACGAGCCCTCAAGGGTGGTTCCTGGGAGCTGATGTTGTGTCGCCCCCAGTTTGGTGATGGCACTTTTGAAAAAGCCATGGCTCACCTGAACCGGCTGGGCAAGGCCATCCCGGTTATCCTGCTGGAAGATGACTTCTCCTCCGCCACCGTCAAGAAAGGTATGCAACAGGGGGCCCGCGCCGTGGCGCCAGCGGGTGACCGTGAGCTGATTTCCATGATGGTGGACCGCCTGACTGAGTACCTGCGGCTGCGCAAGGAGTTACAGCACTCCGAGATCGTTCGTCATGATGCCGAAAAGCGCCTCTCGCTGTTGATGGATCAAAGCCGTGACGCCATCGCCTATGTGCTGGATGGCATGCATATCCACGCCAATGACAACTATGTGGAAATGTTCGGCTATGAAAGTGCCGATGATCTGGCCGGCGTGCCGATCATGGATATGGTGTCTGCGTCGGATCACGACAAGCTCAAGCAACTGCTGCGCAGCCGTGCCCAGGATGAAAACCAGACCCAGGAACTGGAATGCAAAGGCGTCAACACGGATGGCAGCGAGTTCGACGCGACCTTTACCTTTTCTCCCAGTACCTATGATGGCGAAGCCTGCACCCAGATTGTGATCCGTGCTGCGGGTGTCGATCAGAGTGAGATTGAGGCGCGAATTCGCGAAATCAGCGACAAGGATCAGGTGACAGGGCTGTTCAGTCGTAACTGGTTCATGAACCAGCTCGATGATGCGGTCGCAGCAGCGGCGCGTGAAAGCCAGTTGTCTGCGGTGCTTTACCTGCGTCTGGATGACTTTGAGCACCATCAGTCCGCACTGGGGCTTGATGGTGCCGATGAATTGTTGCGCGCCGTAGCAGACTGGTTGACCAGCAAGGCAGGCAAGGCCTCCCTGGCCCGTGTGGACGGAGAGGACTTTGCACTGATGTTGCCGGTGGAGGATACCGAAGCAGCCGGAGTGCTGGCGGACAAGTTGCGCAAGGGTATCGAGGGCCTGATGCCGGAAGTGTCGGCGCGCACCGTGCAGGTGACCGCCAGTGTGGGTGTGGCCTTTATCCGTGAGGATGCCCGCAACAGTCAGGATTCCCTGACCACGGCGCTGAAGTGTTGTAACCAGGCCCAGCGAGGCAATGACGGCAAGGGCAACAGCATCAAGGTTCATGATCCCATGGATGATGTGGCTGCAGGCTCTTCCGAGGCCATTGCCATGCAGGTGCGTCAGGCGCTGGAGCAAGGCAGCTTCAAGTTGCACTACCAGCCGCTGATGAACCTGGAAGATGAAAGTGATCACCTGTTCGAAGTGTTTGTCAGTCTGCCCCAGAAAGAAGGGGATGTGCTGGAAGCGAAGGACTTTATTCCGGTGGCTGCCGAAGAAGGCATGGGCGGCAAGATCGATCGCTGGGTGGTGCTGAACGGCATGCGTGCTGCCGCCGCTCTGGGGCAGCCGGTGAAAATGCTGTTCAACATCAATGGCAGCTCGCTGGTGGATCAAGGCCTGGCAGACTGGATGCTCAAGGCCATGAAGGCCGCCAAGATGGAAGGCCGCAATGTGATCTTCCAGTTCTCTGAGGGGGATGCCACCACCTACCTCAAGCAGGCGGCGCTGTTTGCCCAGAAAGTGCAGGCGGCGGGCTGCAAGGTGTCCATCAGTCGCTTTGGCGGTGGCCTGGATCCTTTCAAGCTGTTCCACCATATCTCTGCCAACATGGTGAAGTTCGAAGGCTCGTTCACTCAGGATCTGGCCAAGCCGGAAGGGCGTGACCGTCTTGCGGAAATCATCAAGGAAGTCAGCGAAGGTGGTCGCCAGACGGTGGTTGGCTTCGTGGAATCTGCAGCCCAGATGCAAGCGTTGTGGTCTCTGGGGGGCGTGAATTATTTGCAGGGGTTCTACTTGCAGGCGCCCATGGAGTCTCTGCAGATTCCTGAAACAGCGTAAAGGCAGTGAATAGTGAATAATTAATAGTTGCGCGAGCAAGGTTTGGCTCGCTTTGAAACGCAAGAGGCCGCGCCCATCACTTGGGCGCGGCCTCTTGCATTCAGAACACGAAAAACAAAACCGCGAACTATTAATTGCTCTTGAGCAGCTCTGCCTGATCCTTGTCCCGTACCCCGATCAGATACAGGATGCCATCCAGTCCCAGGGTGGAGATGGCCTGTTCGGCGTTTTGTTTGACCAGGGGCTTTGCGCGGAAGGCGATACCGAGACCGGCCTCGCCGAGCATGGGCAGGTCGTTGGCACCGTCGCCCACCGCAATGGTCTGCTCCAGGCTGATACCTTCCTGGGCGGCGATTTCCTTGAGCAGGTCGGCCTTGCGCTGGCCATTGACGATCTGTCCGACGACCCGGCCGGTGACCTTGCCGTCTTCGATTTCGAGCTCGTTGGCATGAACATAGTCGATGCCCAGTAGATCTTGCAGCCAATGGCCGAACCAGGTGAACCCCCCGGACAGGATGGCGGTACGATAGCCCAGTGCCCTCAGCGTGCTGACCAGGCGCTGTGCCCCTTCCGTCAGCTGGATGCGCTCGCGGACCCGTTCCAGTGCACCCTCATCCAGGCCCTTGAGCAGGGCCACCCGGGCAGAAAAGCTCTCATTGAAATCCAGCTCGCCGCGCATGGCGCGCTCGGTGATTTCTGATACCTGCTCGCCCACTCCGGCTTCCACCGCCAGCTCGTCGATGACTTCGGAGCGGATCAGGGTGGAGTCCATATCGAAGACCACCAGGCGACGATTCCGGCGGAAGGCGCTGTCCCGCTGGAAGGCAATGTCCATGTTCTGGTCGTTGGCGATGGTCAGGAAGGCGGCACGCATGGCTTCCGCATCATGGGGTTCGCCGCGCACGGAAATTTCAATGCAGGCCCGGCTGTCATTGTTGGTGGTCTCGCCTTCCAGGTGCACCCGGCCAGACAGGCGGGTGATGCTGTCGATATTGAGGCCGTTTTCAGCCACGGTGGCCGTTACGTCGGCCAGCTGGTGTGCGGTGATCTTGCGTGCCAGCAAGGTGATGATATGACGATCCTTGCCCTGGCCGGCCACCCACTCTTCGTAGCGGTCTTCATCAATGGGGCGGAAGCGCACATTGATATTCAGTTTGTGGGCCTCGAACAGCACATCCTTGAGCACAGCAGAGGAGTCCGCGTCCTGCGGGGTTTCCACCAGAATGCCCAGCGACAGGGTGTCGTGAATCACGGCTTGGCCGATATCGAGAATATTCAGGCGGTAGCGGGCCAGAATCCGGGTAAAGGCCGCGGTCAGGCCGGGGCGGTCATTGCCGGAAACCTGAATCAGGATGATCTCACGCACGCAGGGGCTCCAGGAGAGAAGGCAAACGAACGGAAGCGCAGTGCTCCCCGTAAAAACCGCGTAAGAGTAGCAGATATTGTGGAACTGAAGAACGCTGGAGGGCTGACGCAGCATTCCTGAGTCGCTGACATGAACAACTGGGGAGCTTGCCTGCAAGCGATCCGAGCGACAGCGAGGTTGGAGGGGCGAGTGACGAGTACCGAGTTTCGAAGATCAAAACACTCCCAAAGCTTGCGGTTTTCAGGTTTTCGTTACTCGTCACTCGCTTCTGGAATCCTTGGCTCGCTTAGGCTCGGATCGCTCGCATGCATACCCTGACGAGCACAGAGAGCTCCCACAGCGGGCTCTAACGAGTGTTTTGCATCAGGTATCAGGCATGTCGTTACAGTCAAGGCATCCGATCCCAGTCGCGGTATACTCCCGGCCAGAGAATGAAATCGAACGGATAACCTCCTATGTCCCTGTGGGAACAATGGCGTCCATGGATTGGCCGTCAGCAGACCCTGTTGCGTGAATTGATTCTGATGCTGCTGGCTATGCTGGTGGTGGGTATCTATTTCCTTGAGCACTATTCCGCCAGCCTTGAGCAGGAGCGGGAGGTACAGCTCAAGGCCCTTGCCGAGCAGACTGCCCGCCGTGCGGCCGAGGCGCTGGCCAGTGAAGATTCCATCAGTATCAACCTGATCGGTCGTGAAACCGTCGCGCTGGGTCCGGTGGCGGGGGTGCGTTTTCTCAACCCTGAGGAAGTCCAGGTCGGGCTCACAGGGGTGAATGATTCGGACCTGCTGGTGACCGTACCGGTGGCGTTGCCCGATGGCGAGCTGGCGGGCACCCTGACTCTGCTGGGTGATCAGAGCGAGGCGCCGCGTCAGCAGATCGAAGCGGGTTTTGTGCTGGCGGTGCTGTGTGTACTGCTGCTGAGGCTGGCGTTTACCCTGGTGCGTGAGCGGCTGGCACCCCCGGCTCCGGCTCCGGCAGAAACCGTAACGGTGCCCTTTGAGCCGGTGCCGAACGTTGCCCCGGTGGCCCCGCTGGTGACGGAAGTGCTGCCTGCTGCCCCCATTGATCCCGAGCGTATCCAGGCGCAGTTGCGGCTGAGCATTGTCAACTTCGATGCCATCCGCCAACGCTATACCGAGCAGGCGGTGGAAGAGGTGCTGACGGATTACCAGCGTATGCTGAACCGGGCGGTGGCGATTTATGGTGGCCAGGTCAGTCAGCCCATTGGTCGTCAGGCCGGGGTGGCCTTCTGTCAGTTACCGGTATCTCAGGCTGCGTTTGCGGCCTTGTGTGCGGGTTTGCTGTTCCTGCGGGTGGTGCGACTGCAGGCGCCGCTGCGTAAGCAGCAAGGCAAGGTGCCGCTGGAGTTCAAGGCCCTGATGACCATCGACAAGGATACCGATGAATCCTGGTCGTTATGTCTGGCCGGCGTGCCGGG
Organism: Alcanivorax sediminis; assembly: GCF_009601165.1. NCBI lineage: Bacteria > Pseudomonadati > Pseudomonadota > Gammaproteobacteria > Oceanospirillales > Alcanivoracaceae > Alcanivorax > Alcanivorax sediminis. The sequence goes on along the minus strand of NZ_WIRE01000001.1, from coordinate 116,857 downwards.
GCGTTTGCAGGTGCCAGAATCTCAGCTGGCCAGCACCGAGCTGGATGTGAAGGCGCTTTACCAACCGGATCGGGCCCAGGTGGCCGTGGCAGGGGATCACAAGGTGCGCCTGCAGCCCGTCGAGCAACTGGCGCACCGTTATCAGGCATTGCTGCGGACTCAGGCGGAAACGCTGGTATCGGAAGACGAGGGTGGCTCCGGTCCGAGCAGGTAGCGATTCATGGCTGCAGCGATGGCTTTGGGCAGATCCGGGATACCGGTGTTGCCGAACAGGCGATTGAACTCGAGAATGTAGGGATGGCCATCGACCACGGCCACGTCAAAGCCAGCATGGTTGATATCCAGATAGCGCGCCAGCCCGGAGACCAGTGACAGCGCGTTGTCCGGCACGGGCAAATCAGTCCTTACCCGGCCGCCCTGGCTCACATTGTTGAGAAAGCCGGAGCCTTCTCGCCAGTAGCTGGCGACAATCTCATCCCCGACCACCACCACGCGAAGGTCGCGCACGATCGGCAGCAGCTTCTGCACATACAGCACGCTTTCCCGCTCGGCATAGTCCATCAGCTGCTGTCGGTTCTCAATCAGATACACCCCCATGCCCTGGCTGGACTTCACCGACTTGGCTACAAACGGGAAATTCCACAGGTCCAGGATCTGACTGATGCCGTAGCTATCCGACGAGGTGATCAGGGTTTCCGGCACATGCTCGGGACAGGCGGTCTGCAGGGCGCGGGTCATTTCCACCTTGTCATGACCAAGGTGGTAGCTGCTCAGGCTTGGAAAAATGCGCTTCTTCAGCACGTAGTGCAGGCTGTTGATCTGCCAGTAGGCCGGGAACAATAACCAGTCTGCCCCCGCCAGTTCCTCGCGGTGCTGATTCATGTGTTCCGGCTTGATATAGCGTACGCCGGGGGTCCCCAGGGTGCGAAAAGGATCGAAGGTGATCAGCTTCAAGGGTGTAATCTCAGAATAGGTTCGCTTTTTTAATCGGCTTTGACTGAGCGGTCAATAGGCGGATGGCGTGATTGGCTATTGGCAGGGGGGCAGCGGACCGCTAGCCTTGCCCGATTACAAAATTACGGGAGAGCTGTCGTGACAATGCCGACACTGGAAAGTGGCCTGATTCTGGTCAAGAACACCGAATCGGTGATGGAAATTACCCTGAACCGTCCGGACAAACTGAATGCCTTGACCGCTGCCATGTACTGGGATCTGGTCAAGCTGCTGAAAGCGGCCGAGCAGAGCGAAGACATCCGCGTGGTGTTGTTCACCGGTGAAGGCAAATCCTTCAGTGCCGGTAATGACCTGGTGGACTTCCTCAATGCGAAGCCGGGTGAGCCACCGGCTGCAGCGGCGTTCATCGATGCCGTTCACGATTTTCCGAAAGTGATGGTCGGTGCGGTGCAGGGTAATGCGGTGGGCGTGGGAACCACCATGCTGCTGCACATGGATCTGGTGGTGGCTTCCGAAGATGCCAAGTTCCTGACCCCCTTTGCTGATCTAGGTGCTGTGCCGGAAGCGGGTTCGGCCAAGCTGATGCCTGCCTGGATGGGCTATCAGCGTGCTGCTCGAATGCTGCTGCTGTGTGAACCGTTCACGGCGGCTCAGGCACTGGAAGCCGGTCTCATCGCCGACGTGGTCAAGCGCGAAGAGCTGGAAGCCACCGCCCGCCGCTGGGCCGTGACGCTGGCGAAGAAGCCACCCCGCGCTCTTCGCGAGAGCAAGCGCCTGATGCGCGAAGCCATCAACAAGCCGCTGCACGAAGTGGTGAAGGAAGACCTGGCGTTGTTCGGTGAGTTACTGCAGGGCGACGAAGCCAAGGCCGTGATTGCTGCCATGGTGAACAAGAGCAAAGGCTAAAAACAGTAACGAGTTTCGAGTGGCGAAGATCAGAAACTGTAATCGGATTTTCTGAAACAGTGTTTTGCCCTTCGCAACTCGTTACTCGCTTCTCGCTGCTAGCTAAAGAATTCCTGCATCCAGCCCCGCCGCCAGATACATCCCCAACTCCTCAACTTGCCCCTCAAACGCTTCCTGCCAGTCCCCCCGCAATACCAGAGGATCCTGTACCCAGTTCCAGCGCAGGCCGGTGATGATCGTTTCGATGGCGCGTCGGGTACCAGTGCCGTCGTGCCCGGCACGGATGTAGACGGCGCAGGGCAGGCCCTGCTTTTCTTCCAGCACCGGGTAATAGCTGCGGTCGAAGAAGTCTTTCAAGGCGCCGCTCATATAACCGAGATTCTCGGTGGTGCCGAGTAGAATGGCATCGCAGGCCATGACATCGTCAGGCCCAGCCTCCAGCGGCGCCTTGACGGTCACACTCACCGCTTCAATGTCTTCATGCCCGGCGCCGCGGGCGGCCGCCTCGCGCAGGCGCAGGGTGTTGGGAGAGGGGGCGTGGGCGACGATCAGCAGTTTTTTCATGGTCTGAATTTTCAACGCGGTCGATGCGGTCAGCATAGCAGCCAGAGGCGGGAGAGCTGTAGGAGAGCCGCTGGCGGCGCGATCAACAAGCGACGAGTAACGAGAAGCGAGTTTCGAAAATCAAATCCTGAAGACGGTATTGCTCGAAGGTTTTCGCAACTCGAAACTCGTCACTCGCTCCTCACGCCTCCACATAATTCAACGGCAGTGCCGCCGTATCCACCACCCGCCGCATCACAAAGCTGGAGTGCACCCCGCTGACGCCTTCAATGCGGGTGATCCGGTTGAGCAGAAAATGCTGATAGGCATCGATATCCGGCACGACCACCTTGAGCAGGTAATCGGCATCCTGGCCGGTAACCAGGTAGCACTGCTGCACCTCCGGAAAGCTGGCCACCTTTTCTTCAAAATTGGCGAAGCGCTCCGGGGTGTGGCGGTCCATGCTGATCTGGATCATCACGGTCAGGTCGAGCCCCAGTTTGCGGGCATCCAGCACGGTTTCCCGTTTGATGATGATGCCGGCCGCTTCCAGCTTCTGCACCCGGCGAGAGCAGGGCGAGGGGGAGAGGCCCACGGCATCGGCCAGTTGCTGGTTGGTCAGCCCGCCATTCCCTTGCAGGGCCTCAAGAATACGAAGGTCGGTGCGATCCAGTTTTGCCAGTTCTGTGCGTGCCATGATGTTTTATCTCGTATTTTGGCTTCTTGGGGCAATAATATTGCCCATAAAGCCGTTATTAGGTGGAAAAAGCAAGCACATTGCGCGGTCCGAGCCGTAAAGTATCTCTCGTAGGGCGACGACGCAGACAGCCACAAGCTGGACGCCTCTCCTTGCCGCTACCAGCGCCTACCGGCGCCCTGATCGAAACCCAAGATCACATTGAACGCCAGACGCTAGACGCCAAATGCCAGACGCGTAACCCGCTCGGCTTTCTAGCGTCAGGCGTCCAGCATCGAGCGTCCAGCGAGGAACCATCCATGAGTTTTGATCACCGCAAGTACCAGCCCTTTCCCGTTATCGACAAGCCGAACCGTCGTTGGCCCAGCCAGCGTATCGAGAAAGCCCCGCTGTGGGCGGCGGTGGACCTGCGCGATGGCAATCAGGCGCTGATCAAGCCCATGTCCGTGGCCCAGAAACGCCGCTTTTTCCAGATGTTGGTGGAGCTGGGTTTCAAGGAAATTGAAGTGGGTTTCCCTTCCGCCAGCCAGATCGATTTCGACTTCTGCCGTGCCTTGATTGAAGAGAACCTGGTGCCGGATGACGTGCACATTCAGGTGCTGACTCAGGCGCGGGAAGATTTGATTGCGCGTACCTTTGAATCCTTGAAGGGGGCAAAGAACGCCATCGTACACATCTACAATGCCACCTCTCCCACCTTCCGTGAGCAGGTGTTCAATGTGGACAAGGACGGCTGCAAGACCATTGCCGTGCGCGCGGCCGAATGGGTGCGTGATTTCGCGGCACAACAGCCGGAAACCCACTGGAGTTTCCAGTACTCCCCGGAAACCTTCAGTGCCACCGAGACCGATTTCGCCATTGAAGTGATCGATGCGGTGAATGCGGTGTGGCGCCCGGATCAGGGTCAGCGGGTGATTATCAACTTGCCCGCCACGGTGGAAGTGAGTACGCCCAATGTGTTCGCCGATCAGGTGGAGTTGGTCCACGAGAATATGCAGTACCGTGATCACGTGATCATCAGCGTACATACCCATGATGATCGTGGTTGCGGTGTGGCTGCTGCCGAAATGGCGGTGATGGCGGGGGCGGATCGTGTGGAAGGCACCTTGCTGGGCAATGGTGAGCGTACCGGCAACATGGACCTGATTACCGCCGGCATGAATTTGTACAGCCAGGGTATTGATCCGCAAATCGATTTCTCGCGCATGAAAGAAATCGTCGCTCTGGTGGAAGAGATTACCGACATCCAGACCCACCCGCGTCACCCTTACGCCGGTGATCTGGTATTCAGCGCCTTCTCCGGCAGCCACCAGGATGCTATTCGCAAGTGTCTGTCGCGTTACAACGAGGGCGATATCTGGAACGTGGCTTACTTGCCTATCGATCCGGCTGATGTGGGTCGCCGTTACGAGGAAGTGGTGCGTATCAACTCGCAATCCGGCAAAGGTGGTGTGGCCCATGTGCTGGAGCGTGACTTCGGCATCGACTTGCCGCGTTGGTTGCAGCAGGAGCTGGCCAAGGTGGTACAGAAGGATGCCGAGGCCGATGGTGGCGAGATCACCAGCGAGAGCGTGCATCGTCGCTTCAACAGCGATTACCTCAGCGTGCCGATGGGCTGGGCCTTGCGCTCTTACGACCTGAATCGCAGCAATGACCATGTGCAGGCGCAGATCAGTATTGGTGACAATGACCAGACAGTAACCTTGTTGTCTGGTCGCGGTGACGGCGCCATGTCCGCGTTGGTTGAGGCGCTCAATCGCCAGATCGGGCAGGACGTGAAAGTGGTGTCGTTCGATGAGTATTCATTGGGTGACAGTACCGAAGCCAATGCCATGGCCTGCGTGCGGGTTCAGGTGGGTGACAATGTGCAGAGTGCTGTGGCTACTGCGGCAGACACAACAGCGGCTGCACTCCAGGCCATTCTGTCTGCAGTGGGACGAGTCAAAGAAAACCGTGAGCAGTTGATCGTCAATCGCTAGGGACTGTTGTCTCTGTGGGTGCTGGGCTTCAGCTTTTGGAGCCCGAGCCTGCATGGCGGTGCGTATTGCGAGATAGCCCTTGAGAAAGGCAAAACCCTGGGCCAGACATCGGACCGGGCGTTTGATCTTTGCGTATCTTTTTTCTTCACCGAAGCTATCGCCATGCAAGCATAGCTCCTACGAGGAAAACGTCAGGGGATTCATCCAGCACTGGAGCCAAACGGCGCCTCTGTCACCGCTCACGAAACGAGCGATCACGCCCATCTCTGTAGGAGCCCATGCTTGCATGGCGATCTTGCGTGGCAAGGTGTGAGGTAGGCGTTTCGAAAGGCAACACCCCTGGCCAGTGATCCAATCTGGATTTTGACTTCGCTCGCGACACTCGCGCCCCTGGCTATCGCCATGCAAGCATGGGCTCCTACAGTAGGGGGCGTGCCCGTTCTTTTCAGCGAGAGGCGGATGAATCCCCAAGCATCAGTGTGCTGCCCGATCAGGGCTGCTTGCCGAGAAACGCGGTGAGCACCCGGCCCAGCAAATGGTGGGCGTCCTCGAAGCGCTGCTCATCGCCAAGTAGCGAATCTCTGTCTTCTACCCATTCCCCTTCAGCCAGATCGTTCGGGCAGGCGTCGCACAGGGCTGCGGCACTGTCGGCCTCCAGCTCAAGATGAAACTGTAATGCCAGCACGTGGTCGCCATAACGAAACGCCTGGTGGGAGCAGCCCTTGCTCTCCAGCAGATGCACGGCGCCCTTGGGAATGGCAAAGGTGTCGCCGTGCCAGTGCAGCACATGGGCTTGCGGGGAAAAGAGTTTGCCGATGCTGTCGTCCTTGCCGGCGGTGGTGGGGTAGACCGGAAACCAACCCACTTCCTTGTGTTCGTTGGCGGTAACGTCTGCACCCAGCACCCGGGCGATCAACTGCGCGCCCAGACACACGCCCAGCACTTTCTTGCCGGCCCCAATGCAGGCCTTGATCAGGGCTTTTTCGGCAGCCATCCAGTCATGGACATGATCATCATCGGCCCCCATGGGGCCGCCCATGACCACCAGCACGTCAATGTCTTCGGGGTCAGGAAGAGAGTCGCCCTGAAACAGCAGGGAATGGCTGATGGGCATGCCCCTGCGCCTGAACCAGGCCTCCATGGCGCCGAGTTGTTCAAACGGCACATGGGAAAGGTAGTGAATGTGCATGGAAATCCCTTCCTTACAATTATCTGGCGTCGCTATGACGCTACCGCAGCGGCAAAAACTGTGACGAGGTACGGGTCACGAGTTTCGAAAGGCAAAGCCTCCACCGGAAAGCGGTGGGCAGGGGCTCGGAACGCCAGGCCGGAGCCTCCGGGCTCCAGCCATCTGGCGCGGTTGGGATCTAGAGATAAACCGCCTGAAAGCTGGCCACCGGCTTGTCTTCACTATCGAACAGGGTCAGCAACTCGCCGTCGATACGATAGTGATCACTGCGGCCCAGCGCCTGATGGAAGGCCTGTTCGGTCTCCAGTGCCGGGCAAGCCATTTCGGTGCTTGTCAGTGACGTGAAGTTGAGGGTTTGCCCTTCCTGCTGGTAGCCACCCTGGAATCCATTGCAGCCGCCATGGCCGCGAGCCTGCGCTTCAGAAAGGGTCAGGAAAGGCGGTTTGCCGTTTTCAGGAAGGTCAACGGTTTGTTCGCCAAGATGGGTCAGCTGCCAGCGGGTGTTAGCCAGTTCTGCCGAGGGGATGGTGCAGTCTTCCAGAGAGCCCGCTGCGGAGAGACTGTAGCTTTCAACAGCAATGGCTGCCTGAGTGGCGCCTTGCGGGTCACCGGGAATCTTGCGGCGTACGCCACTGACGGTGGCAATGCGCGGCTGTTGCGGGTACGCCATGTTTTTGCGGATGTCATTCACCAGCGCCTCCCCCTGTGGGCCAGAAACCTGCAGTCGCTGGTCGCTGTTACAGAGGATGAATACCGGTGCGCTCTGCTGCCAGACCAGCGCGCCGCGCAGGGTCTCACTGTCGGTCATAACCGGATCCAGCGGCAGGGTGATGTTGTCAAAGCCATGCTCGTTGCGGTTCAGATCCGTAACGTCAGACTGATAAAAAATGCCGCCACCAGCCAGAATCTGGCTGCTGATCTGATAGGTCTGCTGGGGTTCCACGGCGGAGGCCGGGTAGTAGAGACGGAACGGATAGCGGTTATCACTGCCGTTGAGACGAATAACCCGGCGCAAGACGACATCACTCTCGCTGAGCAGGGTCACTGTCAGCACGGCCTGCTGGGGCAGTTCCGCACCGTCCGGTAGCTGTACCCGGCCGCCGAGATAGCCCACGGCATTGCTGTCACGCTGGTAATCACCAGCAAACAACAGGGAAGTGCTGTCTTGCGCTTCGTCCTGTTCAGCATCAGCGGCGGGCTCGACAGCGGGGGCATTATCCCGTGCGGTCAGTGTCAGGGTGTCGTCCTGCTGAGTGCCTTGCAGGGAGCGTTGCTCGATGCGCAGTGCATTGCTGTCCAGAAAGTGGAAGGTGAACTGGTTGTCCTGTTGTTCCCAGCTGAGGCCCTGGCGTAACGGGTCATTGGGCAGATAAAAGTCACCGTTGTTTTCCAGTACCAGCACCTGGTCATCCCTTACCCAGACCCCGCTCAGCGGGTTGTCGCTGCTCGCCTCGGTGGCGGGCGCAGAGGGGGTGGGCTCGCCGTCGCTGCAGCCGGTCAGGGCCAGAGCGGCAGAAAGGAGGATCAGGACGTACTGCTTCATTGAGGGGTTCCTTTTTCGGGCGGGGCTTGTTCGGTGTTGTCGTTGTTGTCCGGCGCGCTGTCTGGCGCACTGGAAAGGATCTGTGTGCTATCGGGCTGGGCCATGGTACTGGTGGCTTCAGCGTCCATTGCGGCGGTCTTTGTTGATTCGCCATCGCCAGGTATGGGAGGTGGGGCGCTGGCATTGGTCTCCGCAGGAATGGCGAGCGGCGGTAACGGTACATCAGTGGGGTCGGGAATGGCCACCAGTCGCATCTGCCCAAGGATCCAGTTTGCCCGTTCGGTGACGTATTCGGTGGGCCCGCGGAAGTCGTACTGGTTGGGCCTTGGCAAAATGGCGGCCAGTTGTGCGGCCTGTAGCGGGGTCAGGTCAGTGGCGCTGACGCCAAAATAGTGCCGGGAAGCCGCTTCTGCCCCATAAATCTGATGCCCCCACTGGACCATATTCAGGTACAACTCCAAAATCCGCCGTTTGCTCAGGCCGGTTTCCAGCGTCAGCGCGATGACCGCTTCCTTGCCCTTGCGCAGGTAGGAGCGGTCGCCAGAGAGGTACAGGTTCTTGGCCAGCTGCTGGGTGATGGTAGAGCCTCCGGCGACGGGTTTGCCTGCTTCCAGATTGCGTTTCAGGGCATAGCGAATCCCTGGCCAGTCGAAACCGCCATGACGGATGAACTGGGCGTCCTCGGAGATCAGGACTGCCCGTTTCAGGTAGTCACTGATCTGGTCGTAGTCACGCCATTCATGGTGTACCTGGCCCTGCTCCAGAGCCCGGGACATGTAGGCGCTGTCTGTGGGGTTGTGGTGTTGCAGCCTCAATACCTGGCCGAGATACCAGAGCGGGTAGAGGGCTGCGACCATGGCCAGCAGTACCAGCAGCTTTAGCAATCGTCGTCGAAACGTCATGGTGGGTACGGAATCACACCGAATCGCGCATACCTTTGTGAGTGGATGTGAGTGGAAGGCATTCTCCAGATTCTCACCTGAGTCCCCAATTGTCGGTGAAAGTTCCTTTTTTGTCAGTTGGCACTGGCCTACGGGTGTACACTATCTAAAGAATGCCCGGATACAACTATTCTAAAGCCATTGGATGGTCATCATGGGGATTACGCTGCTGGTAGCGATTGCTGCGGGGGCCTTGTTGCTTCTGATATGGCGTCGTCGTGCCCGAAACGCGGGGCAGCCGATCTGTGATGAAGACTGCTACCGGCTGGCCATGAATCATACCGGCGTGGGCATGGCCATGCTGTCGGCCAGCGGGGAGTGGCAAAACTGCAACCCTGCCATGTGCCGGATTTGCGAAACCCCCCAAGACATTCTCTTCCTGCGCCCTTTCACCCGACTTTTCCACCCTGACGACATCATCGCACTGACCTTGCCCCGGGAAGGAAACCGAACCAGCCTGGAAGCCCGGCTGCAGCTGGATTCCGGGTGGCACTGGATGAGGCTCACCCTGACCGGTATCGAAGGGGGTAATGGCTGTGTGCTGATGGAACTGGAATCCACCCAGGCCAGTCATGATGTCCAGGCGGAACTACTGGACAAGCAGCGCACCCTGGCCCGGGAGTCCGATCATCTGCGTGTCACTCTGGACGCCATCGCCGATGCGGTGATCGCCACCGACGAAACCGGGCGGATTACGTTTATGAACCCGGTGGCGGAGTCCCTGACTGGCTGGACGGAACAGAATGCGCTGGGTGTGCCTGTGGATGAGGTGCTTGAACTGGTGGATGACGATACCGGGGAGCGTCTGCCCAGCCCGGTTAGCGCCGCACTGGAAGGGCTACAAGTTTGCTATCTGCGCGACGGTAACCGGCTGCGCAGTCGTGATGGCAGTCTTTATGAAATTCAGGATTCCGCCTCGCCACTGCGCTCTGATGATGGCCAGTTGGTGGGAGCGGTGGTGGTGTTCCGCGATATCACCAGCCGGCGGGCCATGCAGAAGGCGCTGGATTTCCATACCACCCATGATGCGCTTACCGGACTGACCAATCGGCGTGGCTTTGAGTTGGCACTGCAGATGGCACTGAGTGAAGAAGGGCGTGAGCCCAATATTCTCTGCTTTATCAATCTGGATCGTTTCAAGGTAGTGAACGACACCGCCGGTCATGTGGCCGGGGATGCCCTGTTAAGAGAGTGTGCCAGCGTGATTGGCCACCAGATTCGTGATGACGATGTGCTGGCCCGTTTGGGAGGGGATGAGTTTGGCCTGTTGCTGCGCCATTGCCCGGTGGAGCGTGCCCGCCTGATCACCGAACGACTGATTGATGCCCTGGATACCATTCGTTTCAGCTGGGAAGAGGCAGTGTACGACATTGGCGCCAGCGTGGGTCTGGTGGAGCTGGATGACGGTATCGTCTCCGTGGAAGAAGCCATGAGCCGGGCGGATGTGGCCTGCTATACCGCCAAGCATCGTGGGCGTGGGCAGCTGGCGGTGTATACCGCTGATGACAGTGATGCTTCACGCCGACATCTGGAACTGCAGATGGCCGCCAGCCTGCGCGAATCGCTGGAAGCGGACCGCTTCGTCCTTTTCGTTCAGGAAATTCGGCCGCTGGCCGAGGGGGACCCGGGGCATTACGAAGTGTTGTTACGGCTGCGTGGCCGTGACGGGGAAATGATCAGTCCTGGCGCCTTTATCCCGGCGGCAGAGCGTTACCAGATGATGCCGCATATTGATCGCTGGGTGTTGCGCCAGCTGTTGCAGGAGCGGGGGGCGGAGCTGGCCGCCATAGGCGGGCTGAATCTGGCCATCAACCTTTCCGCGACCACTCTCGACGACCCCAGCTTTCCGGCCTACCTGGAAAGCCTGCTGGCAGAGACGCCTCTGGCGGCGGAGCGGCTGACGTTTGAAATCACTGAAACCACGGTGGTGAACCAGATGGGGTCTGTCAGTGATGTGCTGATCTGGCTACGTGAGCAGGGCTGCAAGGTGGCTCTGGATGACTTTGGCAGTGGCTTCAGCTCCTTCAACTACCTCAAGCATTTCAAGGTGGATTACCTGAAGATTGATGGCAGTTTCGTTCGCAACCTGATGCGCTCAAGCGTGGATCACACCATTGTGGAGTCCATCAATGAGGTGGCCCACCGCCTGAGTATCCAGACCGTGGCAGAGTATGTGGAAGATGCGGCCCTGATCCCGCTGTTACGAGAAACCGGGGTGGACTACGTGCAAGGCTATGCTATTGGTCGCCCCGAGCCTCTCGAAACCCTCTTCAAGCACCGCCAGTACCACGCCAACGACGCCCACCCGCCGTTGCATTGAACCGTATTTCCTTAGCTCCCCGGGTTACCCGCCGGAAGCGCAGTTATTAGCTTTTCCTATCGCCACTATAAAGACTTTCAAATTTACCAATCGTTGGCGTTTCCGCATTCTGTGTCTGCAAACGCAAACAAGCCAACCGAGGAGTCTTAACGACATGGCACAGATCAACAGCGAGATCAAACCGTTCAACGCCACTGCATTCAAGCAAGGCGAGTTTGTCGAGATCTCTGAAGCGGACGTGAAAGGCAAATGGGCCATCTTCTTCTTTTACCCGGCCGACTTCACTTTCGTATGCCCCACCGAACTGGGCGATGTAGCCGACAAGTATGAAGAGCTGCAGCAGATGGGCGTGGAAGTGTTCTCCGTATCCACCGATACCCACTTCACCCACAAGGCATGGCACGACACCTCTGACACCATCGGCAAGATCAACTACTACATGGTTGGCGACCAGACCGGCACCATCACCAACAACTTTGGTGTGATGCGTGAAGGCCAGGGTCTGGCCGACCGCGCCACCTTCCTGATCGATCCGGATGGTGTGATTCAGGCCATGGAAATCACGGCTGAAGGTATTGGCCGCGACGCAGATGATCTGATGCGCAAAGTGAAAGCGGCCCAGTACGTTCGCAACCATCCCGGCGAAGTGTGCCCGGCCAAGTGGAAAGAAGGCGAAGCCACCCTGGCGCCGTCTCTGGATCTGGTAGGCAAGATCTAAGCCTGCCCTCGGTCAGCTGTCCCGGTGTATTCGCCGGGGCAGCCCCTCCCAATTTCTTGTCACTGATTACTTAATTCACGTTAAGGGAATACTCATGCTCACGAATGAAATTTTGCAGGCTCTCAAGGGTTACGCTGCCAACATGCAGAAGAAAGTGACTTTCGTGCTGCAAAGCGGCTCCCATAGCAAGCGCGATGAACTGGTCAAGTTTCTCTCCGATATCGCCGGTGTCAGTGACAACCTGGCGTTCGAAGAACGCGATTTGGGCGGCACTTTGCGCAGCCCGATCAGTTTTCTGCTGGAAGCCGACGGTGAAGACACCGGCATCCGCTTCTCCGGCATTCCCGCAGGCCATGAATTCAACTCCCTGGTACTGGCCTTCCTGCACGCATCGGGAACCGACATCAAGCTGGATGAAAGTCTCCAGCGCATGGTGGCCAATGTGCAGGGTAAGCTGCACTTTGAGGTGTTTATCAGCCTGAGCTGCCATAACTGCCCGGACGTGGTTCAGGCACTGAACCAGTTCGCGCTGCTGAGCCCGAACATTACGGCGGAGATGATCGACGGTGGCCTTTACCAGGATCTGGTCAATCAGCGTGATATCCAGGGCGTTCCCAGCGTGTACCTAAACGGTGAACTGTTCGCCAACGGCAAGGTGACCGCCGCTGAGTTGATCGACAAGCTGATGGCCTACGAGCCGACGATTGCCCAGGCCGGCGCCGGTGAGAAGCTGCCGCTGCAGGACGTCACGGTCATCGGTGGTGGTCCGGCAGGGGTGTCTGCGGCCATCTACAGCGCCCGAAAAGGCCTCAAAGTAACGCTGATTGCCGACCGTATCGGTGGCCAAGTAAAAGACACCATGGATATCGAAAACCTGATCTCCGTGAAGAAGACCACCGGTCCGGAATTGTCTGGTGCGTTGTTGGCACATATGAACGAGTACGATGTGACCGTGAAGGAACACCTGAAAGTTGCCCGCGTCGAGAAGGGCGAGATCAAGACCGTGGTGTTGTCGTCCGGTGAAGAGATAGATACCAAGACGATCATCGTGGCGACCGGCGCCAAATGGCGCGAGCTGGGCGTTCCCGGTGAGAAGGAAAACGTGGGTAATGGCGTGGCCTACTGCCCGCACTGTGATGGTCCCTTCTTCAAGGGTAAGGACGTGGCCGTGATCGGTGGGGGTAACTCCGGTATCGAAGCCGCCCTGGACCTGGCCGGTATCGTGAAGTCGGTGACCGTATTCGAGTTCATGCCCGAGCTGAAGGCGGACAAGGTGCTGGTGGACAAGGCGGAAGAAAAAGCCAATGTCACGATTCACAGGAACGTGGCCACCCGCGAGATCAAGGCCACCAACGGCAAGGTCAGCGCTATCGAATTCATGGACCGTGCTACCGAGGAAGTCAAAGAGCTGCCGCTGGAAGGCGTGTTCGTGCAAATCGGCCTGGTCCCCAACAGCGAGTTCCTGGGCGACCTGGTGGCGCGCACCCGCTTCGGTGAGATCGAAATCAACGAGAAGTGTCAGACGTCGCAGGAAGGTATCTACGCGGCCGGTGACGTGACCACCGTGCCCTACAAGCAGATCGTTATCAGCATGGGCGAAGGTTCCAAGGCCTCCCTGGCCGCCTTCGAATACCTGATGACCCAGGGCGACCGTCTGGAAGCCCTCTACAACGAACAGCAGCAGGAAGCTGCCGTCGCCTGACCCGCTGCGCTCACCAGCCCCTAACCAGAAAGCCACCGCATTTGCGGTGGCTTTTTTGTTTGGCTTTTCTGTGGGAGCTCTGTGTGCCCTTTAGGGTACGCCTGCAAGCTCCCACACCATGTTGGCATACCCGTTTTTGTAGGGGTCCATGCTCGCATGACGATCAGCGTAGCGAGATACGAGATACGAGTCACGAAGGCAAAGCCGGGGATGATAATCGTGTTATGAATTTTGATCTTCGCAACTCGTGACTCGAAACTCGCTTCTGATGAAGGCTTTCATCGCTATGCGAGCATGGGCTCCTACAGGAGAAGCACATGTAATGCGTGCAGCGTTTATTCAGTCCGTCGCCACCTGACTGTTACTGATCATCCACATGTACAGCATGTTGTTGATCATGTTCTTTCTGTCTTCGAGGGGCAGATCAATGTTATGCAATGAGCCCGGGTCTTCCGCATGGATGTGAAAATTCATGAAGGCCTCATAGCGCACATCTTTTTCGCCCTGGGCAAACACTTCCATGCCTTCCATCACGCCGGCGATGCCCGCAACCACGAGGATGGCGAGCGGGCCTGTCGCTGCGCTGGCAATACCGGTAGAGCCGCCAAGGGCGGCAGTGGCCGTGCTGACGGATGTGGTGCTAAATGCAGAGTACAAGCCAACGGCAACGGTCCCGGCGGTTTTTGCGGCGGCAATACCTGCGCTAACACCGAATCCGGCTGCGGTGACACCAACAAGAGAGGCTGCAACGCCGCTGGCAGCCATGGCAGTTTGCCAATCCTGCAGGGCTTTAGGCTGTTTGCTCAGATACAGATCACCCACCCTGGTGGCGCCAGCATCAACAAAGTCTGGTGTGCTGGGTGCACCAAGTAATCCTTCAAGATTGGAGCCCACGTAATTCTGGAAAAACAGGTCTCTCTCCTTCTTTGCCGCAGCTTTCCATTTGATGAGGAAGTCCTCGGCAAAGTACATGAAGCGGAACTCAAAGGTTTGCCAGGCGGCACGTTCATCGACGCTCATCAAATTCGGGTTTTCCTTGTACTGCCAGTACAGTTGAACGGCGGAATTGATCAAAGTGACGTAAAGCAGATCGGAATCATTGATGTAGTTGATCAGACGTTGCTTGCGCAAACCATATTCGTCACTGCTCAGTGATTCAAACATCACGAGACCGTCTTCAATGGCTTGTCTGGAAGACGCATGCTCACTGCTTAGCGTATCCAGTTGTTGTTGGAACTGGTCTTTGTGTTCCTGTGTATTGGCAAGATCAATGTTCGATTGCAGAAGGTTTGACTCGATATCGAACGTCGCATCAAGCAATCCCAGTGCTTCATTCATGTTGTCGATGACGGCATTCTTGAAGTCGGCCTGCCCGAACAGTCCCAGCATGTGGTCGATGACCATCTGGAAGGCTGGATCATCTTGATCCATGCCCAGCTTGTAGATCGAGAACTCGCGGGCACTGGTGACAGTCAACTCCTGGGGGGCGTCCCTGAGCAACTCAAGATCGAGGCTGCCGATGAAGCGGGATGAGGCAAGGTTGGAATAATCACCGCTGCAGAAGGTCGATTCTGGCCGCAAGGTGCAGTATTCGGCAACCGTGTCCACATGCTCCTCCACTGGCTGCCCCTCGAACATATAGCCGATGCGAAGATTGTCTTCACTGTCCAGGTCAGCCACGTAGAGCACTTTTCCAAAGGTGTCACTGAACGCATTCAGATAGTCGCCGTTACTGCCCTGCGGGAAATCCAGCCACACCGGATCGGCTTCGCTGCGCTGTTGAGGCGTCACCCCGATAATGTTCGGGTTACGATTCAGGTCGGCAAGACGCCGCGGGAAGGCATCAATACCGCTGGTTTCAATCTGGAGCACCTTGAGCCCGGGAGTGAGAATCTGGGAGCTGATGTTCACCGAGCGGTTTGTCAGACTCTGATTACGAGTCGTGAACTCATTGTAAAGCGCCTGCTTGTTGTCGCGACCAGTGATGCCTTTCGCGCCCTGTGGGCCGTCGCTGCCCTGTGGACCAGGCTCCCCTTGCGGTCCTTGCATACCTGTCGGGCCCGGCGTTTCATTCAGATACCGGATTCGGTCCGCAATCAATGCGCTTTGCTCGGAAATTTTTGTCTCTATACAGGCAATTTTGTCTGCAGCACTTTCACAGGGATCGGCCAGAGTGGCGGCCAGTGACGGAGCGCTGGCCATTACCAGAAGGGTGGTCAGAATGGTTTTTTTCATTGTGCAGCCACCTTGCCATGCATAGACACCAGAAGAGCGATTACTGGCTCAAGTTGCTTTTCAATCTGCACCAGCTTGCGTTCATTGGTTTCAAGTTCGGAGCTGTCACGCTGTGCGGCAAAGCCACTGAAGGTGGTGAACGAACTGTACATGCTGTTCACATCGTTACGAGTGAAGTGCGCGCCTTCATCGCCAGCTACCCCTTGCGGGCCTTTGATACCCTTGGGACCCTGGATGCCTTGTGCTCCTTGCGGGCCCATGGGGCCGGGGATCAGCTGGATGTTTTGGGCCTCGGATGAAAGGGAGACCAGCAGGGCCCTGGCGTCAGCTACCTTCTGCTCAAGCGCAAGCAAGGTGTCAGACATGCTGTCGAGCAGCTGGGCGATGTTGTCGAGCCCCGGCTCAAGCTCAGGTAGCTGGCTGCAGGCTTCTACCTGCTCGGCATCGAGCGCTTTCAGTTCCTCCAGCCGGCTGTAATTGAGTTCCGGGGTGTCGGCAATCTGTTGCTGGATGCGTTGGCGCAGGGCGTCACATTCTTTCAACAGGGCAATGTGGCTGGCAAGCTGCGCCTGATACTCGGCGGCCAGCTGGTTAACCACGACGGAAGAAGGACCGGATACCGCGCGGGATTCCTGCTCCAGGCTTTGCAGGCTGTTGTCGATATCCTGCTCCAGTGCCTCGGATTGGCGCTCGATCTTGTCGATCTGGTTGCTCAGCACAGAGGTGCTGGTATCGCTGTCACTGCCGCCGCAGGCGGCCAGAGCCGCGGCAAGCAGGATCGGGGTGAGTTGTTTCATTGCGCGCCCCCTTCCAGAGCGTCCAGTTCACTATTCAGCTCAAGGGCAATCCAATAGGCGCTTTCCGCTCTCTCGGAAAGGCTTTGGGCAAGCGGTGTGATGTCATCCATCCACTGCTCGGACTTGCTCATTTCCAGAAACAACACACTGAGCTTGTTGTTGACGAAGTCGCGGTCCGCGGTGGATAGCGAACTGCCACCCGCAGGGCCCTCTGCACCGGTATCCCCCACGTCACCGGCCAGGCCCTGGTTGCCTTGTGGCCCCTGCGGCCCTTGAGCCCCCTGAACCAATGCGGTCTGATCTAGCGATTCACGCAGGGCGACCAGTTCGTGATAAGTGCTGAGCAGTTCCTGATAGTGATCGTCCCCGGCGAGCACTGGCGTCGATGCCAGTGTGCCGAGCAACAATCCCCCCAAGGCGCGATACCGGCGCATGGTGACCCCCTTCCCAATGTGTACTTTTGTAATTGGTACATTTTAGGGAGGGGGAGTGAGCGCCATAACCCCTACTTTTTAGTGGTAGTCAGTGATGATCCGCAGACGCCAGCCAGAGAGACATCAGCTCAGGCCGGCTGCTTACATTAAAGTTTCGGTACAGGGCCATGGTGTAGCTGTGCACGGTGCTCTGCGCAAGGCCCATGCGCTCGGCCACTTCGGTCTTGCCAAGTGGTTGCAGAAGCAAGTGCACCAGCTGTCGCTGGCGGGGCGAGAGTGGACGCTCGCACTGGTCGGCGAGGCCGCGTTCCAGCATCAACCAGTAATGAAGACGCGGGAAGGTTTTCATCAGTGCCAACAGAGACTGGCTGTCGTGATCGCCAAAGCTTCCTTTATCCCGGTTGGCGATCAGGTAACTTTCGGTGCCGGCATGCAGGTGATGTATGCCCAGTAGGCGATCGTGAATGTCGAACCTGCTGAAATGCTCGGTTCTCACCCAGTGGGGGGCGTCGTCGTCATCGCCAAGTTGGCTGAGCCGATGGCAACGGTGCTGGCCAGTGTGTTCGATGGCTTGCAGTGTCAGAGGATCCAGCTCTCCTTTCTCTGTGGCGAGGGCCTGGTAATCCTTGCTGCGTGTCCAGTATTCGTCGCGGGTCAGCTGGTTGTGCGCCACATCCATGACTTTCCAGCTATCCAGCAATTCAATCACCGGCGTGTCGCGGCCATAGTCTCCGCGAAAGGCAATCAGCCAGCCAGTGCTGTCAGCGTTCAATGTTCGGCGTGCCAGTTCCAGTAGTGCTTGCAGAGCCCGGTCGGTGTGCCAGGGTGCCAGACTGTTGATACAGCTATACAGTGCCTGGTCGCTGTAGCCTTGCCATATGGATGTCACTGGAGTCTCCCCTTCGCAGTGCCACCCCCATGGCACAAGGATTTCATCTTGCCAGAAACGCGGGGGAAAAACCCCGTGGAAGGCCTCCTTCACTCTCCCTGTACGGTTCAGCCAGCAAGCTAAGCTATGGATTTGGACAGGATCATGACGTGAAAATCGGAATTGTCCTCGGTGACCAGCTGAGCCACTCGTTGCCCACACTGGCGCAGCTGAACAAGCAGACCGACAGGCTGGTGATGGCGGAGCTGGCTGACGAAGCTCGCTATGTTAAGCATCACCAGCAGAAGCTCGCACTGATCTTCAGTGCCATGCGCCACTTTGCGGCTGAGCTGCGGAGCACAGGCTGGCAGGTGGATTACCATGCCTTTGGTGAGCACGGGTTCCACAGCTTTGAGTCCTTGCTGGAAACGGTGTGTGACGGCGCGGAAGCCGTGGTGGTGACCCACTGTGGCGAGTACCGTTTGCAGCAGCGCATTGAACACCATTGGCAGAAAAGTGCTGGCGTTCCGGTTCACTGTCTGGAGGATTCCCGCTTTCTGTGCGCTGCCGATTTTTTTCAGCGCTGGGCGTCCGGCAAGAAACAGTTGCGCATGGAGTTTTTCTATCGGGAAATGCGCCGGCATACCGGCCTGCTGATGGAGGGCGATGAGCCTGTCGGCGGGCAATGGAATTTCGACAGCAGCAATCGCCAGCCATACAAGGGCAAGACGCCACTTCCTCCCGTATTGGCATTTGACAGAGACGAGATTGATCGCGATGTCCTTGCACTGGTGAGCGAAGAGTTTGCTGATCACATCGGCACTTTGGATGACTTCCAATGGGGCACCACCAGCGCCCAGGCACAGCAGGCGCTGGATCATTTTATTGAGCATCGCCTGCGGCACTTTGGTGATTATCAGGATGCCATGGTTACCGGGGAGGACACCCTGTTTCACAGTCTGTTGTCGCCCTACATCAATATAGGTCTGCTTGATCCCATGGTGGTCTGTCAGGCCGCTGAGCAGGCGTATTTTTCCGGTGATGCGCCACTCAATGCGGTGGAGGGTTTTATTCGCCAGATCATTGGCTGGCGCGAATATGTGCGGGGTATCTACTGGTTATTGATGCCGGACTACGCAAAGGAAAACCGGCTCGGTAACGACCGCCCGCTGCCGTCGTACTACTGGACCGGCGAGACCAAAATGCACTGCATGGCCGAGTGCTTTCGCAATACTCTCGATCATGCCTACGCGCACCATATTCAACGCCTGATGGTTACCGGCAACTTTGCGCTGTTGCTTGGCGTGCTGCCGGAAGCGATTTGTCAGTGGTACCTGGAAGTGTACGCGGATGCCTTCGACTGGGTGGAATTGCCGAACACGCTGGGCATGGTCATGCATGCGGACGGTGGCTATCTGGGCAGCAAGCCCTATGCCGCGTCAGGCAGTTACATCAATCGCATGTCGGATTACTGCAAGCACTGCCAGTACAACGTGAAAACCGCCAGCGAGCCAGACAGTTGTCCCTTCAATAGCCTCTACTGGCATTTTGTTCATCGCCACCGTCAACAGTTTGCCGGCAATCATCGCATGCGCATGATTTACCGCAATCTGGAGCGGATGGAGGCAGCGAAAGTGGATGCCATGCTGCAGCGGGCGGAACGCTTGCTGGCGGATCCGGATGCGCTATGAGTGGCCAGGAGAAAAGTGCCCGCTGGAAAGGCAACAAGGCATCGCTGCCTGAAAAAAACTGCCCGGTTTGCGGCCGTGCGTTCAGCTGGCGCAAGAAGTGGGCACGCAATTGGGCGTCAGTGATCTATTGCAGTGAGCGCTGTCGACGGGAGAAGAGGGCGGAATGATCACGGTAGTGTGGTTTCGTCATGACTTGCGGGTGCAGGATCAGCCCCTGTTGCACAAGGCGGCGGAGCTGGGCGCGCCGGTGTTGCCACTGTACGTCTTGCCGGAGCACTGGACGCAACCCGGGCCGGAGGGCATGGATCGTCTTGGGCCCGCCAAGGCGGCTTTTCTGCAAGAGAGCCTGGCAGACCTGGAAACTTCCCTTAGTTCACTTGGCCTGCCCCTGGTCATGGTAGTGGCGTGTCCGAGAACATTCTTGATCCGGTGGCATGAGTCCACGCCCATG
Organism: Alcanivorax sediminis; assembly: GCF_009601165.1. Taxonomy (NCBI): domain Bacteria; kingdom Pseudomonadati; phylum Pseudomonadota; class Gammaproteobacteria; order Oceanospirillales; family Alcanivoracaceae; genus Alcanivorax; species Alcanivorax sediminis. Next base: position 96,889 of record NZ_WIRE01000001.1, on the reverse strand, counting down.
CAGGTGGTCACCGCAGAGGCGGATGCACCGGAAGAGGAGGACGTGATCCAGGCGTTGAGGAGCGAGGGGGTTGTGGTAAGTGAAGTGGCCAGCCGAACCCTGTTGTCGTCCTCCTCTTTGCCCTGGCCGGATCGTTTTCCCTCTACATTCAGTCGCTTTCGAAAACAGGTTGAACGTGAGGGTGGTCCTGCGGTCATGCGTCCACCGGGTACGCCTGCAGAATTGACCCCGGCAGAGGTGCCAGCCTTAACGAATGAACGTCCCTCGGTGCAAGCCCTACTGACGGCGCGCCGTGGCCGCTGGCAGCGTGTTCCCGAAGACTATTTTTCGTTACCCGGCGGAGAGACTGCAGCGCGGCAATGGCTAGACCAGTACTTGTTCGAAGATCGCTTCATTGCCCATTACAAGCACACCCGCAACCAGCTGATCGGCACCGGCTATTCAAGCAGGCTTAGCGCCGCCCTGGCCTGGGGCTGCCTGTCCGTTCGTCATGTCTGGCATGCCATTCTTGAGTACGAGCAGGCATTCGGTGCGGACCAGCACAGTTACTGGTTGCGCTTTGAATTGTTGTGGCGTGAGTTTTTTCACTGGTCCTTGCGGGAGCATGGTGCGCACGTCTTCCGCTATGCCGGGCTGGGGCTCTTTGCAAAGGCGCCAGCTTCCCCGCCGACGCATCAACCGGCGCTGTGGTCGGCCTGGTGCGAAGCCCGAACCGGGCTGCCGTTTATTGATGCCAACCTCAAAGAGCTCATGGCCACGGGTTACCTTTCCAATCGGGGACGCCAGAATCTGGCCAGCTTTCTGATTCATGATCTGGGGCTCGACTGGCGTTTGGGTGCCCGCTGGTTCGAACATCACCTGGTGGATCATGACGTGGCCTCGAACTGGGGTAACTGGGCCTATATCGCCGGTGTTGGACATGATGCCCAGGGTGGTCGCCGGTTCAGCCCAACCCGGCAGTGGTGGCGTCATGATCCGGAGGGGCGTTATCTGCGGTATTGGTTGCCCGCCTTGCGAGACCTGAGCCGGGAACAATGTCTGGCGTTGCACTTTGCCGCCGGTGCCGACGCTCGTCCTGATGATTATCCTGTTCCGATCGTTGCCCTGCCCGATGCTGACCGGGAGGTTACGTGACCGCGCAAGTGGTGTGGTTCAAGCGCGACCTGCGCACCCATGACCATTGGCCGCTGGCCGATGCCTGCGGGGCCGGGCCGGTGCTACCGATATACATCATCGAACCGGAGTATTGGCAACAACCCGACAGCAGTGCGCGGCAATGGGCGTTCATCGCGGAAAGCCTGCGAGACCTGCGTCGGCAGCTGGCACGGATCGGCTTGCCGTTGTGGGTGGTGGAAGGCGATGTGGTGAGCGTGCTGTCGCAGCTGTATGCACAGTTTGGCCGCTTTACGCTGCGCAGCCATCAGGAATATGGGGCCAACTGGACCTACCAGCGGGATCGCCGGGTGAAACAGTGGTGTGATCACCACCAGGTAACGTGGAGCGAGGCGGCTCCCTTTGGCGTCCTGCGTCCCTGCGTGGATCGGGATCAGTGGGCGGGTCACTGGCAAGAGTTCATGAGCGCCGCGCAGGCCCCCCTGCCCGCGCGTGCCGAGGCCGCCGCGGTGGCACCCCCCTGGCCGAACCTGAACACGCCGCGTGGTGCTGGCCGGGAGCCCTGCCCTGGGCGCCAGCGCGGCGGAACAGAAACCGGCGAAGGTATCTGGCAGAGTTTTCTGTCGCAGCGGGCGCGGGGTTATCGCGGGGGCATCAGTGCCCCACAGCGTGCCGAGCATAGTGGCTCGCGCATCAGCCCGTATCTGGCCTGGGGTTGTCTCTCCCTGCGCAGGGTGGTGCAGGAATTGTGGGCCCATCAGCAGGCTGCGCCATCAGGGCCATTGGCGGCCGGGTTGGCCGCCTTCGAATCGCGGCTGTGGTGGCATTGTCACTTCATCCAGAAGCTGGAAGACCAGGTAGAGATGGAATACCAGAGTCTCCATCCGGCCTTGCGTGATCTGCGTGAGGATCCCGGGCAGGTCGCCTGGCTGCAGGCCTGGCAACAGGGACAGACCGGTTGGCCGCTGGTGGATGCGGCCATGCGCTACCTGCATCACCATGGCTGGATCAATTTCCGCATGCGCGCCATGTTGGTCTCCATGGCGTGCTATCCGTTGTGGTTGCACTGGCGAGAGCCAGCGTTACATCTGGCCCGACTGTTTGTGGACTACGAACCGGGCATTCACTACCCACAAATACAGATGCAGGCGGGGGTGACTGGCATCAATGCCCTGCGCATGTATAACCCGACACTGCAGGCACAGAAACTCGATCCGCGCGGGGAGTTCATTCGTCGCTGGGTGCCCGAGTTGGCCTGTGTATCCGATAGCTGGATTCATCAGCCCTGGGGCATGGGCGCGCGGCAACAAAATGAAAGTGGTGTGCGCATTGGCGAGCACTACCCGGCGCCGTTGGTGGATTTTGATGTGGCGGCCCGCCACGCCAGGGCGAAGTTGGCGCACGCCCGACACCAGGCCGGGTTCCGTGAGCAAAGCCGCGCCGTGAATCAAAAGCACGGCAGTCGCCGGCGTCGGGCCCGACGCGGACAAACCGTTAACGATGATCAGCTGAGTCTGTTCTGACAGTAGGCCTGACCCACATCGTGCGCGCGCCGCCGAGCGGCCAAAAAAAACCGGCGCACCAGGAGGTTAACGCCGGGGTTAAGGCAGATACGTAATTACGGATTGGTCAGCAGAGTGTAAGCGCCGCTTCCGGTTTCGGCTTGCAGGCTCCAGCGATAGGTGCCGCTGGCGACATTGGCATGCAGCTCGGCCAATCCATACTGGGTGGATGTGGTAGCTACTGTGGACCAGCTGCAGGCAAACAGGAAGCAGCTGCGGCGTTGCAGGGACAGACTGAAGCTGGCATTGGCCGGACTCTCCAGAAAGGCATTAATGCTGCCGCCATTGAAACTGAAACCACTAGAAGGCAAGGCCACGCTGGCCCCGTTGGCCAGTTCACCATCATAGCGGGTGCAATCCGGGCAAGGTGAGACCGCTTCGCCGGCGCTGACGATGTTGGTGCTGGAGTCGGTCTGGTTGGCCGTGTCGGTCACGGTCAGGGTCACGGTGTAATCGCCGGGGGTGGTGAAATCATGGGTAATCTGTTCGCCACTGGCGACATTGCCATCCCCCAGATCCCAATCCCAGGCAGCCACGCCACGGTCATCGCTGGAACCGCTGGCATCCAGTGCACACACGGTGTCCTGACATTCCACGGTAAAGGCGGCGGTGGGCAGGCGATCCACCACAGAGCCTGCGTCCTGGGTGACCTGTAGCAAGCGATTGGGTGACTGACTGCCAGCGTTGCTGATCACCCCGGTTGCGCTGTCATCGATCAGTGCCTGAGCCACCAAGGCGGGGTTGGCACTGGGGTGGGCCGCCAGATACAGCGCCGCTGCACCAGCCACATGGGGCGCCGCCATGGAGGTGCCATTGAGGCGGGCGGTTTGGGTGTCGGACTGGTACCAGGCTGAGGTGATGTTACTGCCCGGCGCAAACAGATCCACGCAGGCACCGAAATTGGAGAATGAAGAGCGCTGGTCGGTATTGGTGGTGGCTCCCACTGTCACGGCTTCGGCCACCCGGTTGGGCGAGCCGCTGCAGGCGTTGGCATTGTCGTTACCTGCGGCCACCACCATGGTGACACCTGAGCTCACCGCATTACGCACGGCATTATCCAGCGCGTCGGAGTTGCCGCCACCCAGCGACATGTTGGCCACGGCAGGTTTGCTGTGGTTGCCTGCCACCCAGTCCACCCCGGCGATCACGCCGGAATTGCTGCCGCTGCCGTTACAGTCCAGCACCCGCACCGGGGCAATGCTGGCTTGCTTGGCGACCCCGTAGGTGCTGCCCACAGCAGTGCCGGCCACATGGGTGCCGTGGCCATTGCAGTCATTGGTGTCGGAGGCATCAACACTGCCGCCGCCAAACAGGAAGCCGCCGCTGCCCACAAAGTTACGTCCTGGCAGTACCCGTCCGGAAAACTCAAGATGGCTTGAGCGCAAGCCGGTATCAATCACATAGACCGTCACATCACGGCCACCACTGTCGGGGTAGCGGTAATCACCATCCAGAGGCAGGGCAGGCTGATCCACCCGGTCCAGCCCCCAAGTGGCACCGTCCTGTACGGCAATGGCGCTCACCGTGCGATCCGGCTCCATGGCAATGACACCAGGCAGGGCCTCCAGCAAAGAAGCCTGCAGCGGGCTGAGCTTCACGGTCATCCCGGTCAGCGCATGTTCATAGGTATACAGCACTTCGCCTCCGCCCACGCCAGCGAGCAAAGTGGCAATGGCGGTGGGGAGATCCACCACACCCAGCCGGCTGACAATGTCCGGTGCCAGGGTCACGATGTACTGGTCTTCAATAATCTGGCCGGTCTCGATACGGTCCTGTGCGGTATCAGAACCCGCCCAGGCCAACGGCAACCCCGCCCCGACAATTGCCGCAGCGAACAGCGCATTTCTTGTAGATATCAGAGACATACAGATCACTCCAGATTTTGTATAGGCAAAATCTAGAGTGGTGGCAGGTATCTCTCTATGGGAGGGGTGTGTCTTTTTGTAGCTTTGCGAGCGGGTTAGCGGAGTTGGAGGCTGAACAGGTTGGGAAGTGCGCGGTTAGATCAGCCCGCGCAGTTGCGACACCGTCTTCCACACCAGCATCTGCATACGCTGGGAATTGATCGATGGTTTGGCCAGGCAGGCGAATACCATGTCGTTCACCGGCCAGATGCTGATGCAGCCTTTGCGGCAGCGAATAAACACTTCCTCGCTATGGCCCAGCCGGAGGCTGTCCAGCACACGGTCACAGGCCTTCTTCATTTCAAAGAACAAGGCACTCTGATCATCAAAATCCAGCCCTTCCCCAAAATGCACCACCGGCAGCCCATCATTGCTGATCAGGGACACCAGCAGAATGTCGTCAGACGAGGCATGCAGGTCTTCCAGTGGCGGGGTGAGGGTAGTGAGCTTCATTGCTGTTATCCGTCCGTGGCGCTTTTGTTCAGCTTAGGGGTGGGGGTGTTCAGGGTCAAAGGGGGTAGGGTGGTCCAGGCATTTAGGCGGATTGATGGGCCGATAAAGTGTTGTTAGAAGGAGGGGGGGGAGGATGAAGTAATGAGATTTGAAATTCGCTACCTCTACCGAGACGCCAGCAACTATAAGCAATATGAATCTGTCGTGGTGGAGCTGCTAGGTCTCCAAAGTGCTGAGGACGTTGAACGCATGCTACGTGATCGGTTTGCGGATCTGCAGGTCTGGCCCGACATTTTGCATTTTCGCCCAGAAGAGTTGGGTTGGCCTACTGCCTACTTTGAGGGGCACGATTGTGGCGGGGATGATCTAGCTCTTCATGAGTTAAAAGATATTGCTGAAACGGACAAACCCGTGACAAATGTACAGGTTAGTCGATAGTTTTGAGTTAAATGGGGATAACGAGAATAGAGGAATTCATGGCAGGAAAGAAATGGACAGAAGCCGAGCTGATGACTGTGTTGGGCGTATATTGCCGTCTCACATTTGGTCAGTTGAGTCAGACAAATCAACTGATCCGCGATGTGGCAGAGCGTTTGGATAGAACCCCAAGCTCCGTGGCGATGAAGTTAACGAACCTTGCGAGCTTAGATCCGGCAATAACAAGTACGGGGCGAAAGGGGCTGCCGGGCGCATCGGCACTGGATAGAAAGGTATGGGCGGACTTTTCCTCTAATACTGAAACGTGGATGCCGATCATCGAAAACCGGTTAGACGAATTACTTGGGGATCAAGGTGCAGCTGAGGCTCCGGGCACTGATACCCCTTCAGACGTTGATTACTCGGGTAGCGATGTGCTGACGATGGCAAAGCGCAGGCAAGGCCAGAGGCTATTCCGAGATGCGGTGTTCACCGCGTATCAATTTCGTTGCTGTATTACTGATATTGCCGATACGAGGCTGCTAATTGCGAGTCACATCAAGCCATGGCGAGAAGACAAGGCGAACCGTTTTAATCCGGGCAATGGGCTTTGCTTGAGCGCATTAGCAGATAGAGCCTTTGATCAGGGTTTGATTAGTCTTTCTGATAATTATGAAGTGATAGTGTCGTCGGTGCTGAAGGCGCAGTCAGAGAACAAATACATCCATAATATGTTCTGTGCTAATGAAGGACGGGCGATCAGGATGCCGGAGAAATTTCGCCCCGCTAAGGAGTTCTTGGCGTGGCATCGTGAGAATCTGTTTTTGGGGTAGGGTAGAGAAATCGTGAGGTTGCACGGTGCAAGACCTGACCCTGGAGCCGCGGATCAGTGTATATGGATTAGCCATTCCTATTCGTGTGCTTTTTCTTTTCAGAATTGGCCAGCCAGTTTGAGATGGTTGCCCGGATGTTCACCAGGTCTTGATTGTCTTGAGGGATTTTGGCGATAGATATCATTTGGAGGGCAGATGCCAATTCTGAAGGATCCGGAATGCCGTGCTCTTCTGCAGTAATCTTAACAAGTAAGTCTTTCTGGTCTTTGTTGCTCATTGCTGTGGTGTCAATCTTAGGGGCTAACGCATTGATAATGATGGTCTCAGGGATGGGTTTGGGTAAATAATCAAGGTGTTCTCCAAGCCATGATAAGTAATTTAGCTGAGCTTCGACTTTGGCTTTTTCATGGGCTGCATCGCCATCACCCCCTGGTATATGGAAAAGCGGATCCAAACCGGTTTCGGACTTTAATATCTGGCCAAGAGATTTGTAGTCAGAAGGAGGGATTGATTCAGGGTTGGTGAAGCTGTCGGCCTTTCTTTTGTCACCGTCAAGCATTACATAAACGTCATCACCGGAAGTCATAGCTGCGGTTCCAAGATATTTAAGAATGGCATCGGCTCCGCCTGGGGCTACTTTTACTTCGATGGTTTCCTGGTCTCCTTTGTCAAGGAATTTTATTGCATGCTTCACAATCGATTCAGCTAAAACATCTTCAACCAAAATTCTAACTTTTTCTGTATTGAGGCTCCCTAGCCTATTTAGTGCTGCAGCAGGAGAGCTGCTGGGGATTACCCTGGTTTTAGAGTCGCCGTTATCTTCAAATACTTTTATTGCCTCATATGGTAGCCCTTTTAAGAATTCGTGAGAGTGTGTGGAAATTATGATCTGATGTTTTTTTAGCTTGATTTGTTCTAGCAGGAATTGCAGGAGGGCCCTTTGTGCGCCAGGGTGAAGAGATGTTTCTGGTTCGTCTAGTAATATCAGTGAGTATTCTTCCGCGGAGAGGATGTCAATAACAATGCTGACAGCGGAAATCTCACCACTTCCCGCGAATGCCTCAGAGTATTCATTGCCTCTTTTGAAGATTACGCTAAGATCTCTTCCCCTGTTTTTTGGATAAAGAGAGTGTCTTAAAATGTGTGCTCCCTCGTAATTTCTTCCAAGTATTTTCGATACTGCATCTGTTTCTTCGGGAGAGAGTTCTCTGTTTTCAAAAAGTCGCTCCCTTTTTCCTAAGATATAGGAATTTCTTTTCGTTTCTTTAATCTTTTTTAGTCTTTTTGCTTCTCTGAGCATGTCGTCTCTATGGCTGTCGATATTTTTGTCAAAATAAAAATATCGATCAAAGGATCCAAAGACTGCTCTGGAGTTTATGTATACGACATTTCTTTTTACCGGCGTCCATCTGTCCTTGGATTTTCCTGGGTAGTTTTCTTTGGGCAGCGGTTGCATTCCGTCACGAATGCTAAGTCTGTATGGTTCCCAGTAGTCTCTCTTTTTCCCCAGTCGTGCCTTCCTCGTCTCAACAATTCCGTTGTACTTCTCATGCCAATGTCCATAGAAGTAACGCTGAGGATTTTTTCTTGAGCCTTCTATGGGATCTAGATCTGTGGAGAACCAGAACTTGTTTGTTGAGTATCCAAGAGGCATCCCCCACATTGCGTGAAGTATGGACGTTTTTCCAATTCCGTTCGGGCCTACTAAAGCGGTAAGAGGAAAATCGAAATCAACTCTTGTACCTGGCTCCAAATTTTTGAATTTGGGGAAAACTGCGTGGGCAATGTATTTCTTTAAGGGTTTTCCAGGCTTGAACGTTGATATTGTTTTTATTAGGTCTTCCATTTTTTCTTCTTTTGACATCGATACTTACCCTTCATGATAGGCAATGTGGCGTGCGATTTCTTTTCCTTGAATGCTAGAAAACTTTGGAGGAAAAGCATTGCCGATCATTTCTGCTGCAGCATATTTCCCTTTTCGCAGTGAGAATTTATATGATATTGGAAAGCTTTGAAGGAGTGCCGCTTCCCTGAGTGTTATTGCTCTATCCTCTTCCGGGTGTAAAAACCTTCCTTTTGATGGGTTTATGCACCCTCCTGTAATGGTGGGCGATACATCATCCCATTTCATTCGGCCGTAAACATCGTAATAACCGTCGTTTCTTTCATGGCACTTAAGGCGAAGATCTTCTGATAATGCTGTACGGCTTCCGCCGTCTTTTGGTATTGCCTGGATTAACCGCATTATGCGTTCACTTCGCTTTTGATGGGTGTCGTGAAGAGGGTCCGCGCAATTTGTTTCGCCGGGAATTATAGTAAAGGCCTCCCTAACTGTTGACCTCCGAAGAGGTGCAGACGGGAGGTCTATAATTCCAAGTCTGGATGCGAGAAAAACAAGCCTTTTTCTTCTTTGAGGGACACCAAAGTTTGAGACGTCGATAACTTGGTCCGTGACAAAGTAGCCTAGCTTTTTTAGTTCCCTTTTGAATGTTAAATACCTGGAGTATTTTTTCAGGTTGGGAACATTTTCTAGCATGATAACCTTCGGGTAGATCTCCCTTACGAGTCTCAATACTTCGTCAATCAGTCTGTTTCTTGGGTCTCTTAGATAGCCGCTTTTGTTGTTGAGTTTCATCCTTGAAAAACCTTGGCAGGGCGGGCAGCCAGCCAATAAGTCTATAGGGGAAACCGTTTTTTCTTTAATGGGTATTAGGTCTGTTGCACCAATGGTTCTGATGTCAGAATTGAGCAAGTTAACTTCTGGGTGGTTTTGGGAATATGTTTCAGCAGCAAGCGGCTCAATTTCTACTGCCGAAATTACATTAAACCCTGCTTGCTTTAACCCCTCCGTTAAGCCCCCGCATCCAGAGAATAAATCTATGGCTGTTTTATGGGTGTTGTGAATTCGAAGGCTCATTTATCAGAAACTCTAGGTTGGTTTAGCTGTGATTTTTGGCCCAGGTTAAATACCAAATATTTTTCATTGTTCCTCAAGTCGCCCTGGCTTGAGAACCCTTTAACCTCAACATATTTAAAAAAAGGGCCACCCCATCGGGGTGGCCCTTTTTGTTTGGTGGAGCCGGCGGGAATCGAACCCGCGTCCGTCAGCAATCCATCTGCAGATCTACATGCTTAGCCAGATCTATTGATTTAAGCCCACACAACCCGATTGGCAGGACGTGAGAGCCGAGCCCCTAAGAGTTTTAACAGCGCGATCCGGGGCGGACGTTGCTGCGAGCCTGTGTTGCGATGCTCGCCGCTCTTCCCCACAGGCAGGGTCGATTGGCGATAAGCAGGGATTAAGCTGCTAGTGCGTAAGAATCGTCGTTTGCGATTACTTTAGTGTGCCACAAATGATTTACGAGACTCGTGACCTTCTCGACATGCACCACAGAGTTCAATACCGGCGTCGAATCCAGGTCGGCCCCTGTCGAACTCGTATTGTAGGAGATGGGGTGGGGGAAGTCACTTAACAACTGTGTCGGACGCAGAAATTTGATTTTGATCAAATAATAACCGTAAAACGTAACTGGTTCGTAAAAAGTGTTACCTGAATACACATTCGTTGTCCTACAATCTTACTGAAAGTGCTTCATTAGTCATATTCAGGAGGCAATATGAAGTTGTCACTGAGCGATGTCGCAATCCTTGGTGATGGTGCAGCGCCCCGGCTGCGGGTGGTCAAAAGCCGTTGAGCGGGCAGGGCGCAGCAAATTGTGTATCTCGCAATGACTTTACTGCGTTTCAGGATGGCCAAGGCCCCGAAACGCCAAGCAAGGCATTGTCGTTCATTCAAAGGAGAAGGACGATGAACACGATCATTCGATCTGTTGGACAGGTAACTGAAAAGGCGTTCATGGCACAGCCGGTAGTGTTCCGCGCGTTGCAGCTGATGTTTGCGTTGGCGGCCTATGCTGCGGGTATTTACCTGGTGGATCTGGCAACGGCAGACGCACGAATCCCGGTGATTCTGTTTGCGGTGTACTTCTTGCCAGCGGTCTTGCGTGCGTGGTTGCAGCTTTATTGGCAGTTGCGCGGTGACGTGCGGGCGGTAAAGCCTGAGCGCCATTTGGCGTAAGACGGATGAAATATCGTGGGTTGCGTGCAGGGTAAGCCCGTTCCGGCGCTTTAACCCTGCCGCATCAGACGCTGTTTCTGACGATTCCAGTCGCGCTCTTTCTCGGTGGCGCGCTTGTCAAACTTCTGTTTACCCTTGGCCAGTGCGATGTCGCACTTGGCGAACCCTTTCTTCCAGTACAGGCTCACCGGCACACAGGTGAAGCCGTCTTTCTGTACGCCTGAATAAATCAGACTCAGCTCCCGGCGGTTCAGCAGCAGCTTGCGCGTGCGAATCGGATCCGGCGTGATGTGGGTGCTGGCGGTGTTCAGGGGTTCGATGCGGGCACCAAACAGGAAGGCCTCGCCGTCCTTGAGCAGGACGTAGGCTTCGCTGAGGTTGGCTTTGCCGGCACGCATGGACTTCACTTCCCAGCCTTCCAGAACCAGACCGGCTTCAAAGTGTTCTTCCAGATGGTATTCGTGACGCGCCTTGCGATTTTGCGCAATGGTGGCGGACGGTGCTTTGGCTTTTTTGTTGGCTTTTCCCATAGGGCGGCGATTATAGAGCAAGGTAGAGTGACCGGATAGCGCTTTGCATTTGGCAAAACCCGGTAAGTGAGTGTTTGCTTCGTCTTGAGCCGGGACGGCAAATAATAAGACAATACCGCCACGTCAAATAAGGTATGGGTGTTATGAAGCAAGAAAACAAGCCGGTCCATGGCATGTGGGCCAACCGCTGGGTGTTTATTCTGGCGGCGACGGGGTCGGCAGTGGGGCTGGGTAACATCTGGCGCTTCCCTTATATCACTGGCGAAAACGGCGGCGGCGCCTTCGTGTTGCTCTATCTGCTGTGTATCGCCGTAGTGGGTGTGCCGATCATGGCTGCCGAGGTCATGATCGGACGCAAGGGCGGCATGAGTCCGATCAATTCCATGCGCAAGTTGGCGCTGGATTCCAAGGTGTCACAGCGCTGGTCTGGCATCGGCCACATGGGGGTGCTGTCGGCCTTCCTGATTCTGTCTTTCTATTCGGTGGTGGCCAGCTGGGCGCTGTATTACGTCTGGGAGTCCGTCATTGGTGGCTTCCAGGGCATTACGGCGGCGGAATCCGGTGCGCGCTTTGATGCGCTGCTGGCCGATCCGTGGTTGATGATGGGCTGTCATACCCTCTTCATGGTGCTGACCATGGTGGTGGTGGGTCGTGGGGTGAAAGGCGGGCTCGAGAAGGCGGTCGAGATCCTCATGCCGTTGCTGTTTGTGCTGCTGGTGGTGCTGGTGGGCTATGCGGCGACCACTCCCGGGTTCAAGCAGGGAGTAAGCTTCCTGTTCGCCTTTGATTTTTCCAAGCTCAACGGTCAGGCGGTGATTACTGCGGTGGGCCAGGCGTTCTTTACGCTGAGCCTGGGGATGGGGGCGATCATGGCCTACGGTGCCTATATGCCCCGTGAGACGGTGGGCAAGAAAGGCGGCAAGCCGCAGCCGGTATCGATCATGTCCACGGTAATTATCATTGCGTTGCTGGATACGCTGGTGGCGTTGGGTTCCGGTGTGGCCATGTTCCCGCTGACCTTCTCCAACGGCCTGGAAGTGGGTCAGGGTCCGGGGATGATGTTTGTTACCTTGCCGCTGGCCTTTGGTCAGATGCCGGGCGGGGTGTTGTTTGGCACGTTGTTCTTTGTGCTGGTGGTGTCGGCGGCCTGGAGTTCGTCCATCAGTCTGGGTGAGCCGGTTGTGGCGTGGCTGGTCGAGCGTGGGCTGGGCCGTGGCAAGGCGGCGGCACTGGTGGGTCTGGGCGCCTGGCTGCTGGGTATTGGCTCGGTATTGTCGTTCAACCTGTGGAAGGACCATACCTTCCTGGTGGGTACCTTCTTCGACAATGTGGAATTCCTCTCCACCACGGTCATGCTGCCCCTTGGTGGGGTACTGATTGCCATCTTCGCCGGTTGGGTCATGAAAGAGACCCATGCCCGCAAGGAGCTGGCCATGAAGAGCTTCCCGCTCTATCTGGTATGGCGGGCGCTGGTGCGGATCTTCTCCCCGGCGGCGGTGATAGCCCTGTTCACCTACACCATCTGGAAGATGGTATTCCCGGATGAAGCGGTGGCCGCCCCGGAGCCTGTGGCTCAGGAGCAGGTAGAAGCGGCAGATAGCGCCGCTGCGCAGGAAGAGAGTGAAGCCGCTGAAGTGATTGAGGCGGTGGAGCAGGAGCAGGGCGAGGCAGAAGTGCCTGCCGCCCCCGCTGAGTCCGATGTACCGGTCGTGCCGGAGGGGCAGTAATGTCCGACGCCAATATTCATGTGGAAGTGGCCTACGCGTTGCCGGAAAAGCAGCGCCTGATCGGGCTGGATGTGCCGGAAGGCACGACCATGCTGGAGGCCGCACGGTTGTCCGGGATTGCCGAACAGTTTGAAGGGCTGGAGCTGGACAAGGCGCCCATGGGGCTGTTTGGCAAGGTGGTGGCCAATCCAGCGGCGCATGTCTTGAAGGCGGGTGAGCGGGTGGAGATCTATCGCCCGCTCAAGGCGGATCCGAAGCTGAACCGCAAGAAGCGGGCTCAGGAGAAGGCCGCCAAGGCCTGATTTGGAGGCGGCCGGGGAGGTGTCGGTCAGTCCGACCCCTCCTGGCGTTCTTCCGCTTTCTGTTGCAGTTCACGGTCGTTGCGGCCGGAGGTTTTGGCCTTGAAGTCATCCACAACCTCACCTTCATAGCGGCTGTAGACGCCGCCATCAAAGTAAACGGCAATCTTCTGGCTGACCTTGTCGCCTTTGCCCGGCCGGTAGGTCATCGGGTAGAACCACACGTTGGGTGTGAACGGATCAATCAGGGTCGGCGCGCCCAGAGCAAAGCGAACCTGCTCCGGGCTCATGCCGGGCTGGAGCTTGCTGAGCATGTCTTCTGTGACAAAGTTGCCCTGGGGAATGTCGATGCGATAGACCCCGGGGAAGCGCAGGCTGCTGCAACCGCCCAGCACCATCAAGGTGGAGAGCAGCAGCAGGGTGGTAATTCTTGGCATGTTTTTCGACTTCGCTGAGTGTTCGGGCGATAATACAGGCTTGGGAAGCGATGACAAATTCCCGGCTGACGAATATACCCTCTGATTGACACCGGATTGGGGGTGAGAGTTCGTGTTTTCTTGCCGGGCGGTTGGATTTCCCGGGTTTTTATTTCGCCATTGAGTTAGGCATACGGAGCATACGCATTGGATAATCAGGATCTCAGAAAGGCGGGCCTGAAAGTGACCCTGCCGCGGGTGAAAATCCTGCAACAGCTGGAAAAGTCAGAAGAGCGCCATCTGAGTGCCGAAGACATCTACAAGTCGCTGATGGAGTCGGGTGAGGATGTGGGTCTGGCTACCGTATACCGGGTGCTGACCCAGTTCGAGCAGGCGGGCATGGTGCTGCGTCATAACTTCGAGGGCGGCTCTGCGGTGTTCGAACTGGCCGATGAAGATCATCATGATCATATGGTCTGCATGGAAACCGGTCAGGTGATCGAGTTCATGGATGACGTTATTGAAAAGCGTCAGCATGCCATTGCTGAAGAGCACGGCTACGAAATCGTCGACCATTCCCTGGTCCTGTACGTGAAGCCGAAGAAGTAATTACGCTTCGCGCATCATGCTTCACGCAACACGCGGGGCCCCGGGTGTTGTGTGGGCATGTCTCCCCCCCCAGCCAGTTCCACCCAGAAAAAACTCCCCCTTTAGGAGTCCATGCTTGCATGACGCCAGGTGCTCGCGGGCAAAGCCCGTGGGGATCGCCTGCAGGCAGGCTCCTACGGGGACTGGCGTTGAGTCGATGTCTGACCGTGGGAGTGGTCGTTTGCTATGCCCTCCGGGTGCGACCACGATACCCGGCGTTGCCGAGTAAGAGTCGCGGTGGAACCACCGCTCCCACAATAGGGCGGGTCCAGGCTCCGCCGTAGGAGCCAGCCAGCTGGCGATCTTTCGCTTGAAAGCAGTTTGCCGCAGCAGGCTAGAGACCGCAGGTTGAGCGCGGGCACGGCATCTCTGCTCGCACCAACCCCGCCCGCGCAGCTATTAACTCTTCACTGTTAACTATTAACTGCTCTTCAAGCTGCCTGCGCCTTGCTCAGCATTTCTTTTGCATGGGTGCGGGTGGATTCGGTGATCTCCACACCACCGAGCATTCTGGCCAGTTCTTCGATGCGGGCCGCTTCGTCCAGGCCGTGAATGCGGGTGTGGGTGGTGTCGTCGCCCTGGATCTTGTGCACCTGCCAGTGCTGGTGGCCCTGGCTGGCGACTTGCGGCTGGTGGGTGATGCAAAGCACCTGCGCATGGCTGCCCAGCTCGCGCAGAAGACGACCGACGATTTCGGCCACGCCCCCCCCCACGCCCACATCCACTTCATCAAAGACGAGGCTGGGGACGGTGAGGTTGCGGGCACAGATCACCTGAATGGCCAGGCTGACCCGTGACAGTTCACCGCCGGAAGCCACTTTGCCAAGGGCCTTGAGGGGCTGGCCGGGGTTGGCGGTAAACAGGAACTCCACTTCTTCCAGGCCGTCGGCGCCCGGGTTGCACTCACTCAGCCGGGCTTCCATCACCGCCGCTTTCATACCGAGGGCGGTGAGCTGCTTCTGCACTTGCTGGGTGAGGGTCTTGCCGGCACTGCGGCGGGCCTTGCCCAGCTTGAGCGCGGAGTCCATGTACTGCTTTTCGGCAGCGCTTTCGGCTTCTGCCAGGGCGTGGAGGTGGGCATCCACATTGCCCAGGGCCTCGGACTCGTTAAGCAGGTTCTGGTGGTGCTCCACCAGCTCCTCCGGGCGAATGCGGTATTTGCGAGCGAGGGTGTAGCACTGGCTGAGGCGCTCTTCGACCTGGTTGAGGCGTTCCGGGTCCAGATCCAGCCGTTCCAGGTAATGACGCAGGTCCTCGGCTGCAGCTTCTACCTGCAACCGGGCGGATTCCACCGCATCGGCCACATTGCCAAGGCCGTCGTCCTGACGGCGGGCGTCGTCCAGCCAGTGACTGACCTGACTGAGGTGGTCATTGCAGGTGCCGTCGTCACCTTCGTAGAGGGCGTTGAGGGATTGCTGGCAGATCCGGATCAGACTGTCGGCGTTGGCCAGACGCTGCTGTTCCTGCTCCAGTTCGGCCAGCTCGCCTTGCTGAAGACCCAGGGCATCCAGCTCTTCCAGTTGAAAGCGCAGCAGCTCCTCGCGCTCATTCTGCTCGCGGGCCTGGTTGAGGGCATCGTCATGGGCGCGACGGGCCTTCTGCCAGCTGCGCCACTGTTCACGCACGGTGACCGCCAGCTCGCGGGCGTCGGCGTAGTTGTCCAGCAGCTGACGGTGGGCTTCTTTCTTGAGCAGAGCCTGATGCTCGTGCTGGCTATGGATGCTGATCAGGCGTTCACCCAGCTCGCGGACTTCCGCCAGCGGGGTAGGGGTACCATTGATATAGGCCCGGGAGCGGCCATCGGCGCGCACAGTACGGCGCAGCAGGCACTGGTTGTCGTCGTCCAGTTCCCGTTCGGCCAGCCATTGCTGGGCAGCCGGGTTGTCGCTGACATCAAAGGTGGCGAGCACTTCGGCACGATCATGGCCGTGACGGACCACGCTGGAATCGGCCCGATCACCCAGGGTCAGGCCAAGGGCGTCAATGATGACGGATTTGCCCGCCCCGGTTTCACCACTGATGACGGTGAGACCGTTCTCCGGTTCCAGCTCCAGCTGGTCTACGGTAGCAAAGTGGCGAACGCTCAGATGTGTCAGCATGGTACGTCTCCGAAACGGGTGTTGCGTGTTCAGGCTGTCTTGAGATCAACAACCTGGGTGCCTGCCAGCAGATCATGCAGGCAGCGCTTGTCCTTGCGGAAAATCAGCAGTGGATCAACGATACCAATCAGGTTAACTACAGGAATCTGGCTGGCCACGTGCAGCACCAGGTATCGCAAGCCATAGAGTTTGCCGGCCGGCACCTGCTCCTGCTCCATGCCCACGATCTTCATGTTCAGCAGCCATTTGCCGATGGTCTGCTGGCGATTGAAGAGCAGGTATCCCTGCAGGGCGAGGAAAAGGACTTCGCCAATAATGAACCAGGTGAGGGTCCCAACCAGGTCGAGAGAGCCATTGCTCTGCATCATTTCGTCCCAGGTGCCGCTGAAGTAGACCATGGGACCAATAATCGCTAGCTGAATGAGCCCGTCGATCAGGGCGCCGAAAAAGCGCTTGCCCCGGGTTGCCAACGGTACGTCCTGTTCTGCGTGGGCAAGGGGTGGAGCGGCATTCGGTGTCTGGTAGGGATTGTTGTTGTCTTGCACGATAACATCCTTGTTACTGTTCGTATGGTCAGTTGTGCCAATCTTAGGGGATTCGGGGCGTCAGTGTAAGCCCCTGGGAATTTTATATAATGCCGGGGCTGTTTTCTGGTACATATATAGAACTATGACCAAGCTGGATCTCAACGAACGTAAACAACGCCTGCTGATGACGCTGGTGGAGCGGCATATCCGTGACGGCCAACCGGTGGGCTCGAAAACCCTTGCCTCCGGCAGTGGCCTGCAGGTGAGTCCTGCCACCATCCGCAATATCATGGCGGAGCTGGAGGATCTGGGTATTCTCGCCAGCCCGCATACCTCTGCCGGGCGTATTCCCACGGAGCTGGGGTACCGCATGTATGTGGATTCCCTGCTCGCCTCCAGTGTCATGGAGCGCCCGGATCACAAGGATTTGCGACGTGAGCTCAATCAGTTGCTGGCGCCGGAACAGTCACCCCAGGAGCTGATTTCCCAGGCGTCCAAAACACTGGCTGAGCTGACGCGCATGGCCGGGCTGGTGGCGGTGCCGCGTCGGGAGGTCACCACCTTGCGGCAGGTGGAATTCCTGCCGCTGTCCGGCAAGCGGGTGTTGGTGGTGCTGGTGGTGAACCGTTCCGAGGTGCAAAACCGCATCATCCATACCGATCGTGACTATGATGAGGCCGAGCTGCGGCAGGCGGCCAATTACATCAACCACACCTATGCGGGCTGTGACCTGAACAGCATCTGCGATGGCCTCCTCAACACCATGAATGCGGATCGGCAGCATATGGATGCGCTGATGCAGACAGCCGTGGCCGTGGCGGACAAGGCGTTGCGGACGGAAGAGGCTGATTCGGATTATGTGGTGTCGGGGGAGTCCAATCTGATTCAGTCCGCCGAGGCGGAAAATCTGGGGCAGCTGCGGGATCTGTTCGAAGCTTTCAATCACAAGCGCGACATCCTGCATTTGCTGGAGCGCTCCATGAAGGCGGATGGAGTGCAGATCTTCATTGGTCGCGAGTCCGGTTTCCGGCCCTTCGAGGAGTACTCCCTGATCTCGGCGCCTTACCGCGCAGAGAATGGTCCGGTTGGGGTGCTTGCCGTGGTTGGGCCCACCCGCATGGACTACGAGAAAGTGATCCCCACCGTGGATATCACCGCCAAAATCCTCTCCGCAGCGCTGACTCAGCTCTAAACCCCGTCTTGTAGAAGCTTGCCTGCAAGCGGTTTTCGCCAGCAGGTTGGCTCCTACGGCGGTGCCTCGTTGCAGGAGCGGTCGTCCGACCGCGATCCTTTCTAACGCCAGAAATCGCGGTGGAACACCGCTCCTACAGCACGATCTGGCGGAAGCGGGGCTCTGGAGGGTAATCGCTTTCAGGCAAGCCCCACAGGATGCGTTGACAGCCGCCTGAGCGCGGCCTGCGCCGTGCCAGTTCCCGTCCAACCCCGCCCGCGCAGCTGTTAACTATTCACTATTCACTGTTAACTGCCTCTATCCCCCCTTGAATCCCGACCATCAGTTCCCATATCTTTGCCCGCTTTCCTGGTAAAAGCCCGGAACGGGATGTGGAGTGGAAGAATGAGTGAGCAGGAAAAAGACCAGAACAATGCCGAACCGCAGGTAGAGACTGTGGAAGAGCAGGAAGCGGCGGCTGCGGCTGAACAGGCTGAGCCTACCGCTGAAGAGAAGCTGGCTGAGCTGGAAGCGGAACTGGCGACCGTGAAGAAAGCGCTGGGTGAAGCCGATATCCGTGCCCAGGCCGAGATCCAGAACATGCGCCGCCGTGCCGAGCGCGATGTGCAGCATGCCCACAAGTTTGCCCTGGAGAAGTTTGCCGGCGATCTGCTGAGCGTGGCAGACAATCTGGAGCGGGGTCTCGGGGCGCTGGATGCGGATGATGAGAACGTCAAGGCTGCCCGCGAAGGCATCGAGCTGACGCTGAAATCCCTGCTGGATGTGTTCAGTAAGTACAACCTGGAGCAAATCAGCCCCAGCGATGAGCCCTTTAACCCTGAGCTGCACGAGGCCATGACCATGGTGCCGGTGCCCAACGTGGATCCCAATACCGTGATCGACGTACTCGAGAAGGGTTATCAGCTCAATGGCCGCCTTATTCGCCCGGCACGGGTGGTGGTCAGCAAGGCTCCCTGAACACGTTCAGGCAAATCGCGAAAAAAGCGTGAAGGCCCCTTGAATCGGTTTAAAACACCGCCATATAGGTGCCAGTAGAGTTAACAAGTTCAACTGTCCGGTGCGCCGATAGGGTGCCGGTTGGTGTGAAGGAGAAAGAGAGACATGGGTAAGATTATCGGTATCGACCTGGGTACAACCAACAGCTGTGTGGCGGTGCTCGAAGGTGACAAGGCCAAGGTTATCGAAAACAGCGAAGGCACCCGTACTACGCCTTCCATCATCGCGTACACCGACGACAAGGAAACCCTGGTCGGTCAGGCTGCCAAGCGTCAGGCCGTGACCAACCCGGAGAACACCCTGTACGCGGTGAAGCGTTTGATCGGTCGTCGTTTCGAAGACGACGTGGTTCAGAAAGACATCAAGATGGTGCCCTACAAGATTGCCAAGGCCGACAACGGTGACGCCTGGGTCGAAGTGAAGGGCGAAAAGATGGCGCCGCCGCAGATTTCTGCGCAGGTGCTGAAGAAGATGAAGAAGACCGCGGAAGATTACCTGGGTGAGACTGTCACCGAGGCCGTTATCACCGTGCCGGCTTACTTCAACGATTCCCAGCGTCAGGCCACCAAGGATGCCGGTCGCATCGCTGGCCTGGACGTGAAGCGTATCATCAACGAGCCCACCGCTGCGGCCCTGGCCTACGGCATGGACAAGAAGGGCGGCGACCGCACCATCGCGGTTTACGACCTGGGTGGTGGTACCTTCGATATCTCCATCATCGAGATTGCCGAAGTGGACGGCGAGCACCAGTTCGAAGTGCTGGCCACCAACGGTGACACCTTCCTGGGTGGTGAGGATTTCGACCTGGCCCTGATCAACTTCCTGGCGGATCAGTTCAAGGCCGATTCCAGCATCGACCTGAGCGGTGACCCGCTGGCCATGCAGCGCCTGAAAGAAGCGGCTGAAAAAGCCAAGATCGAGCTGTCTTCCAGCGAGCAGACCGAAGTGAACCTGCCGTACATCACTGCAGACGCTACTGGTCCCAAGCACCTGGTGGTGAAAGTGACCCGCGCCAAGCTGGAATCGCTGGTGGGTGATCTGGTGACTCGCTCCCTGGAGCCTTGCAAGACTGCACTGACCGATGCGGGCGTGAAAGCGGCTGACATCACCGATGTGATCCTGGTGGGCGGTCAGACCCGCATGCCGATGGTGCAGAAGAAAGTAGCAGAGTTCTTCGGCAAGGAGCCGCGCAAGGACGTGAACCCGGATGAAGCGGTTGCCATGGGTGCTGCCATTCAGGGCGCGGTACTGAGCGGTGACGTGACTGACGTGCTGCTGCTGGATGTGACTCCGCTGACCCTGGGTATCGAAACCATGGGTGGCGTGATGACTCCGCTGATCGAGAAGAACACCACTATCCCGACCAACGCGTCTCAGGTGTTCTCCACTGCGGATGACAACCAGACTGCCGTCACCGTGCATGTGCTGCAGGGTGAGCGCAAGCAGGCCGCGCAGAATAAGTCTCTGGGTCAGTTCAACCTGGAAGACATTCCGCCGGCACCCCGTGGCATGCCGCAGATCGAAGTGACCTTCGACATCGACGCCAACGGTATCCTGCATGTAAGCGCGAAGGACAAGGCCACCGGCAAAGAGCAGTCCATTCAGATCAAGGCCTCTTCCGGTTTGTCCGATGAAGAGATCGATCAAATGGTGAAGGATGCCGAGGCTCACGCGGACGAAGACAAGAAGTTCGAAGAGCTGGTGCAGACCCGTAACCAGGCCGATCACCTGGTGCACGCGACTCGCAAGACCCTCGACGAAGCTGGCGACAAGGCCACTGACGAAGAGAAAGAGTCCATCACCAAGGCGGTGAACGAGCTGGAAGAAGCGGCCAAGGGCAGCGACAAGGACGACATCGAAGCCAAGATCAAGGCGCTGTCCGAAGTGTCTGCGCCGCTGGCCCAGAAGCTCTACGCCGAGCAGGCGCAGCAGGCTGAAGGTGCTGCGGAAGGCGGTGAGCAGGCTGCAGGTGACGACGTTGTTGACGCCGAGTTCGAAGAAGTCGACGACGACAAGAAGAAGTAATTAAGCCTGACGCCTGACGCCGGATGCTGGACGTGAACCTCCTTGTGGATTTGCGGCTGGCCTCCGGCGTTCAGCGTCTGGCTAAGCCAAAGGCTTGATTATGTCCAAACGCGATTATTATGAAGTGCTGGGGGCAGCGAAAGACGCCAGCCAGCAGGACCTGAAAAAGGCCTATCGCCGTCTGGCGATGAAATACCATCCGGATCGTAATCCGGATGACCAGGAGGCGTTGGCCAAATTCAAGGAAGCCAAGGAGGCCTACGAAGTCCTGTCCGATGAGCAGAAGCGCGCGGCCTATGATCAGTTCGGCCACGCCGGCGTGAACGGCCAGGGCCAGGGCGGCTTTGGCGGTGGTGCCGGTGCGGGCGGCTTCGGTGACATCTTTGGTGATATTTTTGGCGACATCTTCGGTGGTGGCGGCGGCGGACGTCGTGGCCCTGCCCGTGGTGCTGATCTGCGTTACACCCTGGAGCTGAGCCTTGAGCAGGCCGTGCGCGGTTGCGAAGAAAAAATTCGCGTCCCCACCTGGGAAAGTTGCGACACCTGCCATGGCAGCGGTGCCAAAGAGGGCTCCAAGCCGGTGACCTGTTCCACCTGTGGTGGTGCCGGTCAGGTGCGTATGCAGCAGGGCTTCTTCACCGTGCAGCAGGCCTGTCCTACCTGTAAGGGTGAAGGCCAGATCATTGAAGACCCCTGTGGCAGCTGTGGTGGCCAGGGTCGGGTGCAAAACACCAAGACCCTGTCGGTGAAGATTCCGGCCGGTGTCGATACCGGTGACCGTATTCGCCTGGCGGGTGAAGGTGAAGCGGGCATGCACGGCGCGCCTTCCGGTGACCTCTATGTGCAGGTGGCGGTGCGTGAGCACGACATCTTCCAGCGCGACGGAACCAACCTGTATTGCGAGGTGCCGATCAGCTTTGTGGACGCGACCCTGGGTGGTGAGCTGGATGTGCCGACACTCAGCGGCAAGGTGAAGCTGAAGGTGCCGGCAGAAACCCAGACCGGCAAGATGTTCCGTCTACGCGGCAAGGGAGTGAAGTCGGTGCGCGGTGGTGCCACCGGTGACCTGCTCTGCAAGGTGGTGGTGGAAACCCCGGTGAAGCTGTCCAGTGAGCAGAAAGACCTGCTGCGCAAGTTCCAGGATTCGCTGGAAACGGGCGGTGACCGTCATAACCCGAAGAAGACCAGTTGGTTCGAAGGCGTAAAACGCTTCTTTGATGCCAAGTAAGTCGAGCCGTTAACCCGGCTACCAAAACGGAGCAGGCAAAACCTGCTCCGTTTTTTATGGACGATGGTGGGGTATCAGCAGGGTACTTTGATGGCGGACCTGTCAGGCCCGCAACGATATGGGCCATTGTTAAGGAGGAAAGTATCGCCTTTGGGTTTGGCGAGGTTTGCATGGCAGGATTTGCCATGCCTATAACAGTATTTGCACATGAGGGATGGGGCGCTATCGCTGCTAAGGTCGCGCGCTCCGTTGTAGCCATCTGATGCCGCCAAGGTTTCAAGGAGCCCCTCTTGAATCTCGCCCCCGTCTGGGAGTTTGTTACCCAGCGTTATCGCCTCACGACTTTTCTCAGCATGATGGTGCTCATCCTTGTCGCGGCGGGCGCCGCGAGATTGACGTTCACCCCTGATTTCAGAACGTATTTCAGCGACGACAATCCGCAGCTGCAAAGCTTTGAAGCGCTGGAAGACGCCTTCAACAAGCGTGATAACGTCAGCCTCATCCTGTCGCCAGTGAATGGCGATATCTATGATCCCCGGTTTCTTGCTCTGGTGGTCGAGTTGACGGAGCTTGCCTGGCAGACGCCTTACTCAAGGCGGGTGGATTCGTTAAGTAATCATCAGCACCTGCAAGCAACCGTTGAGGGGCTGAGTGCCAGTGACCTGATCGATGAAGGTGTCCTTGCCGACGAGCAAGCGCTGAGAGCGGTGCGTGATTACGCCAGCGAGGAAGAAACCTTACTGCACAGCATCGTCAGTCCCGACGGGAAAGCCACTGCGATCAACGTGACCTTAACGTTGCCAGCGGACAACGTGAAAGCCACCGGCGAGGTGGTGACGTGGTTAAGGGAACAGTTGGCGCCGATTCAGGAGGCCAACAAGGACAAGGCCACTATCCAGCTGTTCGGCAGTGCGGTGATTAACCTGGCCCTGGAAGAAGCCGTTGCTGGCGATCTCGCTCTTTTGATTCCCGTCAGCACTTTGCTGATGTATGTGCTGCTCGTGATCCTGCTGCGTAGCTGGACTGGCATGCTCATCACCATGAGTGTCATCACCCTTTCGATTGTGGCGGTTTTCGGCCTGGCGGGCTGGGCGGGGGGCGCACTCACGCCGGTGGCGGGCATTATTCCCAATATGGTGATGATCATCGCGGTGGCGGACTGTGTCCATTTGCTGGTGAGTTTTTATCACTATCTGAGTGAAGGGCAGGAGCGACGCGAGGCGGTGGTTAGCGCGTTGCGGATTAACTTCAAACCCATGCTGATCACCTCGGTCACCACCGCCATTGGCTTGCTGTGCCTGAATTTCAGTGAGGCACCGCCTTACCGGGCACTCGGCAACATGGCGGCGAGTGGTGCCCTGATTGCCTTCCTGCTCACGATCACTCTTGCCCCTGCGCTGATGTGCTGGCTGCCGCCTGGGCGCAAGAGCAGTCAGGGGCACGGCAGCGCCCGGCTGTACCCGGTGATGCAAAAGCTCGCGGATATGATCATTGCCCGGCGTTACCTCACCCTGGCCATCAGTGCTGCGGTGGTGGTGGTGTGCGCCAGCCTGATTTCGCAGAACAAGATGTATGAACGCTGGTATGTCTACTACGACGACTCGTTTGCTGTTCGCAAGGCCATGGAGTTCAGTGACGAACATTTGTCCGGTATCAACTTCATTCAGTACCGGATTGATGGGGTGGGCCCCGGCACCATCAATGATCCCGAGTATTTGCAGCAGCTCGATCAGCTGGTTGCCTGGATAGAGACGCAGCCCGGCGTCACCAACGTGGACAGTATTGTTCCGTCGCTACGCCGGGTGCACCGGTTGCTCAATACCGGTAGCGAGGACGACAGTCGTCTACCCGAAAGCAGAGAGCGTGCTGCGCAGAATCTGTTGCTCTATGAAATGTCGCTGCCCTTCGGGCTCGGCACGGATGAGTATTTGAATATTGACCGCTCGGCGGCGCGTATCGGGGTGTTTGTCCATAAAACCGATTCCCGCACCTTGCTGGCCCTGGACGAGACTATTCGTCGCTGGGCCGAGGGCAATACGCCGGTCTTGTCGCTCTCCGAAGGGACGGGGCTGGACATGGTGTTCGCCCATATCTCCGATCGCAACATGATCAGTCTGCTACAAGGTACCGCAATTGCGTTGGTGCTGATTTCCCTGTTGTTGGCTCCGGTGGTGCGCAGCTGGCGGATCGGCGTGGTATCGCTGGTGCCTAACCTGGTCCCGGCCCTGGTGGCCTATGGCATCTGGGGAATCACAGTGGGTTATGTGGATCTTGGTTTGAGTGTGGTCGCCTGCATGAGTCTCGGCCTGGTGGTGGATGACACCATTCACTTTCTCAGCAAGTACGTCCTTGCACGGCGTGAGTTGGGTAAGTCACCCGAGGATGCCATTCGTTATGCCTTTGGCACAGTGGGTACCGCGATGCTGGTGACGACCGTCGTGCTGGCAGCGGGTTTTGCCATTTTGGTGCTGTCGCCGTTTTCTCCTACCTGGGGAATGGGCGGGTTGTTGTCACTGACGATCGTGGCCGCATTGGTCTTCGATTTTCTTCTCGTGCCTCCACTCTTGCTGCTGGTGGATCGGGATCGATAACGGGTTTGGCTCGGTGGTTGCCGCGATAAGCATCGGGTCGAGAGCGACTCGGAGAGCGTCAGCGTTGCTGCTGCCGGGAAAGCAGATTTGTGGATAGCGAAATCGCTATCCGATGGGTTGGGATTATTGGGGTGAATGATCAATGAACGAAGAATCAGTATCACAGACATTGAAGGGCGCTGAAGAGAATGTGGGGTTGGGGCTCGATAGCCCGCTCTATCGTCGTGTGCTGGCGTGGATGAACGAGCGTTTTCCGTTCGCTAATGCATTGCTGTTTTTCATTCTGTACCTGAGCGCTGCCAGTGTGGCGCGGCTGCCCGATGCGGCACTGATCGGTTATGTGGATGTTGTCGGCTGTATCGTGACCTGGTCATTCTTCCTGCTGCTACGCATTTTTGACGAACATAAAGACTATGCGATTGATGTGCAGAACCACCCACAGCGTGTTCTGCAAAGTGGGCTCATCACCCTTTTTCATCTACGTGTTATGGGTGGCATCGCCATCGCCCTGCAACTCGCCTGGTCGCTGTATCGCGACGGAGGCTTGGGTTATGCCGCTGTGTCCTGGGGCGCGATGATGTTCTGGACATGCCTGATGGGGAAGGAATTCTTCTGCGGAGCCTGGCTTGAAAAACGTCTGACACTGTATGCCTTCAGCCACATGCTGGTCATGCCGCTGATCATTCTCTGGTTGGCAAAGATTGCGAATCCTCAGGCCGCCGTGGATACCAACATGATCATCCTCATGGTGCTTGGATTTGTTGGCGGCTTCTGCTTCGAAATTACCCGCAAGGCAAAGGGGGCAGAGGAGGAGCGGGCTACCATTGATTCCTACTCGAAAATTTTCGGGGTTAACGGGGTCAGCCTCATCATCCTGCTGCTGACCTTGATCATGCTGGTGCTGCAAATCTGGTTGATGCAGCGCATTGCGGGTGCCCTGCCCATCATTGCCTTGCTGCCTTCCTTACTGTGGTTGCTCTGTGTCTGGCTGGTGCTTTCCTATCGGAAGCGACCTACCGAATCAGCACGAAAAAAGAATGAAGCGATTGTGGCGCTTGTCATGTTGAGTAGCTACGCCTGCATCGCGGGTGAAGCCCTGTTCGTCGCTGCTTGAATCTCAGCAGATCACATCCAGAGAGGCCAGACATGAATTCCAGAGCACAAGCCGCCGTCCTCGTGACACCCAAGGCAACACACACCCGCGAAACCGACATTTCCCTCAGGCTATCGATGGACGGGCAGTCCCTGGTGGCGGCACTCATCAGCGTCGACAAACATCAACTGGTCGTCAGTGTTGAGAGTACATTGATTGACAGTCGTCACGCCGCCTGTGCCTGTGATGTAGAGATGGATGGGCAGCGATTCACTATCCCGGTACTGGAAATGTCTCCAGGGGCAAGCACGAAGGGCGGAATGCAGTTCGTGATGCAGCCGGGTGACTGTGAAGAAAGCCGGGCGAGACTTTGGCAGTTTGCCCGTCTTGTCCATACCCAGACGGTATTGGGGGAGCCCTGCCAAACCGACCCGCAAGCGTTGCCCAAAATACCTGGCCGCGGCCTGTACAGTGAAGAGGCACGTCAGGAGCGTCTGGCTTTCGCCCGTGAAGTGACCGGCGCCAGTCTGCAAGGTATTGCCGAAACCTCTTTCAATCCACGCAAATTGGTCAGCAACATCGAAGGGCTGATTGGCTCTGTGGAAATTCCGTTGGGCATTGCCGGGCCGTTGTATGTCACCGGGAAGCATGCCAGTGGGTACTACTATGCCCCGTTGGCTACCTCCGAAGGCGCGCTGGTGGCATCGGCGACGAGAGGTGCAACGGCCATGTCACGAAGTGGCGGTGTGCGTGCCCGCGTACTGGAGCAACGCATGCTGCGTGTGCCCATGTTTCAGCTTCAGGATTTGTCCCAGGCGCTGTTTTTCGCCGACTGGATCGCTGATCACAGCGAAGAAATTGCGGATCAGACGGCGCGATACTCCAACTATGCCCGGCTTCGTCAGGTTCGCCCGCAGGTCATTGGCCGCGCCGTGCATGTCCACTTTGTGTATGAAACGGGGGATGCGGCGGGACAGAACATGACCACCACCTGCACATGGCAGGCTTGCCAGTGGATCATGAGTCACATGCAGCAGCACCATGGCCTGCAGTTCGAGAATTTTCTGGTTGAATCAAACCTGTCCAACGACAAGAAGGTGACCTATCAGTCGTTCCTCAATGGGCGAGGAATTCGCGTTCTTGCGGAAACGGTGATTACGGCCAGGGATTGCGAGCAGGTGCTGAAAGTCACCCCGCAGCAACTGGTGCGGGCGTTTCATAATCTTCAGTCGGGCGGTATTGCTGCGGGCATGGTCGGCAGCAATATCAATGTGGCGAATATTGTCGCGGCCATGTTCACCGCTACAGGCCAGGATATTGCCTGTGTGCATGAATCCGCGATTGCTCACCTGAACATGGAAGTGACCGATCAGGGAGACCTTTATGCCACGATGACCCTGCCAAGCCTGGTGATTGGTACGGTCGGGGGTGGCACCAACCTGCCCCAGCAGCGTGAAGCGCTGGAATTGATGCAGTGTGCCGGTCCTGGTAATGCCCACAAACTGGCGGAAATTATTGCGTCGTTCTGTCTGGCGCTGGATCTGTCCACGTTATCGGCCATTGCCTGTGACCAGTTTGCCCGGGCGCATGAAAAACTGGGCAGAAACCGGCCAGTGGACTGGCTGCGCTCCGGTGAGCTGGACACCGCATTCTTTAACCGTCACGTGATGCGCGATGGCGAAGCCGCTTTCCTTGAATGTCAGCCGTTGCCCAGTAATAACAACGGCTCGTCGATCATTACGGAATTGACCTCGCATCGCATCAACAAGTTTATTGGCTTGCATGGTTTTCGACTCACGGATGAAAACAAGCGATCCCTCGACGTGATGACCAAGATCAAGCCCCTGGATGGTGAAGTGCTGTTGATGCTCAACAGCATGGCGGCGATGTGCGATGCCCGTCTGGCGCAAGAGTTCAACAAGAAGAAAGAGGATCTCGGGTTTACGGGGTGTCACCGCCGCGAACTGCAGGTGATGAGTCAGACGGACCCGCGCTTTACCCGTCATGCACCTGCAGTGCACGGCACGTTGGAGGATGCGGAACGGGAAATTTATCTGATCATTCAGGAAAAGCTTCAGCAGCTTGAGTTGATGGACAGCGCCGATGACATTTCTGGCTGGGGACAGGGGCATATTGAGGCGGCGATTCGCGGGATCGCTGAAGTTCACAGTATCTGGTTTGGCAAGGAAGACGAGTTGCTGGCCCAGGGTTGGGACATCGACGTGCCGGATGCCGAAGGCATGGAGGACAAGTTGCGACTCTGGGAACTGCTGGGCGCGCATGCCCGGGAAGAATTTCCGGAATGGTTCAGTGACCGTGACATGGAGCTGTTCCGTGCACGGGTGCGGAGTATCGGCGATTGGTGGAAGCAGATTGAGACGCTGCCCCGAACACTGATCCACAACGACTTTAATCCGCGCAATCTAGGCTTTCGACGTGATGCCGACGGTGCGCTTACCCTTTGTGCCTATGACTGGGAGCTGGCAACGCTGCAGTTGCCCCAGCACGACCTGGCTGAACTGTTGGCCTTTACGCTGCAAGACCCCACGCGTGAGCAGGTTGACCATTATGTGGAGTTGCATCGTACTCACCTGCAGGCCGCAAGCGGGCAGAGCATCGACCCGGAGCAATGGCGCCTTGGTTACCGGTTGTCCCTCAATGATCTGACGGTGAACCGTCTGCCGCTTTATCTGATGGCGCATACCTTCCGTGATTACAAGTTTATGCCCAGGGTAGCCGGAACCTTCCGTTCACTGCTGCAGTTGGAGGGGTTTGGCGTATGAATGCACTTATCGCATCCTCCCATGAGGCAGGCTTTCTCCCTCTGACCGAGATTGGGGGCAAGGCATCAAACCTGGCCTGGCTCAGCGACAATGCCTTCCCTGTTCCTGCCTGGTCAGTGTTGACGGTATCAGCCTTCCGACAGCAGCTGCGTAGTGAAGGGATTGATGCCTGGATTGAGCAGTGTATTGCCCGCATCGATTCAAAAGATCCCGCCTCCGTTGCTGATGCGGCTAGCCGCATTCAGGATCGTATTCTGGCTATGCCTCTGGATGCCGAGATCCGGGTGGCAATTGCCGACGTTATTGCCGGTCGTGAAGGGGTTCGTTTTGCGGTTCGCTCGTCCGTGGTGGATGAGGATGGCGATGCCGCCTCCTTTGCCGGGCAAATGGATTCGCAGTTGTACTGTCTGGGGCAAGAAGCCATTGAGAAAGCGGTGCTTGTGGTCATGGCCAGTGCGTTTAACGAGCGGGCACTGATTTACCGGCTTCACCGCGGGGTTTCGCTGGAGCATATCCAGGCGGCGGTGATCCTGCAGGAAATGGTCGACAGTGATGTGGCAGGGGTCATGTTTACCGCTCATCCGGTGACCGGAAGTCGTCGCCATGCATTGATCTCCGGGACATGGGGATGCGGTGAGGGCATCGTCTCCGGGCTGTGTGTGGCCGATGAATTTACGGTCGAACTGGATGGCTCTACCATTGATTCTACCATCCAGGAAAAAGATACCTACCTGGTGATGCATGACGGCGGGCACGGGACCGTCGAACGAGAGGTTGAGGAGCGTCGGCGGCTCCAGCCTGTGCTCACCACGGAGCAAATCATCGCGCTGCGAGATCTTGGCAAGCAGGTCGCCAATCTGAAACGGTTTCCCCAGGATATTGAGTGGGCTCTGAAAGATGGCGAGTTGTATCTCTTGCAGACCCGCCCGGTCACTTCGTTGCCAGCCAATACCAGCGTCAAAGCGCACCCCCTGGTCTGGGACAATTCAAATATTCAGGAATCCTATTGTGGCGTGACCACGCCGCTGACGTTTTCGTTCGCGCAGCGGGCCTATACCACGGTCTATACACAAACGTTGCGGGTGCTGGGAGTCAGGGAAGAGGTGATTGAGGCGCACCGTGGCATGCTGGAAAACATGCTGGCCTTTGTGCGTGGCCGTATTTATTACAACATCAACAACTGGTATCGGGGGCTGCTCTTCCTGCCGTCATTCTCGACGAACAAGGAAGATCTGGAGCGCATGATGGGGCTGCAGGATCCTGTCGATATGATCCAGGATCAAACCCTCACGTTCATCGAGAAACTGAAGCGGTTACCTCAGTTGCTGCGGGCGCTGATTCGCATGTTGTCCGGGTTCCGCAAGATGCCGCTGATGGTGGCTGACTTTCGACAGCATTTTGAGAATACCTATCAGGATTTTGATCGCAGTACCCTGCATACCCGGTCGCCAGGTGAGTTGATTCGTCTGGCTCGGCATCTCGACAAGGTGTTACTGGATAACTGGACGACGCCAATCATCAATGATTTTTATGTGATGATGAGCAATGGCAAGCTGCATCGCTTTCTGGTCAAGGCAGGCATCAGCGACCCGGGGATTATCCAGAATAATCTGCTCTCAGGTGAGGCGGAGATCGAAAGTACCGAGCCCACCAAAATGTTGCTCGGGATGTGTGACTATCTTCGGGAACGGCCTTCACTCAGACGCTTGGTGGTGAACGGCGATAATCAGGATATGCTCAAACGCCTCCGTCACGCCGATCCGAATTTTCATGCTTTGTGTCAGGAGTATATCGAGCGCTATGGCGACCGCGTGATGGGCGAGCTGAAGCTGGAGTCGATTACCTTGCGCCAGGATCCGGGGTTCATGTTCTCGGTGCTGCGTAATTTCCTCAGCCGGGATGACCTGACACTGGAGGCACTGAATAACCGTGAGTCGGCATTGCGCCATGAAACGGAAAATACCATTTTCCCGCAGGTGGAAGCTGCATTGGGGCGTCGTCAGCGCCGCAAGTTCGAGAATGTGCTGCAGCAATGCCGCAGTGCGATCAAACATCGTGAAAACATGCGTCTGGCCAGAACGCGTACCTTTGCACTGTATCGTGATATTTTTATCGAAATCGGCAACCAGCTGGCCTTCTACGGCAACCTCGATGCACCGCGGGATATCTTCTGGCTCACCGTGGACGAACTCTATGCCTGGAATGATGGGCGTGCCGTCCAGACAGACTGGAAGCCGCTGGTGGCTGCCCGTCAGGCAGAGTATCAGGGATATCACGATGAAGAGCCGCCGCACCATTTCATTACTCATGATGTGCCCTATCTTCACAATGAATACCGCTATCCCCACGAGCAAACCATTGATGAAGATGCCTCCACATTGCGTGGCATCGGCTGCTATCCCGGTGTGGTGGAAGGCAATATCCGGCTGATTTTCTCTCCGGATGACGAGCTGAACCTCAACGGTCAGATTCTTTGCACCGTGCGCACGGATCCCGGCTGGGCGCCGCTTTTTCCCACTGCCGGCGGGTTGCTGGTGGAACGGGGTTCCACGTTATCCCATTCCGCCGTGGTAGCCCGGGAGTTGGGGATTCCTGCGGTGGTCGGTGTGCCGGGGTTAACCGCCATCCTCAAGGATGGGGAAGCTGTGCGGATGGATGGTGCGGCGGGCACGATCCATCGTTGCGCCAGTGAGTTATCAGGTGAGGCTGACGATGCAGCCTGATGCCGGATCCTGGAACCCGGCGGAAGCACTGCCGGATGCGTTTTTGCAGCTGCCACAGCAACTCTTCGCCAATGATCTGCGCTGGATTCCGGAAAACCCTGCGGCAGTGCAGGCTGCATTTGCTCAAGGGAATCGCTGGTTTGACAGCAATCATGCCTGGCTCGGAGTGATACCGGGTGTCGCCCGTCTGGCGGGGTTCTGCTACCCGGATATGCGTATCGACGGTAAGCCTGCGGCCTTCTTCGGCTACTTTGACTGCCTGCCGGATTTACAGGCGTGCCGGACACTGTTTGCCGAGATGGAGCAGTGGGCTCGCTCGCAGGGCGCGCAGGTGGTTTATGGCCCGATCAATTTCTCCACCTTTGGCCACTATCGTTTGCGGCTGGACAATTTTAACCGGGCTCCTTTTGTCGGCGAGCCCTACAACCCCGAGTGGTATCCCGAGCTGGTACAGCAACTGGGCTATCAATTGAGTCACCAGTACAGTAGTGAGCTGCTTGGTGACACTCGCGTGCTGTTGACGGACGTGGGGGACAAATATGCAAGGCAGGCCGCGGCGCTGACTGACGATCTCACGCTACGGCCGCTCACCGCTGAGGTCTGGAACAGTAATCTGGATCAGCTTTATCCCTTGGTGCATTCCATCTTCGCGGACAACTTTGCCTTCACGCCTATTGATGAAGACAGTTTCAGGGGTGGCTTCTCACGATCGGTAACCCGGCAGCTATGTCCGAAGACATCTGTCGTCGCGTTTGATCACAATGAAAACATTGCCGGGTTCTTTCTCTGCTATCCCGATTATGCGCCGTTGACCAATCGCGCCAGCGATGGGCTGCTGTGCGCAGACACTGTCGGTTTTGATCAGCATGCCGATTTGTTGCCGAGCCCGCGCCGACTGATTGCCAAGACCGGTGGCGTGGCGCCGGCCTATCGCAACCGCAAACTGTTTTCCGTGTTGAGTGCATCTATTGCACTCAAATGCCCGGGTCACTATGAACAGGTCGTCGCGGCGACGGTGCGCGAAGACAATCTGTCCAGAAACTTTGCCAGCCGACATTGCACGAGCGGTCGAACCCATTACGGTCTGTTCTGTCGGGAGATCGCCTGAATGTTTCCGCTTCCCGATAGTGGCAACCTTGTCGAGTTGATCTGCCAGCAGATTGAGCGTGGCGGTGGCAGGCTAGCCATTCGTATTCCTGACATGGACGGCAATACGTTATTAGGCGAGGACAGTATCAGCTGGCGACAGCTCGGTGCGGAGATGGCTGCTTGTCAGCATGGGCTGCAACGGCTCGGGCTTGCTGTGGATGATCAGGTCGTGGTCGTACTGAAGCCCGGCTTGCGTCTTTATACCCTGACGCTGGCCTTGCTGGCCTCGGGGATGGTGCCGATCTTTGTGGATCCCGGCATGGGATTGAAAAAGGTTCGCCAGGCCATGGCCTCTGTCGAGCCGAAGCTGTTGATAACCTATCGGCACGTGCGGCGGTTTGCGAGATGGCTGCCGGAGTTGCGCAAGGTGCCAAGCCTGGTGGTGGATGGGCCAGCAGAACACAAGAACAGCCTGGCCGGATTGTACTTGCCGGTGGAGCAGGCTCTGCCGGTCTGCGTAGCCCGGGACAAGAAAGACATTGGTCTTATCACGTTCACCTCTGGAAGCACTGGGGCGCCGAAGGGTTCCAATCGCACCCATTACAGCCTCATTGCCCAGCACTTCACCCTGCAGGCGCACTTGCCGGCCAGCGCAAACGAAATCGAAATGCCCTGCTTGCCGGTATTGGTGATCCATAACCTCTGCAACGGCGTGAGCAGCATCCTGCCGCGGGTCTCGCTCAATGCGCAGGCGGCGGGCGATGGCATGCAATTATTGAAGCAGATGCAATCGGAGGGCATTACCCGATTGGCCTGTGCGCCGGCTTTTCTTGATGTGATCGCGGAGGCTGCATTGGCCAGAGGGGTGAGTGTGCCCACCTTGCACACCGTTGCCGTGGGTGGCGCTACAGTGCCTGCCGCTCTCTGTGACAAGGTCAGCCGTGCTTTCCCTCAGGCGCAGGTGCACATTGTTTATGGCTCCACCGAAGCGGAACCGATCAGCAGTATCACCGTACAGGAATGGTATAAGGCGGCTGCTGTCTCGGGGTACCGGGTTGGTCCCGCGGCGCATGGTTGTGAAATCTGTATCGCCAATCTTTCCGGGGAGATTGCTACGGAGGAGGCGCTGATGGCGCTGCGCCAGCCAGCAGGAAAAGTGGGTGAGGTTCTGGTCAGCGGTGAGCATGTTCTGGACAGTTATTACAATAATGACGCAGCCAATGCGGCCTTGAAGATTCCTCGTGCTCAGGGTGGGGTGTGGCACCGTACTGGAGACTGCGGCTACCTGGATGACCGGGGGCAACTGGTGTTGACCGGGAGACTGGGGGATCGCTTGCATTGGGATGGGGTGTGGCTGGATGTTTATCCGGTAGAACGCAGGCTGGATCAGTTGCCGGGTGTCCGGCGTAGTGCGCTGATTCAGGTCGGGCTGCATCACTATGTGTTTCTCGAGGCTGACAATACCGATCGCAAGACGCTTCACCAACAGGTCTCTGCAGCCCTTGTGGACATGGCCTGCCCGCCGATGACTCTGATCTGGCTGGACACCATGCCGGTGGATGGCAGGCACAACAGCAAGATTGACCGACCGCTGTTGCGTGAGCGTGCTGCGCGCTACCGATTCCGTCTGCGGCGCAGGTTTTTGCCGGTTGCGGGTGCCCACGAAAAGAGGCTGCTGCCATGAGTGGCCCCGTCTGGATTGTCCGCCTGAATCGCGTCGACATGATCACGCTGTCCGGAGTGGTAACGACCAGTCTCGCCGCCGTCCTGGTGGTGTCGGGCGAGTACTGGGCTGGCTGCGGTCTGCTGTTCATTGCCATGCTGGGGGATGCGCTGGATGGCTGGCTGGCCCGTGCCTGGGGTTTGAGCAGTGAGTTCGGGCGTTACCTGGACAGTTTTATGGATACGCTGATGTATCTGGTGGTGCCGGCGTTGTTGTTATACCTGTGGGGGCTGCAGGGCTGGCAGGGACTTCCGTTGATACTGATGATTGCCTGCGGGTCCATTCGCCTTGCGGTGTTCAACCAGATTGGCAACATCAGCAATGAGCAAGGTCAGAGCGCCTACCTTGGCATGCCGGTATTCTGGAGCCCTTTTATTGTGGCGGGTGTTCTGTTTCTGGACATCTGGCTGTCCCCCGGTATCTCCCGGTTAATAGCGGGTCTGGCTATTACCGTTTTTTCATTGTGCATGCTCTGGCATCGCCCGTTTTTCAAGTTCAGCTCATTGAGACAAATGGTCGCGCTGACCCTGAGTCTCGCGATGCTGTGTTTCTTCGCGGCCTGGAGTCTCTGATCTCATGGCGTTGATTGATACTCTCCGTCTGGTGTTGTTGCTACAGATCCCGATTGTATTTGGTGGGGTCATGCACATGGTCGCCGTGAAACGGCATTGGTTGCCAGGTCTGGTTCGCCCGGTTTCACCATCCTGCTTTGGAGCCAACAAAACCTGGCGGGGAATGCTGCTGGTGCCGATCTACAGCGGCGCAGGCGCGCTTATCTTGTGGCCACTGATGTGGCTGCAGCCGCAATGGTTGCCGTCCGCTCTGCAAGGCGGTGCCACATTGTTGTTGGCGGGGATGGCTGGCGGGTTGGGGTACGTGCTGGCCGAGCTGCCCAACTCCTTCATCAAGCGCCGACTGGGTGTCGCGCCGGGAGCAACTCCCCAGCGCCATCGCTCTCTTTATATCCTTGCCGACCAGGTGGATTCCGGTATCGGGGCTGGCCTTGCCTATTTCTGCTTCCCCGGCATTCCGCTCGGGGCAATGTTGCTCTACGTCGCAGTGTTTCCGCTGACGGCCCTGGTGGTGAAACGTTTTCTGTATCTCGGTGGGTTGAAGGCCTCTCCGGCCTGATGCCCGATAGCCTCCACTCCCCCGTCCGGGCCTACGCCAATGGGGCAGGGTGCAAAGCCCTGATCTAAGGCAATAAGCTTAAATTTGCACTCTTTCATTTTCGGGTTTTGGCCCCCCTGCTAGACTTGCGTAAAAAAACAACAACAAGAGTTCGTCATGACTATTCGCAATCTGGCATGGATGCTGGTGCTGGCGGTGTTGCCCCTGTGTTTTTCTTCGTGGGCGTCTGCGGCGCCAGTGGATCAGGCCTACGCACGCGCCAAGGCGACCTTTGCCCAGCGCTCTCCGCTACCGCTGGATGAGGCCGTGCTTGAGGCTCCCTGGGTGCAGGCACCGTTTGATCAGGCGCCCTTCACCTATACCTATGCTGAAATCGAGTCCAACTGGCCACGGTTCATGCGCGGCTTGCAGCTGCCGTTCCCTTCTCCGGAATACCTGAAATCCCGCTATCAGCGATTCCCGGCTTTGTATCGGGATCTGCGCTATCAGGACGATGACTGGGAGCAACACAGTCGTAATGTGCTCGAGGTGTGGCAGGCCTTCTTTCGCGGTGATCTTCGCCATGCCCGGGATCTGGGGCGCCAGTACGGCGGCTATGCGCGGGTGCCGGCGATGGTGTCGCAGATCATTTACGCCACCTACCTGGCACCAACGCAAACCCAGAAGCAGCAGCTGCTCCAGCAGACCATCAATGAGATGGCCTGGTTTGGGGAAAATGCCCCGGTGCTGCCCGGTGATGAGCCGCTGGAAGGGGATTACTGCATGGTGCGGCTGGGATTTGGTTATGCGGTGGCACGGTTGGCCGAAGATGAATCGGTGCCAGCCATGCTGCAGCGCAATTACGCCCCCATGGTGATCAATGCGGCCACCGAGATGTTGGGCGTGGAGCCGCAGCATCCGCTGGCGCTGTCGCTGTATGCGGCCTTTGAAGCCAATGTGTTGCGCCGGGTGGGCAAGGCGGCAGGGCGTCTGACGCTGGATGCGGATAGCCGGGATGCCACAGAACTGTTCGAAACGTCGGTGAAGAAGGTGCCGGATCTGGCCATTGTCCGCTACGAATATGCCAACAGCCTGCTGTATACCTTCCATGATGAGCGGGCCCAGCAGGCGATTGCCCAGCTGATGTTGGCGGCACAACTGCCTGCCGAGTATTCCATGGAATGGCTGGATCGGGCCTACGCCCGCAAGCGCCTGAAGGAAGTGCAAGCCTGGGTGGCCAGCGGCATGAGCTTTGGCCGTTTTGATCGCAAGCGGCGCAAATATATGGCCAAGGGCGACCGTAACCTCTACGCAGTGAATCAGCCGCCCTTTCTGGTAAACTAATTCGCCTGATGCCGGACGCCAGACGCCGGACGCTTGCAGGGCTCTCAGTGAGGGCGCAGGCGTTCTGCCTCTGGCGTCCGCCTTTATGATCAAGGAGACAGCATGAAAGTAGGCATTATCGGCGCTGCGGGTCGCATGGGTCGTATTCTTATCGAGGCCACCATTGCCAACCCGGATACCACGCTGGCGGCAGCGGTGGATGTGCCCGGTTCCAGCCTGATTGGTGCGGACGCCGGAGAGCTGGTGGGGCAGGGCACCGCGGGTGTGGTGCTGGCCGATGACCTGGCGGCGGTGGTGAACGACGCTGATGTGTTTATCGACTTCACTGTGCCGGAAGCCACAGTGAAGAATGTCGAGGTGTGCCGTGCGGCCGGGACCAAACTGGTCATTGGCACCACTGGCCTGAGCGACGAGCAGATCGCCGGCCTGCGCGCGGCCAGTGAAGAGATCGCCATCTGCTACGCACCCAACTACTCCATTGGTGTGAATCTGTGCTTCAAGCTGTTGGAAACTGCGGCGGCCGTACTGCAGGACGAGGTGGATATCGAGGTGATCGAGGCTCACCATCGTCACAAGATTGATGCGCCCTCCGGTACCGCCCTGCGGATGGGGGAAGTGGTGGCTCAGACCCTCGGCCGTGACCTCAAGGAAGTGGCAGTATTTGGCCGTGAAGGCCGCACCGGTGAGCGCGATCGCAAGACCATTGGCTTCGAGACCATCCGTGCGGGCGACATCGTGGGCGACCATACTGTGCTGTTCGCGGCTGATGGCGAGCGGGTGGAGATTACCCATAAGGCCTCCAGCCGTATGGCCTTCGGCCGTGGTGCAGTGCGTGCCGCAGCCTGGTTGGGCGGTCAGGACAAGGGGTTGTTCGACATGCAGGACGTGCTTGGCCTGGCGGGCGAGTCCGCGGGCTGGGGCAAGGGCTGAAGTAAACATCGACCGCAGGAGCCTGCCTTTAGGGGATTATCGCTTGCAGGCAAGCTCCTGCGGCGGGTTGCCCGGCGTGTTGCATGTTGCATGCCGCGTGTCAGCGGCTTTAGACGTGACATTTGTTTCCCGAGGCCCTAGAATAGCGCGCAGCCCGTGATGGGCGTGTGGGGCGCACGAATGAAGAATTCTACGAAAAAGCGAGATGGAGCAATCCATCTCGCTTTTTTGCGAGCAGCCGGCAGCGCTGTAACTGCCAGTGCGCGTCCCACCGCATATCTCCCTAATTTCTTGCCAGCCTGGAGGTTGCGTTGACGGTTCCCGCCATTCTCGCTCTCGAAGACGGAAGCATCTTTCGAGGTGTTGCTATCGGTGCCACGGGTCAAACCGTGGGTGAAGTGGTGTTTAACACCGCAATGACCGGCTACCAGGAGATCCTGACGGATCCCTCCTACGCCAAACAGATTGTGACCCTGACCTATCCGCATATCGGCAATACCGGTGTGACTGCGGAAGACGAAGAGTCCTCGCAGATCTGGGCCTCTGGCCTGGTGATCCGCGATCTCGCCATGACGGTCAGCAACTGGCGTAGCCAGCAGTCCCTGCCGGATTATCTGCGAGCGAACAACATTGTTGCCATCGCGGACATCGATACCCGCCGCCTGACCCGCATCCTGCGTGACAAGGGTGCCCAGAATGGCTGCATCATTGCCGGTGACAACCTGGACGAAGCCCAGGCGCTGGAAGCGGCCAAGGGGTTCCCCGGCCTCAAGGGCATGGACCTGGCCAAGGAAGTGACGGTCAGCGAGTCCTACACCTGGACAGAGTCCACCTGGGATCTGGAAGACGGTCACACCGAGCAGAAAGAGGCCCGCTTCAATGTGGTGGCCTACGACTACGGTGTGAAGCGCAATATCCTGCGTATGCTGGCGGAGCGTGGTTGCAAGCTGACCGTGGTTCCCGCCCAGACCCCGGCATCTGAAGTGCTGGCCATGAATCCGGACGGCATTTTCCTGTCCAACGGCCCGGGTGACCCGGAGCCCTGCGACTACGCCATTGAGGCAATCAAGGAAATCGTGGCCACGGGCAAGCCGGTATTCGGCATCTGTCTCGGTCACCAGCTGCTGGCGCTGGCCAGCGGTGCCAGCACCATGAAGATGGGTACTGGCCACCATGGTGCCAACCATCCGGTGAAGACCCTGGAAGACGGCACGGTGATGATCACCAGCCAGAACCACGGTTTCGCAGTGGACATGGATAACCTGCCGGACAACCTGAAGGTGACCCATGTATCCCTGTTCGATGGCACCCTGCAGGGCATCCATCGCACCGACGTACCGGCCTTCAGCTTCCAGGGGCACCCGGAAGCCAGCCCAGGTCCGCACGATTGCGCACCACTGTTCGATCATTTCATCGAACTGATGGAAGCCAAGTAAGACACGCCAGAGCCTGACCCGGCCAAGGCCGGGTCCCGATGCAGCCATTAACGTCTGACGGTTAGTGAACTATGCCGAAAAGAACTGACATACAAAGCATTCTCATCATTGGTGCTGGCCCGATCGTGATCGGCCAGGCCTGTGAGTTTGACTACTCCGGTGCCCAGGCCTGTAAGGCCCTGCGGGAAGAGGGTTACCGGGTGATCCTGGTGAACTCCAACCCGGCCACCATCATGACCGACCCGGCCATGGCGGATGCCACCTATATCGAGCCGATCACCTGGCAAACCGTTGCCAAGATCATCGAGAAAGAGCGTCCGGATGCGCTGCTGCCCACCATGGGTGGTCAGACCGCACTGAACTGTGCGCTGGATCTGGATCACAACGGTGTGCTGAAAGAGTTCGGTGTGGAAATGATCGGCGCCACCGAAGATGCCATCGACAAGGCGGAAGATCGCTCCCGTTTTGACAAGGCCATGAAGGCCATTGGTCTTGAGTGTCCGCGCTCTGCCATCGCGCACAACATGGAAGAGGCCAATGCGGCCCTGGAAGAGCTGGGGTTCCCCTGCATCATCCGTCCCAGCTTCACCATGGGCGGCTCCGGCGGCGGTGTGGCGTATAACCGCGAAGAGTTTGAAGAAATCTGTCAGCGTGGTCTGGACCTGTCTCCAACCAACGAGCTGCTGATTGACGAATCCCTGCTCGGCTGGAAAGAGTACGAGATGGAAGTGGTTCGTGACAAAAACGACAACTGCATCATCGTCTGCTCCATCGAGAACTTCGATCCCATGGGCGTCCACACCGGTGACTCCATCACCGTAGCCCCGGCCCAGACCCTCACCGATAAAGAATTCCAGATCATGCGTGACGCCTCTCTGGCGGTCCTGCGTGAGATCGGCGTGGAAACGGGCGGTTCCAACGTGCAGTTCGGGGTGAACCCGGACAACGGCCGCATGGTGGTGATCGAGATGAACCCGCGGGTAAGCCGCTCCTCGGCGCTGGCGTCCAAGGCTACCGGTTTCCCGATTGCCAAGGTGGCGGCCAAGCTGGCAGTGGGCTACACCCTGGATGAGCTGCAGAACGAGATCACCGGTGGCAAGACCCCGGCCTCCTTCGAGCCGTCCATTGATTACGTTGTGACCAAGATTCCGCGCTTCAA
Source organism: Alcanivorax sediminis (assembly GCF_009601165.1). Taxonomy (NCBI): domain Bacteria; kingdom Pseudomonadati; phylum Pseudomonadota; class Gammaproteobacteria; order Oceanospirillales; family Alcanivoracaceae; genus Alcanivorax; species Alcanivorax sediminis. The sequence continues at coordinate 56,861 of NZ_WIRE01000001.1, read as the reverse complement.
CTTTGAGAAGTTTGCGGAAGCCGATGCCGTGCTGACCACCCAGATGAAGTCGGTGGGTGAAGTGATGGCCATTGGTCGTAACTTCCAGGAGTCGGTCCAGAAGGCCCTGCGCGGTCTGGAAACCGACTCTATTGGTTTCGATCCGAAAGTGGATCCGTCCGCACCGGATGCCCGTGAGCAGGTGGCCCAGTTACTGGCGACCCCGGGTCCCGAGCGTATCTGGATTGTGGCCGATGCTTTCCGGGTCGGCATGACCGTGGAAGACGTGTTCAATATCACCAAGATCGATCACTGGTACCTGGTGCAGATCGAAGATCTGGTCCGCGCCGAGCAGAAGCTGGTCGAGACCACCTTTAGCGGCCTGGATCGCGACAGCCTCTACGCGCTCAAGCGCAAGGGTTTCTCCGATGCCCGTCTGGCTCAGCTGCTGGGTGTGAAAGAAGCGGATGTGCGTGGCAAGCGTGAAGAGCTGAACATCCAGCCGGTGTACAAGCGTGTGGATACCTGTGCGGCGGAATTTTCCACCGACACCGCCTACATGTACTCCAGCTACGATGAAGAGTGTGAGGCCAACCCGTCTGACCGTGAAAAGATCATGGTCATTGGTGGTGGCCCGAACCGTATTGGTCAGGGTATCGAATTCGATTACTGCTGTGTGCACGCGGCGTTTGCCATGCGCGAAGACGGTTACGAGACCATTATGGTCAACTGTAACCCGGAGACCGTGTCCACCGATTACGATACCTCCGATCGCCTGTTCTTCGAGCCGATTACCCTCGAAGACGTGCTGGCCATCGTGGCCAAGGAAAAACCCAAGGGCGTGATCGTTCAGTACGGCGGTCAGACCCCGTTGAAGCTGGCCCGTGCCCTGCAGGCCGCAGGTGTGCCGATCATCGGTACCCCGCCGGATGCCATTGACGAAGCGGAAGACCGTGAGCGCTTCCAGCAGATGGTCAACAAGCTTGGCCTGAAGCAGCCGCCGAACCGTACGGCCCGCTCCCTGGAAGATGGTGTGCGCCTGGCGGAAGAAATCGGTTATCCGCTGGTGGTGCGTCCTTCCTATGTATTGGGTGGTCGCGCCATGGAAATCGTGTACAACGAAGCCGAGTTGCGTAACTACATGCTGAACGCGGTCTCCGTTTCCAACGATTCTCCGGTGCTGCTGGATCGCTTCCTGGATGACGCCATCGAGGTGGACGTGGATGCCATCTGTGACGGTACCGATGTGGTGATTGGTGGCATCATGCAACATATCGAGCAGGCTGGCGTTCACTCCGGTGACTCGGCTTGTTCCCTGCCGCCTTACTCTCTGGACGAAGACGTGCAGAACGTGATGCGTCAGCAGTCCAAGGACATGGCGCTGGAACTGGGCGTGATTGGTTTGATGAACGTACAGTTCGCCGTTAAAGATGGTGACGTGTACGTACTGGAAGTGAACCCGCGTGCCTCACGGACCGTGCCCTATGTGTCCAAGTGTATTGGCACGTCCCTGGCCAAGGTGGCCGCGCGCTGTATGGCGGGCACCAGCCTCAAGGAACAGGGCTTCACTGAAGAGGTCAAACCGAAGCATTACTTCGTGAAAGAAGCGGTGTTCCCGTTTGCCAAATTCCCGAAAGTGGATCCGATCCTCGGTCCGGAAATGAAATCTACCGGTGAGGTCATGGGCGTCGGTGCCACCTTTGCCGAAGCCTTCGGCAAGGCCTCCCTGGGTGCCGGTGAGCGATTGCCAGAAAAAGGCACTGCCTTTATCTCTGTGCGTGAAGTGGACAAGCCTGCTGCAGTGAATGTGGCGCGCATGCTGATCGAGCGTGGTTTTGATCTGGTGGCCACCCGTGGTACCGCCAAGGTGATCAGCGAAGCCGGTCTGGCTGTGAAAGAAGTGAACAAGGTACTGGAAGGGCGTCCGCATATTGTGGATATGATCAAGAACGACCAGATCGCCCTGATTGTGAACACCACCGAGGGCAAGCAGGCGATTCGCGATTCCTTCGCTATTCGTCGCTCTGCCTTGCAGCACAAGGTGTTCTACACCACTACCATTACTGCGGCCCACGCGGTGTGTCAGGCGTTGGGTATTAGCGGCGATATCGAAGTGCGTCGCTTGCAGGACTTGCACGCAGAAATGCAGTAAATCGTCGTCAGGAGTGCTCGGAGCCGAGTGCTCCGGGCGATTTCCTTTTAGACGCGAGGATAACTATGCAACGTGTACCGATGACCGCCAAGGGTGCCAAGGCCCTGCGCGAGGAACTGGAAAAACTGAAAAAAGAAGATCGTCCGCGCATTTCCGCCGCTATCGCTGAAGCACGTGAGCATGGCGACCTGAAGGAAAACGCGGAATACCATGCGGCGCGTGAGCAGCAGGGTTTCTGTGAAGGTCGTATCAATGATATCGAGGGCAAGCTGTCCAATGCGCAGATCATTGATATCACCGAGATTGAAAATACCGGCAAGGTGATCTTCGGCACCACCGTCACCATTCTTGATGTGGATACTGACGAAGAAAAGCAGTACCAGATCGTGGGTGACGACGAAGCCAACATCAAGTTGGGCAAGTTAAGCGTCAACTCCCCCATTGCCCGTGGCCTGATTGGTCGTGAAGAGGGTGATGTGGTGCAGATCGACACTCCCGGGGGCACCCGTGAGTATGAAATCGACAAGGTTGAGCACGTGTAATAACGCTTGATGCTGGACGCTTGACGCCAGACGAAATAAAAAAGGCGGCGTGGTGACACGCCGCCTTTTCTTTTGGCGTCCAGCTTCGGGCGTCTGGCTTCAGGTGTTCATATAGCGCAGCAAGTTGGAAAGCTTCGGGTTGGGCTTTTGGGCGGCGCGGTAGAGCAGGGCGATGTTGCCGATGCGCTGGATCAGTTCGGCGCCACTTTGCGCGCACAGGGCAGAGACGATCTCTGCGCGGTCTTCACGGGTTTCGGCGTTAACTTTAACCTTGATCAGCTCGTGATCTTCGAGGCGGGCGTTGAGCTCCTCGGCGAAGGTCTCGGTCAGTCCCTTGTCACCCAGAATGAGGATGGCTTTCAGGTGATGGCCAATGCGGCGCAGACGTTTGATGTCCTGGGAAGAAAGCGGCACGGTGTGGCTCCAGAGCTTGCAGCAATAATGAATGGCCGGGGATCCCGGTAATGCGCGTATTCTAAGGGTTGGTTGTGGTAAAAGCAGCCTCTGGATAGGGAAGAGAGAGAAAACAATGGCGAAATCCAGTCGCTCCAAGACCAGCAAGGCCTGGCTCAAGGAGCACTTCAGCGATCAGTGGGTGGCCAAGGCCCAGGAGCAGGGCTATCGCTCCCGGGCCAGCTTCAAACTGCTGGAGATGCACGAGAAGGACAAGCTGTTTCGCCCCGGCATGACCGTGCTGGATCTGGGGGCGGCGCCGGGGGGCTGGAGCCAGGTCGCCGGGCAGCTGATGGCGGGTAAGGGTGTGGTGATCGCCAGCGACATTCTTGCCATGGACGCCTTGCCGGATGTGACCTTTATTCAGGGTGATTTCCGTGAAGATGCGATTTATGAGCAAATTATTGCGGCGGTAGGGGATCGCAAGATGGACCTTGTAATGTCAGACATGGCCCCCAATATGAGTGGTAACAGCGGCGTGGATCAGCCGCGAGCCATGTACCTGGCAGAATTGGCGCTGGAGATGGCTGAGCGGGTTTTGGAACCCGATGGCCAGTTTCTGGTCAAGGTATTCCAGGGCGAAGGGTTTGAAGAGTATCGCAAGGCCCTGCAGTCACGATTCCGTAAGGTGGTAACGCGAAAGCCGGCGGCAAGCCGGGCTCGTTCCACTGAGGTCTACCAGTTGGCCACTGGTCTTAAATAAGCCTAAAAACCTGTTAAATCCGGTTTTACGTGTCCGAACCGGCATTACGCACCCTTTAACAAATGGTGTAAGGTGTAGTTTCGCAAGTGTGCGCAGATGCGCCAGGAATTGATCGAGGTCTCCCTTGAACGACATGACCAAGAATATCGTGCTGTGGCTGGTGATTGCCGGCGTCCTCTATGTGGTGGCGTCCAGCATCAGTAACCAGCCCAGCAGCTCGGAAATCCCTTACTCCAGCTTCATCTCCAAGGTTGAAGACGGAGCGGTGCAGGCGGTGACCATTGGTGACACCGGCATTACCGGCACCTACCGGGATGGTGGTCAGTTCAAGACCATCAAGCCGCCGATGCTCGATACCAACCTGATGCCGACCCTGATCCAGAACAAGGTCGAAGTAAAAGGGGTGGAGCCGCAGCGTGACAGCTTCCTGATGCGCCTGTTCCTGTCGATTCTGCCGATTCTGCTGATTCTGGCCATTTTCATTTTCTTCATGCGCCAGATGCAGGGTGGCGGCAAGGGTGGCGGTGGTCCGATGACCTTCGGCAAATCCAAGGCCAAGCTGCTCGGCGAAGACCAGATCAAGACCACCTTTGCCGATGTGGCCGGGGTGGAAGAAGCCAAGGAAGAAGTGCAGGAGCTGGTGGAGTTCCTGCGCGATCCTGCCAAATTCCAGCGCCTCGGCGGCAAGATTCCCCGCGGTGTGTTGATGGTGGGCTCTCCGGGTACCGGTAAGACCCTGCTGGCCAAGGCCATCGCCGGTGAAGCCAAGGTGCCTTTCTTCAGCATTTCCGGCTCTGATTTTGTGGAAATGTTTGTGGGTGTCGGTGCCAGCCGGGTTCGTGACATGTTCGAACAGGCCAAGAAGCACTCTCCGTGCATTATCTTTATCGATGAGATCGATGCGGTGGGTCGCTCCCGTGGCGCAGGCCTGGGCGGTGGTCACGATGAGCGTGAACAGACACTCAACCAGCTGCTGGTGGAAATGGACGGCTTCGACGGCAATGAAGGCATCATAGTTATTGCTGCCACCAACCGTCCTGACGTGCTGGATCCTGCGCTGCTGCGTCCTGGCCGTTTCGATCGTCAGGTGACGGTGCCGCTGCCGGATATCCGTGGCCGTGAGCAGGTGCTGAAAGTGCACATGCGCCAGGTACCGATCGCGGATGATGTTGAGCCTTCAGTGATTGCCCGCGGTACCCCCGGTTTCTCCGGTGCCGACCTGGCCAATCTGGTGAATGAGGCGGCCCTGTTTGCTGCCCGTGCCAACAAGCGCATGGTCTCCATGGAAGAGTTCGAAAAGGCCAAGGACAAGATCCTCATGGGGGCCGAGCGTCGCTCCATGGTCATGAACGAGAAAGAAAAGCTGAACACGGCGTATCACGAGGCAGGGCACGCCATCGTGGGCCGTCTGGTGCCAGAGCATGACCCTGTCTACAAGGTCAGCATCATTCCCCGTGGTCGCGCCCTGGGTGTCACCATGTATCTGCCGGAAGAAGACAAGTACTCCCAATCCAAGCGTGGCCTGGAGTCCTCGATCTCCTCCCTGTTCGGTGGCCGTATTGCCGAGGAAATGACCCTGGGCTTTGATGGTGTGACCACCGGCGCATCCAACGATATTGAACGCGCCACCAAGCTGGCTCGTGCCATGGTGACCAAGTGGGGCCTGAGTGAAAAGCTGGGACCGCTGGCCTATGACGAGGAAGAGGGTGAGGTGTTCCTGGGTAAGCAGATGTCCCAGCGCAAGCATGTGTCCGAGCAGACTGCCGAAGAGATCGACCGTGAAGTGCGTGCGATCATCGATACTTGCTATGCCCGCGCCAAGACCATTCTGGAAGAGAACCGCGACAAGCTGGATCTCATGGCCGATGCACTAATGCAGTTTGAGACCATTGATGCCGACCAGATCAACGACATCATGGAAGGCCACAAGCCACGCCCACCCAAAGACTGGCGTGATCAAGGTCCGGGTGACGGCGCTGCTGCCTCTGGCGACAAGAAGCCGGGCGATGACGCCATTGGTGGGCCTGCCAAGACCCATTAAGAAAATCCGCATCACGCCTGGCCCGGGTTTCCCGGGTCAGGCGTTTTTGCAACTGGCCCCTGGATAGGGGTCATGGATAACAACTCCGGGAGCCTGCCACCCCAAAGCAGGACAGCCGGACATTACTGTGAACGATTGAGCCTGGATACCTCCCAATGACCCAGTTACGTTGCGGTTCGCGGATGCTGGATCTGTCTGCTCCGGTTGTTATGGGCATCCTCAATGTGACCCCCGACTCCTTTTCTGACGGCGGTCGTTTCACCGAGCGCGATGCTGCCCTGCGCCAGGCTGAGCAGATGCTGAAAGATGGCGCAGCACTGATCGATGTGGGGGGCGAGTCGACCCGCCCGGGTGCTGCTCCGGTGAGCGAGCAGGAAGAACTGGACCGTGTGGTGCCCATTGTTGAGGCGCTGAATCAGGAGCTGGGTGCGTTGGTGTCGGTGGATACCAGCACGGCTGTGGTGATCCGGGACAGTGCTGCCGCAGGCGCCGGGTTGATTAACGATGTGCGAGCCCTTCGTCGCCCGGGTGCGCTGGCAGCGGCCGCCGAGTCCACTTTGCCGGTTTGCCTGATGCACATGCAGGGCGAACCGGGCAATATGCAGGACAATCCGCAGTACGACGACGTGACGGCGGAAGTGATCACTTTTTTGCTGGCGCGCATTGATGCCTGCCTGGCGGCAGGCATTGCCCGCGACAGCCTGTTGGTGGATCCCGGGTTTGGTTTTGCCAAGTCGGTAAACCACAATCTGCAACTGATGAAGGAAATGTCGGCGTTGCGGGGGCTGAATTTGCCAATTCTGATCGGTGTCTCGCGCAAGTCCCTGTTTGGCAAGGTGCTGGGGCGAGATGTGAATGAGCGGCTGTCAGGAAGTCTGGCGGCGGCAGTAATGTGTGTGGAGCGCGGCGCGAAGATTGTGCGTGCTCATGATGTACAGGAAACGGTGGACGCGGTGCGTTTTGCCCATGCCGTCCTCGAAGCGCACAAGGAGTCATGATGGCGCGTAAATATTTTGGTACCGACGGTGTTCGCGGTACGGTGGGCCAGTTCCCGATTACTCCGGATTTTGTCCTCAAGCTTGGCTGGGCGGCAGGCAAGGTTATGGCCGCACATGGCGGGAGCCGCATTCTGATTGGCAAAGACACCCGTATTTCCGGTTACATGTTTGAATCGGCACTGGAGGCCGGCATATCGGCGGCGGGGGTTGATGTGCGCCTGTTGGGCCCGCTGCCGACCCCGGGTATTGCCTATCTGACACGCACCCTTTCGGCCCAGGCGGGCATCGTGATTTCTGCGTCCCACAATGCCTACACGGATAACGGTATCAAGTTCTTTGGTCCGGATGGCCGCAAGCTCAATGATGAGATCGAGCTGGAAATTGAGCGGCTTCTGGATGAGGAAATGTCAGTGGTGGCCACTGACCAGATCGGCAAGGTGCGTCGCATTGACGATGCTCGTGGCCGCTACATCGAGTTTTGCAAGAGCACCGCACCGGGTCTTGATCTGAGCGGCATGAAGATCGTGGTGGACACTGCCAATGGCGCTGCCTATCACATTGCCCCAGACGTGCTCGAAGAGTTGGGCGCCACGGTGATTGCCATGGCTAACCAGCCGGACGGCTTCAACATCAACCGTGATTGTGGCTCAACGCATCCCGAAAAATTGCAGCAGCGCGTGGTCGAAGAGAAGGCCGATCTTGGCATTGCCCTGGATGGCGACGCGGATCGTCTGATCATGGTGGATGAGCACGGCAAACTGATTGATGGTGATCAGCTGCTTTATGTCGTGGCGCGTGATCGCAAGGAAACCGGGGCCCATGTCCCCGGTGTCGTGGGCACGCTCATGTCCAACTTCGGGTTGGAGCTGGCTTTGCAGGCGCTGGGAGTGGAGTTTGTTCGCGCCAAGGTCGGAGACCGTTATGTCATGGAGCAGCTGGATCAGCGTGGCTGGATGATTGGCGGTGAGTCCTCCGGACACCTTGTCTGTCTCGATCGCACCTCGACCGGTGACGGCACGGTATCAGCGTTGCAGGTGCTGGCGGCGCTCGCACGCCGCAAGCAATCCCTTGCGGATGCGGTGGCCGATGTGGCGTTGTTGCCGCAGACGATGATCAATGTGCGCGGCCCCAATCGTGATGGTTTTGATGAGCTGCCAGCGGTGAAAGCTGCCATGGCCGAAGTGGAAAGCAAGCTGGCAGGCAATGGCCGCATCCTGTTGCGTCCTTCCGGAACCGAGCCGCTGGTGAGGGTGATGGTGGAAGGCAAGGAGCCGGGGCAGGTGGAAGCCCTGTGCCGTGAGCTGGCGGATGTGGTGGAAAAGGCGATCGCCTAGTGTTTAATGGCCGGCCCACGAGGTGGTCGCCGGTCAATTTGTGTGAGTGCGCGCGCAAGGCGTTGCGTATAGGCGTTGAAATCAAGGAATACGCATGAGCAAAAGAAAGCCGCTTGTGGCCGGGAACTGGAAAATGAATGGCAGCCAGGCCCTGCTGGGTGAAATCGCGGGTGCCCTGGTGAGTTATCAGGGAGAAGCGGAGGTGGTGGTCTGTCCTCCGTTCCCTTATCTGGCGGCGGCCCGAGCGGCATTGTCTGCGGGGGTGCATGTCGGGGCGCAGAATCTCAGTGACCAGCCTGAAGGGGCTTTCACGGGCGAAGTGGCGGGTGCCATGTTGGCGGAAGCCGGCTGTGGCTACGTGATCATTGGCCATTCAGAGCGCCGCGCCTTGTACGGTGAAGATGATGCCCTGGTGGCGGCCAAGTTTGCCCGCGCCCAGGAGGCTGGCCTTGTGCCGGTGCTGTGCGTGGGAGAAACCCTGGAAGAGCGGGAGGCGGGCAACACTGAAGCGGTGGTGTGCGGCCAGCTGATGGCGGTGATAGAGGCGGTGGGGATTGATGCGTTTGCGTCTGCCGTGGTGGCCTATGAGCCGGTCTGGGCCATTGGCACAGGCAAGACTGCCTCGCCTGAGCAGGCTCAGGAGGTGCATGCAACCCTGCGTCAGACGTTGGCAGAAAAGAGCCCGGAAATTGCCAGTTCAACACGCTTGCTTTACGGCGGCAGTGTAAAGGCGGATAATGCCGCCCTTCTGTTTTCCCAGTCAGACATCGATGGGGGTCTGATTGGCGGGGCGTCACTTACCGCCGACAGTTTTCTCGCTATTTGCCAGGCAGCGCAGTAGCGGACCAGTGATCAATGAACAAATAGAGTAACTATGGATATTGTCGTACACGTAGTGCACATCCTGACCGCCATTGGCCTGATCGGTCTGATCCTGATTCAGCATGGTAAAGGTGCTGATGCGGGGGCCTCGTTTGGTGGGGGCGCGTCCCAGAGCGTTTTCGGTAGCGCCGGTTCTGCCAACTTTCTGACCCGTGCTACGGCAGTGCTGGCGACACTGTTCTTCGTGACCAGCCTGGTGCTGGCATGGATGGCTCGCCAGGAAGCCAATGGCTCGAATGTCTACCTGCCCGAGCTGGAAACCATTGAGGAGCAGGCAGAAGTACCTGTGTCTGCGGATCAGGCAGAGGTTCCTGCGGTGCAGTCCGAGGTGCCTGAGGCAGCTGCAGCAACAAATTCTGAAAAAGAAGTTTCAGAACAGCAGCAAGCTGATGTAGAATCCGCGTCCCCGGCTGAGGTGCCTCAGCCGGAACAGCAGTAAAGCGTTCTTTGCCGAAGTGGTGGAATTGGTAGACACGCTATCTTGAGGGGGTAGTGAGCTTCGCTCGTGCCGGTTCAAGTCCGGCCTTCGGCACCAATTTGGGAAGGATGATCCGCTGCCTTTGGGTGAGGGATCATCTGGTTGAAAAAGCATCAGGTTAAGTGGCTTTTCCTGGTGCTAAGGCTTCGAAAAATAAAACCTTTTTTCGAATATGCCTTGACAGCGCAGTGCTCCATAAGTAGTATTTGCGCTCTCGGATTTGAGGTGATTGCAGAGATCAGACGCTGCGTTCACTGGTTCAGGTTTGACCTGACCAACAGCCCGGTGCGAAGGGCTTTAAAGGGCACAAGGTTTATTGCGGGGTGGAGCAGTCTGGTAGCTCGTCGGGCTCATAACCCGAAGGTCGTAGGTTCAAATCCTGCCCCCGCTACCACTTAGAGGAGTCGGCCACGGTCGGCTCAAAGCGGACAAAAAGCCCCTCTAGCAGGGGCTTTTTGTTATTCGCAGCAGTGGAATGGGCGGTGGATGTGCGGTCGATTGCATGTTTTCCTTGCGGTCGCCTGTATTGTCTCCAGGCCCATTTTTTGTTTCTACCTGCAACGATGAAGTCATGGTTTCAGGTGTAACGTCGAGAAAGTATGTCGAAACGCGTAGAGCAATTAACGGAGCTGCTGGCTCCGGTAGTGGAAGATCTGGGCTTCGTGCTTTGGGGTATTGAATATATCCAGGGGCGCGGGGCTGTTTTGCGTGTGTTTATCGATCATGCCGACGGCATTACTGTAGATAACTGCGCGGCGGTGAGTCACGAGATCAGCGGCGTGCTGGATGTGGAAGATCCTATTCCGGGTGAGTACAACCTGGAAGTCTCCTCTCCGGGGATGGATCGTCCCATGTTTGAAATTGCGCAATATGTCGATTACATCGGTGAGGATGTTCAGCTGAAGTTGCTGGCACCGGTGTCCGGCAAGCGTAAAATGACGGCGGCCATTGTGGCCGTAGACGGCGAAACGCTGGTGGTGGAGCTGGATGGCGAAACCCTGCGTATTCCTTACAGTCAGGTAGATCGTGCCCGGTTGCAGCCCCGCTTCGACTGAGCACGCCCTGGAAACTTTGTCTTTGTAAAGGCCTGGCCATGAACAAAGAGATCCTGCTGGTAGCGGAAACGGTATCAAACGAAAAAGGCGTCAGCCGCGATGTAATCTTCGAGGCCATCGAGCTGGCCCTGGCTGCTGCTACGAAAAAGCGTTTTAAGGAAGAAGACGTGGAAATCCGCGTGGACATCGATCGTGTGTCCGGCGATTCCCGTACTTACCGTGTCTGGCATGTGGTGCCTGATGAAGACCTCTATGAGTTCGGCAAGCAGCTGACTCTGGATGAGGCTCATGAGCAGGATACCTCGCTGCAGATTGGTGATACCTGGGAAGAGGAAATCGAATCCGAAGCCTTTGGTCGCATTGCAGCGCAAACTGCCAAGCAGGTTATCGTGCAGAAAGTGCGCGAGGCTGAGCGTCGTCAGATCATCGAAGAGTACCGTGATCGCATTGGCGATCTGATCAGCGGCACTGTGAAGAAGGCTAGTCGCGACTCCATCGTGCTGGATCTGGGTGGCAATGCCGAAGCCCTGATCACCCGCGAGCATATGATTCCTCGCGAGGCAGTACGTCAGAACGATCGCATTCGTGCCTACTTGATGGGCGTGAACGAAGAAAACCGTGGTCCGCAGCTGTTTGCCAGCCGTGCCTGCCCGGAAATGTTGATCGAACTGTTCAAGATTGAAGTGCCGGAAATCGGTGAAGAGCTGATCGAGATCAAGGGCGCTGCCCGTGATCCGGGTTCCCGCGCCAAGATTGCGGTGAAAACCAATGACCAGCGCATTGATCCGGTGGGTGCATGCGTGGGTATGCGCGGTGCGCGTGTCCAGGCTGTCTCCAACGAGCTGGCTGGCGAGCGTATCGACATCGTGCTGTGGGATGACAATCCTGCCCAGTTGGTGATCAACGCTATGCAGCCTGCGGAAGTGGCTTCCATCGTGATGGATGAAGAAAGCCATTCCATGGACATTGCTGTGGAAGATGAGTCTGCACTGGCACAGGCCATTGGTCGTAGTGGTCAGAACATTCGTCTTGCCTCCGAGCTGACTGGCTGGGAGCTGAATGTGATGACGCTGGACGACGCCGAGAACAAGCAGCAGGAAGAAGCAGCACAGGCTCTGGAAACGTTCATTAATGAACTGGACGTGGACGAGGATGTGGCTGCAATTCTGGTAGAAGAAGGCTTCTCCACGCTGGAAGAAGTGGCTTATGTACCGGAAGAGGAAATGCTGGCCATCGATGGGTTTGACGAAGATATCGTTGAAGCCCTGCGTCAGCGCGCCAAGGATGTATTGTTGACCAAGGCGTTGGTTTCCGAAGAAAAGTTTGAAAACGCAGAGCCTGCGGAAGACCTTCTGACCATGGAAGGCATGGATCGTGAACTGGCTGTAGAGCTGGCTTCCCGTGGCATTGTCACGATGGAAGACCTTGCCGAACAAGCGGTAGATGATCTGCTGGAAATTCAAGGTCTGAGTGAAGAGCGTGCTGCTCAGTTGATCATGACTGCGCGAGCTCCCTGGTTCGAGAACGAAGACGGGGAATAACGGCCTCTTTCGGGCTGGCTCGCCTTCGCAGGCACCCACTGAAGTACTGCAGTTTCTCTGCAGGATATGGGAAGGGCAGCATCTGCCCTTTTCCGGCATTTTGGCATTTGCCAAATTGCACACAGACAGCTTGGCCGGCTACCAGCCGGCCACAGTAGCCAACCGCATTGGCGGTGGCTCAGGCTATAGCCATAGCCTGCAAGAGACGCGGACAGGAGAGTGTTGCTGACATGGCAGAAACGACCGTAAAGAAACTGGCCGAAACAGTAGGCATGCCCGTTGAGAAGCTGCTTTCTCAAATGAAAGAAGCGGGATTGCCTCATGGCGACGCCAGCGAAGAGGTCTCCGGTGAGCAGAAGCAGCAGCTGCTGGCTCACCTGCGCAAGTCTCATGGTGCAAGTACTGACGACGCCAAGAAAATTACCCTCAAGCGCAAGTCCACCAGCACCATCAAGACCACGGGTGCGGCGGGCAAGGCCAAGACTGTCAACGTGGAAGTACGCAAGAAGCGTACCTATGTGAAGCGTGAAGTGCTGGAAGCGGAAGAGCGCGAAGAAGCAGAGCGCAAGGCAGCGGAAGAGGCGGCCCTGAAAGCCGAGCAGGAGAAGCGCGAAGCTGAAGAAGCCGCCAAACGTCAGGCGGATGAAGAAGCTGCTCGCAAGAAAGAGCAAGAGGCCAAGGCCGCTGCTGAGGCAGACCGCAAGGTAGCGGAAGAGAAAGCCGCTGAAGACAAGGCCAAGCGCGTTGCTGTTCCTAAGACGGCCACCGCCAAGAAGCCGGCTAAAGAAGAGACGCCGGAAGAAAAAGCCAAGCGTGAAGAGGAAGAACGCAAGCAGCGCGAGGCAGAAGAAGCCAAGCGCAAGCAGGAAAACGAAGCACGCAAGAAGGCAGAGGAAGAAGCTGCCCGTCGTACCGCTGAAGAAGCCGCCCGTATTGCTGCGGAGCTGGAAAAGCGTGGCGAACAGCCTGAGAAGAAGGCAGAAGAAGAAGTGGATGATGGCTCCTCCATCGTTGTGGCGGCCCAGGAGGCCAGCTATCAGCGTGAAGAGCGCCAATCCCGTCGTCGTCGTCGCAAGCCGAAAGCGGCTGGCGTTGCTCATGGGCAGATGAAGAGCTCCATGAACAAGGCGCACGGCTTCAAGGCTCCGACCGAGAAGAAAGTTATGGAAGTTGAGGTGCCGGAAAGCATCACCGTTGGTGATCTGGCACAGCGCCTGAACATCAAGTCCAAAGAACTGATCAAGTCACTCATGAAGATGGGTGAAATGGCGACCGTGAATCAGTTGATCGATCAGGAAACCGCCATCCTGCTGGTTGAGGAAATGGGCCATAAGGCCGTTGCCGGCAAGGGTGAAGAAGAGGTTCTGGAAGATCATCTGGCGACCATGGTTAACCGTGATGGTGCCGAGCTGTCTGATCGTGCTCCGGTGGTGACCATCATGGGCCACGTTGACCACGGTAAGACCTCGCTGCTGGATTACATCCGTAAAGCCAAGGTGGCTGCCGGTGAGGCCGGGGGTATTACCCAGCACATCGGTGCTTATCACGTAGAGCACGAGAAAGGCATGATTACCTTCCTCGATACTCCTGGTCACGCTGCCTTTACCGCCATGCGTGCCCGTGGTGCCAAGGCAACTGATATCGTGGTGATCGTGGTGGCTGCCGATGACGGTATGATGCCGCAGACCGAAGAGGCGATTAATCACGCCAAGGCCTCCGGTGTGCCGATCATCATCGCGGTGAACAAGATTGATAAAGAGCAGGCCGACCCGGATCGTGTGCGCACTGAGCTGGCTGCGAAGGACGTGATTCCGGAAGAGTGGGGTGGTGAGCATCAGTTCATCAACGTTTCCGCTCACTCGGGTCAGGGTGTGGACGATCTTCTGGACTCCATTCTGGTTCAGGCTGAACTGCTGGAACTGAAGGCACCGGATCACGGCCCGGCTACCGGTGTCGTGATTGAATCGCGCATCGAGAAAGGGCGCGGTACCGTGGCCTCCATCCTGATTCAGGGTGGTGAGCTGAACATCGGTGATATGCTGCTGGCGGGTGCCCATTTCGGTCGCGTTCGCGCCATGATCGATGAGAACGGTCACCCAATCAACAAAGCAGGTCCGTCCATTCCGGTAGAAGTGCTGGGCCTGGATGGTGCGCCGGAAGCCGGTGAGCAGGTACAGGTAGTATCCGATGAGCGCAAGGCCCGTGAAGTGGCTGAGTTCCGTCAGGACCGCGACCGTGATGTGAAGCTCAAGCGTCAGCAGGCATCCAAGCTGGAAAACCTGTTTGCCAACATGGGCAGCGCAGAAGCCAGCACCGTCAATATCGTTTTGAAGACCGATGTGCGTGGTTCTCTGGAAGCCCTCACGGGTGCCCTGACCGATCTGGGTACCGACGAAGTGAAGGTGAATCTGGTGTCCGTGGGCGTGGGTGCCATCAACGAATCCGACGTCAACCTGGCCATGACCAGTGAAGCGGTACTGTTGGGCTTCAACGTGCGTGCCGATACCAAGGCCAAGAAACTGTGTGAGCAGGAAGGTATCGACCTGCGTTACTACAGCGTGATCTACGAGCTGATCGATGATGTGAAGCAGGCCATGAGTGGTTTGCTGGCACCGGAGAAGCGCGAAGAGATTCTCGGTACCGCACAAGTGCGCGATGTGTTCCGTTCTTCCAAGTTCGGTGCCGTTGCCGGTTGTATGGTTATCGAAGGTACCCTGTACCGCAATCGTCCGATCCGCGTTCTGCGCGACGATGTAGTGGTCTTCGAAGGTGAACTGGAATCCCTGCGTCGCTTCAAGGACGACGTGGCGGAAGTTCGCAACGGCATGGAATGTGGTATCGCCGTGAAGAGCTACAACGACGTTAAAGAAGGCGACAAGATCGAAGTCTTCGAAGTGAAGGAGGTGGCGCGCTCCCTGTAAGGGGCGTGCCCGGCCAGATTAGCCATGAGTCGTCATCGTCGCCCCCAGGGCTTTAACCGTACAGACCGGATTGCCGATCAGATTCAGCGTGAGCTGTCCCGTCTGCTGCAGTTTGAGATGAAGGACCCGCGCGTTAATCTGGCCACTATTCAGGATGTGACTGTCTCCCGCGATCTTTCCTATGCGGAAGTCTATTTCACTCTGCTTGGCAAAGGCGAGGAAGAAGGCGTCGAAGCCGAGAAGGTACTGGAAAAGGCGGCGGGCTTTCTGCGCAGCAGCCTGGCCCAGACCCTTAACACTCGTACTACCCCCAAATTGCGTTTCCATTACGACACCACTCCGGAACATGCTGCGGAAATTTCTCGTCTGATTGACGATGCTCGCGCAGAGGACCGGGAACTGGGTCTGGATAGCGACGAGCCCGAGCAGGACTAGCCGGGCAGGTTTAACGGAGAGTATCCAGGTGGCAAAACGTCGTCCCCGTGGCCGTGATCTCAACGGCATTCTGTTGTTGGATAAAGTCGGTGGTGTCAGCAGTAATGGCGCCCTGCAGATGGCCAAGAAAATGTTTGCAGCGGCCAAGGCCGGCCACACCGGCAGCCTGGATCCGCTGGCTACGGGCATGCTGCCGATCTGCTTTGGTGAAGCCACCAAGTTCAGCCAGTTCCTGCTGGAATCTGACAAGAGTTATCGGGTGACAGCCAAGCTGGGCGTGACCACCGAAACCGGTGATGCCGATGGAGAGGTAGTTAAGACCACCGAAGTGACTGCTACTGCGGCCCAGATCGAGGACGCACTGATGTCCTTCGTTGGCAATATCGAACAGATTCCCAGCATGTACTCGGCCATCAAGCATGAGGGGGTGCCCCTCTACAAGTTGGCCCGGGAAGGTAAAACCGTTGAGCGCAAACCGCGCGCGGTCACTATCTATGACATCCGTATCCTGCGCATCGAAGGCGATGAGCTGGAATTCGAGGTGGACTGTTCCAAAGGCACCTATGTGCGCTCGCTGGTGGAAGATACCGGCGAGAAACTGGGTTGCGGCGGTCATGTGACCGTGTTGCGCCGACTGTCGGCGGGTCCTTATCCGACCGACAAGATGCTGACGCTGGAACAGTTGGGCAATATCAAGGCTGAGGGTGGCTTCGAGGCAATCGACGAACTGCTCTTGCCTTTATCGACCAGCGTGGCAGACTGGCCGCGCGTTGAATTGGGCGACAATGCCGCCTACTACATTCAGCAGGGTCAGCCAGTGATGGCCTCTGACCGTCCAGCGGATGGCTGGGTTAGTGTTTATCAAGCCTCCAGCGGCGAGTTTCTTGGCGTCGGTGAGGTATTGGAAGACGGGCGAATCGCGCCGCGTCGACTGGTTTCAAACTGAGTTGCCTTGTGGCGGCACGGGTTGGAAGGAACGACGGCAGCTATAAATATGCATGGCTGGCCGTGACATTCATTGTGCATATTGGAGAAATACCATGGCGTTGAGCGCTGAACAGAAAGCTGAAATCCTGAAAGAGCATGGCCAGAAAGAAGGCGATACCGGTTCCCCGGAAGTGCAGGTTGCCCTGCTGACCGCCAACATCAATGGTCTGCAAGGTCACTTCAAGGACCACAAGAAGGATCACCACAGCCGTCGCGGCCTGATCCGCATGGTAAACCAGCGTCGTAAGCTGCTGGACTACCTGGCCAAGAAAGACCGCACCCGTTACCTGCAGCTGATCGAGAAACTGGGTCTGCGTCGTTAAGATGCGGATCTGAGGTAACAGCAACAGAAGCTCGGCCTTGCCGGGCTTTTGTTGTTTCTGGCGGCCGGAATTTTGGGCCGCTTGGGGAGTGTGCCTGCGAGGGATTCAGGTTTGGGGCTCGCAAACGCCCACGGGCCGCCTCCCACAAGGGCCTTGTCCCAATTACCGGTTGGGCTGATGCGCCTGCCGGGCTATTATGCCCGGGCAAAAGAAAGATGTTGTCAGAGGCATGGGCCTCGAAGATTGTCGTGAAGAAGAGAGAAGAGACGAGATATGTTCAATAAAATCACCAAAGAAATTCAGTACGGCCGTGACACGGTCATCCTGGAAACCGGGCAGATTGCCCGCCAGGCGACTGCAGCTGTCATGGTTCGCATCGGTGCCACCGAAGTGCTGGTTACCGTGGTAGGCAAGAAAGAAGCCGATCCAAGCAAGAACTTTTTCCCCCTGACCGTTAACTATCAGGAAAAGACCTACGCTGCAGGGCGTATCCCGGGTGGCTTCCTCAAGCGTGAAGGCCGTCCCAGTGAAAAAGAAACCCTGACCTGCCGCCTGATCGATCGCCCGATCCGTCCGCTGTTCCCGAAGGGCTTCATGAATGAAGTCCAGGTCGTGGCCACCGTGATGTCCGTCGATAAGGAAAACGATCCGGATATCGCTGCCATGATCGGTACTTCCGCGGCTCTGTCTATCTCCGGTATTCCCTTCAATGGCCCCATCGGTGCTGCCCGTGTCGGTTTCAAGGACGGTATGTACATCCTGAACCCGAGCTACGCCGAGCTGGCTGACTCTGCACTGGACCTGGTGGTTGCCGGTACCGAGCCTGCGGTGCTGATGGTGGAATCCGAAGCGAAAGAGCTGTCCGAAGACCAGATGCTGGGCGCTGTGCTGTTCGGTCACATGGAAATGCAGCCTGTAATTCAGGGCATCCGTGAGTTTGCCGCCGAAGTGGGCACCCCGACCTGGGAGTGGACTGCACCGGCCGTGAACAC
This sequence comes from Alcanivorax sediminis, assembly GCF_009601165.1. Taxonomy (NCBI): domain Bacteria; kingdom Pseudomonadati; phylum Pseudomonadota; class Gammaproteobacteria; order Oceanospirillales; family Alcanivoracaceae; genus Alcanivorax; species Alcanivorax sediminis. Next base: position 39,045 of record NZ_WIRE01000001.1, on the reverse strand, counting down.
CGAACTGAAAGAGGCCATCAAGGGCAAGTTCGAAGCATCCCTGGCAGAGGCCTACACCATCACCGAAAAGATGGCGCGTTACGCCAAAGTCGGTGAGCTGCGTGATGCCTGTGTTGCCGAATTCGCCACGGGTGAAGAAGGTGCGCCGGATGCGGGTGAAGTGAAGGACCTGTTTGCCAAGATCGAGAAGAACGTGGTGCGCGAAGCCGTGGTATCCGGCAAGCCGCGCATCGACGGTCGTGCCCTGGACGCGGTCCGTGCCATCGACTGTCAGGTAGGCACTCTGGCCAAGACTCACGGTTCTGCGCTGTTCACCCGTGGTGAGACCCAGGCCATCGTGGCAGCAACCCTGGGCGGCATGCGCGATGCCCAGTTCATCGACGCACTGGAAGGATCCCGTCAGGATCACTTCATGCTCCACTACAACTTCCCTCCTTACTGCGTTGGCGAGACCGGCATGATCGGTTCTCCCAAGCGTCGTGAGATTGGTCACGGCCGTCTGGCTCGTCGTGGTGTTCAGGCCGTGCTGCCTACTGTGCAGGACTTCCCTTACACCATCCGTGTGGTGTCCGAGATCACCGAATCCAACGGTTCCTCTTCCATGGCATCCGTTTGTGGTACCTCCATGGCGCTGATGGATGCGGGTGTACCGCTGACAGCCCCCGTGGCCGGTATCGCCATGGGGCTGGTGAAGGAAGAAGATGGTCGCTTTGCCGTGCTGTCCGATATCCTCGGTGACGAGGATCACCTGGGCGACATGGACTTCAAGGTGGCTGGTACCGCACGCGGTGTGACTGCCCTGCAGATGGACATCAAGATCGAAGGTATCACCGAAGAGATCATGGAGAAGGCACTGGAACAGGCTAACGCCGGTCGTCTCCACATCCTGGGTGAAATGGCCAAGGCCATCGGTGCATCCCGTACCGAAGTATCCGAGAACGCTCCGACCCTGCTGACCCTGAAAATCAACCCGGACAAGATCCGTGACGTGATTGGCAAGGGCGGCGCCACCATCCGTGCGCTGACCGAAGAAACCGGCTGTACCATCGACATCGAAGACGATGGCAGCGTGAAGATCTACGGTGATACCCGTGAAGCGGCTGATGAAGCGGTGCGCCGTGTGGAAGAGATCACCGCGGAAGCGGAAGTGGGTGTGATCTACGAAGGCAAGGTAACCCGTGTGGTCGACTTCGGCGCCTTTGTTGCCATCATGCCGGGCACAGAAGGTCTGCTGCATATCTCCCAGATCGCTGAAGAGCGCGTGGAGAAAGTGACTGACTACGTTAACGAAGGTGACCTGATCAAGGTCAAGGTCCTCGACGTAGACCAGCGTGGCCGCATCAAGCTGTCCATGAAGGAAGCCAAGGAAGACTGATTCCTGATCAGTTAACCGAAGCACAAAGAAGGCCGGCATTTGCCGGCCTTTTTTGTGCTGTCACACTGTGGTTTCCCCACTTAATCCTATTCAGTGGCGCTTGAAAAAGCCGATTGGCTCTTTTGGGGATCGGAGAGTCCGCTGATTCGGTTCCAGAAACTGAGATCCAAAATTTGACTGATACATTTATGACGTTGATGTTGCAGTCTTTTGTGCAAAAAGTAGAATTGCTCCCCTCAAAAAAACTCATCAAGGATTAGAGGGATAGAATGCAAAAGGTATTGGTTTTAGCTGCCGTTTTGATCGCGGCCTGTGTGCTGCAGGGGTGTACTTCTTTGGGGCGAGCAGATGAAGTGCGGCTGCGAGAATTAAATGCGGTTGGGATTCAAGACACAGATGTAAAGGTCAAGCATCCGGGGCTAGCTGCAGGCCTGAATATTCTGCCGGGCTTTGGTAACTTTTATCTTGCCGCGGGAACTAATGAAAGCGCGCAGTGGACTTACGGCTTTCTGAACTTGTTGCTGTGGCCTGTTTCTGTTGTGTGGGGGGTGCCTGAGGCTGCGATTGACGCGAATACCATCAACAAGAAAGAGACAGTGTATTACTACACCTACGACCCAATGGGTAAAAAGGAGCTGAAAGAACTGCAAGTCCAGTTTGAAGAGCCTTCTGACGTTGAAGATCAGGCCTCTTTGTAAGCTGACACAGTAACTGACGCTAGCCTGTGACATAAATGACAGGTAGAAAAAACGGCGGCCTTTTGGGCCGCCGTTTTTTTGGGGCTGATGAATCGTTACTTGTTAAGCCGCGTTTCAATCAGCTGATCTACCACGCCCGGATCGGCCAGGGTGGAGGTGTCGCCGAGGCTGTCCAGCTCGTTGGCGGCAATCTTGCGCAGGATGCGGCGCATGATCTTGCCGGAGCGGGTCTTGGGCAGGCCCGGTGCGAAATGGATCAGGTCCGGTTTGGCGATGGGGCCGATTTCCTGGGTGACCAGATCACGCAGTTCCTTCACCAGTTCATCGCTGCCTTCCTTGCCTGCCATCAGGGAGACGTAGGCGTACACCCCCTGGCCCTTAACGTCATGTTGGTAACCCACCACTGCCGCCTCGGAAATGCTCGGGTGCAGTACCAGTGCGGATTCGATTTCGGCAGTACCCAGACGGTGGCCAGACACGTTCAGAACGTCATCTACCCGGCCTGTGATCCAGAAGTAGCCATCCTCATCGCGACGGGCGCCGTCACCGGTGAAGTAGTAGCCCTTGTAGGCGCTGAAGTAGGTGTCGATCATGCGCTGGTGATCGCCATAAACGGAACGGATCTGGCTCGGCCAGCTGGACTTGATGGCCAGGTTGCCGGAGGTGGCGCCTTCCAGTTCATTGCCGTCCGGATCCATGAGAACTGGCTCGATGCCAAACATGGGCAGCGTGGCGGATCCGGGCTTCAAATCGACGGCGCCTGGCAGCGGCGCAATCATGATGGCGCCCGTCTCGGTCTGCCACCAGGTATCCACGATCGGGCAGCGGGATTCGCCCACAACCTTGTAATACCACTCCCAGGCTTCCGGATTGATAGGCTCGCCAACGGTGCCGAGCAGCTTCAACGTGGCGCGGGAGGTCTTTGTCACCGGCTCATTACCCAGCCCCATTAGTGCGCGAATGGCGGTCGGCGCGGTATAGAAGATATTGACCTTGTGCTTGTCCACCACCTGCCAGCAGCGGGAGGCGTCGGGGTAGGTAGGTACACCTTCGAACATCAGGGTGGTGGCGCCATTGGCCAACGGCCCGTAGACGATATAGCTGTGGCCGGTGATCCAGCCCACATCGGCGGTGCACCAGTAGATGTCGCCCTCGTGGTAGTCGAACACATACTTGTGTGTCAGTGCGGCGCTCAGCAGGTAGCCGGCGCTGGTGTGTACCACACCCTTGGGCTTGCCGGTGGAGCCGGAGGTGTAGAGGGTGAAGAGGGCATCTTCTGCTTCCACCCATTCCGGCTCGCACTCTGCCGAGGCGGAGGCAATGGCTTCGTGGTACCAGACGTCACGATCGCCATGCCAGTTCACGTCACCACCGGTACGCTTCACGGTGATGCAGGTATGTACAGTGTCGATGCCGGTCATGGCCTTGTCGGCATTGATCTTCAGCGGCACGGTTTTGCCGCCGCGGACGCCTTCGTCAGCGGTGATGACGGCACAGGCGCCGGCATCATTGATACGATCCTTGAGAGCTTCCGGCGAGAAGCCACCAAACACCACAGAATGGATTGCGCCGATACGGGCGCAGGCCAGCATGGCGTAGGCGGCTTCCGGGATCATGGGCATATAGATAACAACACGATCGCCTTTCTTGACGCCGCGGTCCTTTAGCACATTGCCGAACTTGCTGACTTCCTCGAACAATTCCTGATAGCTGATGTGCTTGTCCTGGTCGGGCTCGTCGCCTTCCCAGATGATGGCGGTCTGGTTAGCGCGCTCGGGCAGGTGGCGATCCACACAGTTGTAGCAGACGTTCAGCGTGGCGCCCTTGAACCAGGCGGCGCGGCCTTCTTTAAAGTCCCAGTCGCTGACGGTGTCCCAAGGTGTTTTCCAATCCAGAAATTCGTTGGCGCGATCCGCCCAGAAGGAATCGGGGTCGTTGATGGACTGTGCATAAAGGCGATCGTAAGTGTCGCGGTCCATCAGGGTCTGTGCCTTGAAGGCTTCTGGTACAGGGTGAATATTGGGCTTGGACATCAAGGGCCTCCTTGGAATACTGCCTCTGAGTGCCTGGTTGGCACCCGTTTTTCCTTCATTATTGTGAGTATCTCGTCCCTCGCCTATTCCACCATGGTCGTAGGGGGAGGCGGGGAGAAATGGGTTGAATCAAGAGTAAACAAAGCGTTGAGCAATGGCCAAGGTCCATTGCGGAAAGCGGTACAAAAGCAGCGATTTTTTTGTATTTTGGGCGAGAAAAAGGAAGCGGTTCGCTGTTGTGGCTGGCGAACGATGTTCATCAGGAGGCGGTGATCTTGTTCTGGATGACATAAAAAAACGCCGGCAAAAGCCGGCGTTTCAAATGTTCTTGCAGAGCGAGACAGGGATCAGGCGACCTGAACCGGAATCGCGTTGCTGGTGCCTTTGACAGCATTGCCTTCGCCCAAATAGATAAGGCTGGGCTTGAAGTTGATCAGCTCGGCGCTGGAGTAGCTGGCATAGGCGCAGATGATCACACGGTGACCAGGTTGAGCCTTGTGTGCAGCTGCACCGTTGACAGAAATGATCTTGGACCCGGCTTCGCCACGGATAGCGTAAGTTTCAAAACGCTCACCGTTGTCGATGTTGTAAATCTGGATTTGTTCGTACTCCAGGATACCAGCCATGTCCATCAGATCACCATCGATGGCGCAGGAGCCTTCGTACTCGAGTTCCGCATGGGTGACACGAGCCTGATGGAGTTTTGCTTTCAGCATGGTGCACTGCATCTTGGTTACCTCTCACACTACCCGAAGCCTGCAATTACAGGACGTTAGAACCAAGCAGGCGCTTCAAGGGGCCCGAAGTATGCACGAATCAAGGGTTGTCTACAACGGCCAGTGAGACATTGTCTATCAATCGTGTTTGGCCCAGTTTGGCGGCTACGGCAATCACCAATTGGGTGTCGCTTTTGGCCGCTGGTGCCAGGCTGCGGGCCTCGGCAATGGTCAGGTAATCCACCTGAAAGCCCGCCTCATTCAGCTGGTCGGCATAACGCTGTTCAAGGGCCCGATAGTCCCTTTCGCCTTGCTCGATCTCGGCGCGCAGGGCCTTAAGGTTGGCATAGATAGCGGGCGCTAGTTTGCGCTCACTATCGCTAAGAAATCCATTCCTCGAGCTTCGAGCAAGCCCATCGTCTTCACGGCTGGTGGGAGCGCCGACGATCTTGACCGGAAACAACAACTCTTCGCTCATGCGTCGCAGGATGGCCAGCTGCTGGAAATCCTTCTCGCCAAATACGGCCACATCAGGCTGAACGATATTAAAAAGTTTCGAGACCACCGTGGTGACGCCACGGAAGTGCCCTTCGCGGCTGGCGCCACACAGGTAGTCACCAAGCTGATCGACGTCTACCCAGGTTTGATTCTGTCCGAGCGGATACATGTCCTCGACGGCAGGGGCGAACAGGAGGTCGGCACCGGCATCAACCAGCTGGGCGGCATCGGCGTCCAGCGTACGAGGGTAACGGTCGAAGTCCTCATTGGGGCCAAACTGGGTGGGGTTCACGAAAATGGACACGACCACCTTGTCGCAGCGGGCCAGAGCTTCGCGTACCAGGCTGATGTGGCCACTGTGCAGGTTGCCCATGGTCGGGACAAAGCCCACGCTCAAACCTTCACGGTGCCAGCCTCGAACGACTTCGCGGACCTGGGAAACGGTATGGGCAGTTTGCATTAATGAACCCTCAGGAGCATGGCTGGGAGTGTTAGAAGCGAGTAACGAGTTTCGAGTTGCGAAAAGCGGGAAGACTACGCTGTTTCAGGTTTTCGAAACTCGCTTCTCGCAACTCGTTACGGTCTTCTAAAAACAGTGTTCGTCCGCCGGGAAGCTGACGTTCAGAACCGCTTCATGATATGCCTTGAATGCGCTCTGGATGTCAGGAGCGTCGACCATGAAGTTTTTCACGAAGCGGGCGGGCTTGCCCGGGCTAATGCCGAGCATGTCGTGCATTACCAGTACCTGGCCGTCGCACTCCGGGGCGGCGCCAATACCGATCACCGGAATACTCACGGACTGGGTGATGCGGGTACTCAGTGCGCGGGGCACGCATTCCAGCAACAATGCAGCAGCGCCGGCGCGCTCCAGGATGCGGGCGGCTTCCAGCATCTCTGCGGCGCTGTCGTCGTCTTTACCCTGAACCCGATAACCGCCCAGGGCATTGACTGCCTGAGGTGTCAGGCCCATGTGGGCACACACCGGGATGCCATTGCGGTTCAGGAGTTCGATGCTTTCTGCCAGCCAGGCGCTGCCTTCCAGTTTCACCATGTTGGCACCTGCCTGCATCAGGCTGGTGGCGCTCTCCAGTGCTCGCTCCACGGTGGCGGCGCCCATAAAGGGGACGTCGGCAATGATCAGGCTGCCCTTGTTGCCACGGGCCACGCACTCGGTGTGATACGCCATTTGTTCAAGTGTTACCGGCACGGTGCTGGACTGGCCCTGGATGACATTGCCGAGGGAGTCACCTACCAGAATGGCATCGATGCCAGCGTCAGAAATCAGCTGGGCAAAACAGGCGTCATAGGCGGTCAGCACGGAGAATTTTTCACCGTCCTGCTTGCGTTTCTGCAGGGTGCGAATGGTCACGGACATGGGATACCTCCCAGGGAAATTCAGGGGCGAGCTACAAGCTTCAAGCTGCAAGCTACAACGCGGTTGAGGCAGTCGGTTTTTGCGGCCTCTGTGTCCGCGCACCAGCTGGAGCGCGGCGTCCGGTCTCTAATGTCCGACGGCGCGCAATCGCGTTGTAGCTTGCAGCTTGAAGCTTGCCGCTCGAAGCTCGTTTTCAGTCGACCAGCGGCCGGGGGTTAAAATAGTGTCGCCCGGAGCGGATGTCCAGCAGCTCGCTGATCAGTTGCTGGTAATCACGATCATGGTTGACCAGGTCAATCTCGGCGGCATTAACGATCAGAAGCGGGCCGCGATCGTAAAAGTGGAAGAACTCGGTGTAGGCATTGCTGAGTTTATCCAGATAGTCCCCTTCGATGCGCTGCTCAAAATCATTGCCACGGAGACTGATACGCTGGCGCAGGACGGGGGGCGGCGCCTGCAGGTAGATCACCAGGTCTGGCTGGGGAGCGTCCAGTGTCAGGTGGTTATCCACGTTCCGATACAGCTCGAATTCATCTTCATCCAGGGTCACCTGGGCGAACAGACGGTTCTTGTCGATCAGAAAATCGGCAACGCGTGGGCCGGCGAACAGATCCTGTTGTTGAATCTGGCGTAGCTGGTCGGCGCGCTGGAACAGAAAAAACAGTTCGGTTTGCAGGGCGTAGCGGGCCGGGTCCTGATAAAAGCGGGTGAGAAACGGGTTTTCATCGGCCTGCTCAAGTAGCAGGTCGTAGCCGAAGGTCATGGCCAGACGTCGCGCCAGACTGGTCTTGCCGGCGCCAATGGGGCCCTCTACGGCAATAAAACGTGGCAGGTTGCCAGCCTGTCGGCGCTGCTCGATCTTTTCGGTGAGACTTTTCTCATTCAATGAGTGCATCGCAATCCAGTTCTTCCAGTGGCGAGAGACGCTGTTCCCTGACCTGCTCCAGAAAGCTACCGAGTGGGGTGCCATCGGGCAAGAGGGCGTGTGGAGAAATCTCCAGCAGTGGTTGAAGGACGAAGGCGCGGTTCACCATCTGTGGGTGAGGAACCTGCAGATCCGGGGTGTTGATGCACTGATCGTCGATCAACAGGATATCCAGATCCAGTGTACGCTCGCCCCAGTGGCGCAGGCGCTGCCGGCCCCCGGCAAGCTCCAGTGCCTGCAGGGTGTGCAGCAGATCATGGGCCGCTCCGGCAAAGCGCACCAGGGCGACGGCATTGACGTAGTCCGGCTGATCCTGGGGGCCGATGGGTGCGCTGCGGTACAAGCGAGAGTGATGCAGTAGTTGCAGCCCTGGCATTCGCTGCAGCGCACAAAGGGCGCTGATCAGGCGTTGTGCCGGCTGGTCCAGATTGCTGCCGAGTCCGATAAAGGCCTGCATGACGGGTCTCTACCTGCGTGATGGGGAGGGGAGGCTGAACGGCGGCGGGGGCCGGCTTTCAGCTGTCTGCCTTGGGCTTGCGTGGGCGGCGACGGCGGCGCTTTTTGGCGGGCCCCTGATTGCCCAGATCGCTGACCATCTGACGGCGACCGGGCTCATCTTCTTCCTGATAGCGGGTCCACCAATCACCCAGCCCAGGTTTGATTTCGCCAGCTTGCTCTCGCAACAGCAGGAAATCATAGGCCGCGCGGAAGCGCGGGTGCTCCATGAGCGCGTCGGCGCGTCGGCCTGCTCGTTTGTCCATGCGCAGCTGCAGCTCCCACATTTCCCGCATCACGGTTGAGAAGCGACGCGGGATGGCCGTGTGCTTGATCTGGTCATTGAGAGCCCGGGTAGCAGCCTTGTGCAGGGCCTGGGCCGGAGGCAGGCCGCTGGACAGGTAGCCACCCATGCGCTGCTGAATTTCCGGCCACAGCAGCACTGCGTAGATAAAGGCGGGGGTAACCGGCTTGTCCACGGCCAGGCGGCGGTCGGTGTTATCCATGGCAGCCAGCAGCATGTCTTCCCAGACCGGGCCTTGTTCGCCATCCAGCGCCGCCTGTGTACCAGGGAAAAGGAAGCGGAACAGATGCAGGTTTTGCAGCTGTTCATAGGATGCTCGGGCATGGCCGCTGAGGAACAGCTTTAATACTTCATCGAACAGGCGGGCAGAAGGCACCTGCAACAATAGCTCGGCCAGTTCCGGGATCGGGTCGGACGTGGCCTTGTCGATGTGAAAGCCCAGCTTGGCGGCAAAGCGGGCGGCGCGCAGCATGCGTACCGGGTCTTCTCGGTAGCGGGTCTGCGGATCGCCGATCAGGTGAATGCGTTTATTCTCGATGTCCTGCAGGCTGCCGGTGAAATCATGCAGGGTGAAATCAGCGATGTTGTAATAGAGTGCGTTGCAGGTGAAGTCGCGACGTTGGGCATCTTCTTCAATACTGCCCCAGGTATTGTCGCGCAGTACCAGGCCGGTTTCTTCGTGGGCATGATGCTGTTGCTTGTCCGGGTTTTCATCCTTGTTCATGGCCCGGAAGGTGGATACTTCGATCACTTCCCGGCCAAAGCGAACATGGACGATCTGGAAGCGGCGGCCGATGATGCGGCTGCGCTTGAATATACGGTGTACCTGTTCCGGTGTGGCGTCAGTGGAAACGTCAAAATCCTTGGGCTCGCGACCGCTGAGGATGTCACGCAGACAGCCGCCCACCAGAAATGCCTCAAAGCCAGCCTTGTGCAAACCATAAAGCACGTTGAGGGCTGCGCGGGAGATTTGCTGGCGGGAGATGGGGTGTTGATCGCGGGGGATAACCTGGGGGGAATTTGTTTCCGTTTTATCGGAACCCTTTCCAAACCACCCTGTCACATGTTCCAGAAGCTGGTTGAGCCAGGTGATGATGCTTTTTATAAGCTTGCGGGGCATGCGTGAATGTCCGGACTCAGAGAAGGAAGCAGTAAAGCGGCGATGTTAGCACTTTTTTCTCGCCGGGTGACGGATTCGTCACGTATACTCTGCAATTGGGTTTTGAGGAGCCCAAAAGTAAAAAGGAGCCACAACCGAAGTTGTGACTCCCATATTTTGCGCTGATTCTGTTGTTATTATTTTTTGTGTTGTTATCTGCCTAGTGCTGCGAGCAGCACTGCATTGGCTCGTGAAATTCTTCTTATTCTTTCTTGTTGTTATTTTTGAGCCGTTACGCCGTTTGTTTTTGTTGTTTGCTGGCGTGGGATTCATAGTGCCTGCCGACCCGACTCAATGCAACAATGCCAAAATCTCTTTAAAAACAGCATGTTGCAATGCTTTTGTGAAATGCCCCTTGAATCTACCCTGGTGAGGGTAACAACAGTGTTACTTTTCTGGGTAGCGAGGTAACACTTGAACCGGATTCTGGGTAAATTAACGAAAATCGGAGAAATGAGACCTTTGGTCGCTGCAATTTTTTGATTGACCAAAGTGACGGGCGAGCCAGATTAAAGGGTCAATGGCAAAGCTAAAATACAGCGATGCTCCTGATTTAACGCCTGCTGCCGCCTTTTTTGCGTGGAATGCCCAGTCGCTGGCGCCGCTCCCACAAGCTTTTTCTGCTAATGCCCAATTTCTGCGCCAGCTCTGTCTCGGTCATGCTGTCCTGGTTTTCCATGACAAAACGGGTGAAGTAATCCTCCAGAGAGAGGTCCTCACTCGGATCCAGGCTGGCACGGCTGACCCGCTGCGGGGTCCGATTAGGATTCAGGCCCAGCTGTGCGGGGCCAATGCCCTCTTCCTCAGTGAGGATGATGGCCCGCTCAATAACATTCTCCAGTTCCCGCACATTGCCCGGCCAGCTGTAGTTATGCATGGCCTGGCGTGCCGATTCCGTGAAATGCAGCCCGGGGCGGTTCAGTTTTTCACAGCCGCGTGCCAGCAGGGCGTCAGCCAGCAAATCCAGATCATCCCCGCGCTCCCGCAAGGGGGGCAGGGTCAGTTCCATCACGTTGAGGCGGTAATAAAGGTCCTGGCGGAAGGTGCCTTCGGCCACTCTTCCTGGCAGATCAAGCTGGCTGCTGGCCAGCACCCTGACATCGACCTTGCGGGGGGCCAGAGAGCCTTGACGGTGTATCTCGTGATGCGTCAACAGGGTGAGGAGGCGGCTCTGTACTTCGCTGGCCAGTTCTCCGATTTCATCCAGAAACAGGGTGCCGCCGTCAGCTTCTTCGATACGACCCGAGTTGGCGTCATCGCCGAACAGCTCGGTAATTTGCAGATCGCGGGGTAATGCGGCGCATTGCACCGACACCATGGGCCCGGAGGCACGTTCACTATTCTCATGCAGGGCTCGGGCGGTGAGCTCCTTGCCGGTGCCTGCTTCCCCCATGATCAGGACCGGGGTATTGGTGGGGCCCACCCGGCTGATGCGGTGCAAGAGCTCCTGCATGACGCCACTGTCGCCGACCATGTTGCGAACCGGATAGCTGCGTTCAAGGTCGCGGCGCAAGGCGCGGTTGCCACGGTTGAGGCGGCCTTCCTTGAGCACCCGGTCCACGGCCAGCAGCATTTCATCATGATCGAAGGGCTTGGGGATGTAATCCACGGCGCCCTGGCGCATGGCATCCACGGCAGAACGAAGACTGGCATAACTGGTCATGATCAGCACAGGGGTGCTGCCGGCGGCCTCGATCATGTTGGTGCCGGGTTCTCCCGGCAGGCGCAGGTCGCTGATGATGAGGTCAAACTGATTGAGGTTGTTTTCGCGAGCCTGCTCTACGGATTCGGCTTCTGCCACCGAGTGGTCGTGACGTTCCAGCAGTTTTCGCAGTGCGCCGCGAATCACGGGTTCGTCTTCAACAATCAGGATGTGGCTCATGTATTACGGGTTCCTGTACTGACCGACAAAAGCTTCCGGGCTGCATAGTTTGTATGGCAACGCTACCAGGAAAATACTACCTCAAGATGGGGTGCTGTGGTTTGGCAGTCGAATAATAAAGCGCGTGCCGCCTTGCTCGGTAATCGGGCTTTCCACGCTGATGCTGCCAAAGTGCTCCTCGATAATACTGTACACCAGCGCCAGGCCAAGGCCGGTGCCGCGGCCCGGGCTTTTGCTGGTTACGAACGGTTCAAACAAGGCGTCACGCACTTCCGCCGCGATGCCATGGCCCTGATCTTCCACTGCTATTTCCAGCCAGGGGGCCTGGGTTGCACAGCTAATAACGATGGGCTGATTGGGCTGGCAGGCGTCGGCAGCATTGCCAAGCAGGTTGATGAAGACCTGTAGCAATCGTTGAGGATCGCCTTTAACCCAGCTGTCGGACGGGCAGTGATTTTCAAATTGTTGCTGACGGTGATCCGGATCAAGCAGCAACAGCGAGATGGCTTCATCTACCGTATCGCGAATGCTCACCGGAACATGCTCACTCTGGCGAACGCTGCCAGAGTGGCTGAAGGTCACCAGAGATTCCACGATGCGGGTGATACGTCGAGTCTGCTCAAGAATCTGCTGGCTGGATTCCATCTGTTCGCGGGCATCGCTCTCACTGTCCAGATTTTGTGCCAGACAGGCGATGGCGGTAACCGGATTACCGATTTCGTGGGCAACCCCTGCAGCCAATCGGCCAATGGAGGCCAGGCGTTCATTGTGGGCCAGGTGGGCTTCCATATGGCGCAGTTCGGTAATGTCCTCGATGACCAGCACCTGACCTCCGGCCTGCTCGGCCGTGCCCACACCCATGACCGAGGATTTGTGCAAACTCAGCCAGCGAGTCTGGCCGTCCATTTCCAGCGACTGCTGGGGTTGGTGTGGGCTGGGGTCGCGGCTGAACCGGGTCAGGAATTCGCCCCAGGGATTCTCCAGATCGGCCAGACGGGAGCCGATGGTGTCGGCGGCGGGAATGCAGGTCAGCGCTTCCATGGCCTGGTTCCAGCCGATGATTTCATCGTCCGCGCCGAGTGAAATCACCCCCATGGGAAGCTCCAGCAGAGTTTGGCGATGAAAACGACGTAGCCCATCCAGTTCTGCAGCCAACCCTGAAAGCCGGTCGCGATATTGCTCGAGGCGGGACTCGATGAACTGGATGTCCTCGCTGGTACTCTGTTCTTCCTTCGGCAGGTAGGGCAGATGATCATCCATCAATTGATGAGATACGGAGGGGCCGAGCAGGCCGGACAGGTTGGTTTCCAGCTGGTCGCGCAACCGGCGTAGAGCATAAGGGCGAGCCTCGGTGCGAGGCAGTCGCAGGTCCCTCAATGCCATCTCCACTTCGCGGGTGGCAGTGATCGGGCCCAAGGGCATGCTCAAGGCGTCAATGAAATCATCCACGCTCTTGGCTTCCAGTTCCCAGCGATAGGGGCGGCGCAGGCTGTCCACAGCGCAGGCCTCGGCGGCATTTTTCTCTGCCCGCGACATGGGGGTGACGATGGAAACAATGGCAAACAGCAGGCCGTTGGCAGACACCGAGGCAATAGCCACATGGTGCCACTGGCTGGCGCCGCTCTGGTAACGCATGCCGGCCAGTTCCATCAGCTGAGGGATTTGCAGGCTGGGATAGGTAATGGGCAGCACGAGTAGCAACAGCCACAGCAGGAAACCGACAATCAGGCCGGCAAACAAACCATTGCGATTGCCGGTGGGCCAGAACAGCGCGCCGATCAGGCCGGGAACAAACTGCAGGGTAGCGACAAACGACAGCACGCCCAGCTCCACCAGCGTGTGATTGGCGCCGGTGAAGCGATAGAACAGATAAGCCAGTGCCAGGATGGCGGCAATCAGAGTACGCCGGGTCCACAGCAGGTTGCGGTACAGGTTTTGTCCCTGGCGCAGGGGGCTGGCAGGCAGGATCAAGTGGTTGAGGCACATGCCGGACAGGGCCAGGGTGGCGACAATCAGCATGCCGCTGGCACCGGCCAGGCCGGCTATGTAGCCCAGTACGGCACCGTAGCCGCCGGTAACCATGCCAATACCCAGGGCGTAGTAGTCTGGTGGGGTGGGGGCGTTACTGGCGGCGGCTGCCCACAGAATCACCGGCACGCACAGGGCCATCACCAGGAACATCAGAGGCAGTGCCCAGCTGGCCGTAATCAGTGCGCGCGGGTTGAGGTTCTCGGTAAAGGCCATGTAGAACATGTGTGGCAGCACTACAGCCGACACAAAGAAGGCCATGATCATCGAGTGCCAGGTGCCGTCCTGCAGCGGGTAATAAAGACGGGCCAGCATCTCTGGATGCTCATCCAGCCAGCGCCCCAGGTCCCCCGGGCCATCGAAAACGCCATACAGTCCCAGCAAGGCCACAGCCCCAAAGGCCAGAAGTTTAATCAAAGACTCGGTGGCAATGGCCACCACGAGGCCTTCGTGCTTTTCCCGGGCCGTGGCGTGGCGAGCGCCGAACAGGATGGCGAAGATCACCATCATCAGGCAAAAGCCGCCGGCCAGAGAGCGCGGATCATCCGTGCCGGTGAGAATCTGAATGGATTCGCCCACCGCCTTGAGCTGCAGTGCCAGTAACGGCAGCACCCCGATCAGCATGATGATGGTCGTCAGGGCCCCCGCCATGCGGCTGCGATAGCGGAAGGCAAACAAGTCGGCCAGCGAGCTCAGTTGATAGGTGGTCGTGAGACGGAGAATCGGAGCCAGCAGAATGGGGGCGAGCAGGAAGACCCCGGAAATCCCGAGAAAATACGACAGGAAGTTGTAGCCAAACTGGTAGGCATAGCCGACGGCACCATACACCGCCCAGGCGCTGGCATAGACCCCAAGAGAAAACACATACACCGCCGGGTGGCGCACCAGCCGTGAGGGAAGCCAGCCCCGCTCCGTGATCCAGGCGACCAGAAACAGAAACAGCAGGTAACCGCCCGCGATGGCGATCAGTTCACTGACACTATAGACCATCAACGTCTTTGCTCTTGGCGATCCAGTAACTCAGGGCAATCAGGCCCAGCCAAATGAGATAAGGCCGATACCAGGCTCGACCGCCTTCACTCCACCAGTCGATGATGGCGGGGGAAAGCAGATAGGTTCCCAGGATAAAAATGATCAGCAGGCGATCGGTATACATGGTGGTTTTGCCCCTTCAAGGCGAAGAGCATACGTCAGGTGGGGGAGGTGTGTAAAAGCGGGGGGGGCAGTTGACAGTGGCCAGTTGATAGTTGGCAGCGAAAATCAAAACCGGGGCCTGGCTCGGGGTGGGTGAGTTGAAAGTTGAAACGCGGTGCAGGTTGCTGCGGGTGCGAAGGTTGTGCCCGCGACTCAGGGTTTGGGCGCGGGCACGGCGGGGAAGCAACCTCAACCCCATCTCGCGTTTCAACGTTGAACTTTCAACTCGCTTGGCAAGGGTTGCTGGCGGCCGGGAGGCCAGTGGTGTTCAGGGTAATGCAGTTTGCCCCATTCCAGCAGTGTGGCTGGAGGTGCGGTCAGAAGATCTGTTGGCGGTTGCAGGCCGATGCAGTGCAGGGCTGCAGTGAGTAGCTGACTGGCATGAGCTGGGTCAAGCGCTTCACTACCGCCGGACTTGGACAGTTTGGTGTCGCGGCCATCGATGATGACCGGCAGGTGAGCGTAATGCGGGGCGGGACGGCCGAGGCATTCCAGCAGCCAGCGCTGGCGCAGGGTGGAATCGATGAGGTCGGCGCCACGCAGCACATGAGTAATGCCGTCGTCAGCGTCATCCAGGGCGCAGGCCAGTTGATAGCCATACAGACCATCGCGACGGCGGATCACAAAGGCACCGCCATCCTCGTGGAGGTTGTTGCAGACTTGGCCCTGGATGCCATCGTCATAGCACAGTTCACGATCCGGCACCGCCAGACGGATAGCGGCATCTTGGCAGGGCGGGGTAGCAGCGGTGATGCCAGGATGGTTGTGATCAAGCGCCGTCAGCTGCTTGCGGGTGAGCGTGCAATGGAAGGCGTTGCCCTGCGCGAGCAGATGATCGACGGCGGCCTGGTAGGCAGCGTGGCGCTGGCTTTGATAACGCACCGAGCCATCCCACTCCAGGCCGAATTGTTCCAGCTGCGTCAGAATGGTGTCGGCGGCACCGGGCACTTCCCGCGGCGGATCCAGGTCGTCCACGCGCACCAGCCACTCCCCGCCCCGAGACCGCGCTTCCAGCCAACTGGCCAGCGCAGCCACCAGCGAGCCGAAATGCAGTGGGCCGGAGGGGGTGGGGGCGAAACGTCCGCGATAGGTCATAAAACAGTGAACAGTGAATAGTTAACAGTGAACAGCGGCGGGCCTGAAGAATGCAGTGGAGTAAAACGCAGGAGGCCGCGCACAGAGTGTGGGCGCGGCCTCCTGTATAGCAAAGAGCAAAAGCCCGCTACCGCGAGCTGTTCACTATTAACTCTTCACTGTCTTTAGCCTGCCAGCTGCTTTTCCTTGATTTCCGCCAGTTCCTTGCAGTCAATGCACATCTCTGCGGTGGGGCGGGCTTCCAGACGGCGGATGCCGATTTCGATACCGCAGGCTTCGCAGTAGCCGTAGTCGTCCTTGTCGACCAGATCCAGGGTTTTTTCGATCTTCTTGAGCAGTTTGCGCTCACGGTCACGGGTACGCAGTTCCAGGGCAAACTCTTCTTCCTGGGTGGCGCGGTCGGCCGGATCAGGCAGGTTGACCTGCTCATCCTGAAGGTGGTGCATGGTGCGATCAGCTTCTTCCATTAGCTCCTGGCGCCAAGCCAGAAGAATCTTGCGGAAGTGCTCACGCTGGCTCTCGTTCATGTATTCCTCATTTGGCTTGGGCTGGTAGGGCGCGAAGCCGTGCAGCTGAGCCATGGAGGAAGCGGATTTGGATGACTTTTTCACGTTCTTTTTTACCTGAGCAGAAGAGGTGGATCGGCTCGGCGACAGTCCATTGCCGGCAGACGCTGTCCTTGCGGCACCGGAGTACGATGTGCTGGTGGCCGCAGAGGCGCCTGCGGACCGTGCCTTCCCGGAGGTAGGCAGCTTTGTTCTTGGTGCAGCGGGTGCTGCTTTCTTGGCCGCGGCTTTTTTCGCCGCTGGCTTGGCAGTGGCGGCCGGTTTGGCTGCCGCTGCTTTGGTTGTCTTGGGCTTGCTGGCGGGCTTGGCAGCCGCCTTGGTGGCTGCGGGCTTCGCTGCTGGCTTGGCAGCAGGTTTCTTCACTGTCGCTTTCTTCGCCGGCGCCTTTGCCGTGGCGGTTTTCTTGGCAGTGGGTTTTGTTGCCGCCTTTGCTGCAGGCTTTTTCACTGCTGCCTTCTTGGCTGCGACTTTCTTTGCAGGCGCCTTCTTTGCAGCGACCTTGGCCGCTGCCTTCTTGGCGGGAGCCTTCTTCGCTACAGTCTTTTTCGCTGCAGGTTTGGCTGCCGCTTTCTTGACCGCTGCTTTTTTCGCGGGAGCTTTCTTGGCCGCTGCCTTCTTTGCCGCAGGCTTGGCTACAGCTGCTTTCTTGGCAGGCGCTTTCTTGGCTGAGGATGCAGAGGCTTTCTTGCTGGCTGCAGTTCCGGTGGTTTGTTTTTTAGCCGCCGCTTTCTTCGGCGCTTTTTTCTTGCCGGTGGCCATTTTCAGTAACTCCCTTAGCATCGTCTTGACTCTCTGTCCTGTGCCCGAACTTCCCGCGAGGGCATAATGTAATCTTCGACCTTACCCCTTATAGGCAAGTCTTGTCACCAATTACAGGGTCTGCCGCAGGGAGGGAGCCTGATTGATGAAAATCTGGCCGATTATAGCCATGCCGGCAGTGCATGGAAGAGGAAACTTGCTATGAGCCAATTGTCCCGATACGCCAGTGAAGTGCCGCCTTTTCATGTGATGGCTCTGCTGGAGCGTGCCCAGCAACTTGCCGCCCAGGGCCGCGACGTTATTCATCTGGAAGTGGGGGAGCCGGATTTCGCAACCCCGGAACCGGTAATGGATGCCATCCGTGATGCCATGGCCCATGGTCAGACTGGCTACACGCCTGCTGCGGGTCTACCCGCTTTGCGTGAAGCCATTGCAGCGGACTACCGGGACCGCTTCGGTGCGGCAGTATCTCCGGGGCAGGTGGTGGTGACGCCGGGGGCGTCCGGCGCCCTGCAATTGGCGCTGGCGGCACTGATCAATCCTGGCGATGGTGTGCTGATGCCAGACCCGGGCTACCCCTGCAATCGCCAGTTTGTGCGCCTGGTGGGGGGCGAGGTGCAACCGCTGGTGCTTTCTGCGGACAATCAATTCAGCCTGTCTGAAGAGAAATTAATGGAGGCATGGCAGCCCAATACCCGGGTCGCCATGGTCGCCAGCCCGGACAATCCCACCGGCAATATGCTCCCCACTGAAATCCTGGCCAGGATGGCTGTCGCAGTCAAAGGCAAGGGAGGTACTTTGCTGGTAGACGAGATCTATCAGGGGTTGTGCTACGGCCAGCCCGCCAGTTCGGTGCTGGCGGTGACCGATGATGTGGTTGTCATTAACAGTTTCAGCAAGTACTTCTGCATGACTGGCTGGCGCCTTGGCTGGCTGGTGGCGCCACCGGCGCTGGTGCCGGCCATTGAGCGGCTGGCACAGAACCTGTATCTGGCGCCATCGACACCGGCACAATACGGCGCCATGGCAGCACTGGAAGAAGCCTCGCTCAGTATTCTGGAGCAGCGCCACCAGCTGCTGGCTCGTCGTCGTCAGTGCCTGCTCAATGGTCTGGCCCATCTCAAGGTGCCAGTGGTATCCCGTGGAGATGGTGCCTTTTATCTGTATGCCGACGTGAGCGCCTGGACCGATGACAGTTTTGCTTTTTGTGCGGATTTGTTGGAGAAGGCCGGGGTCGCCATGACGCCGGGGCTGGATTTTGGCCAAGGGCATGACCACCGTCGTTACGTGCGCCTTGCCTATACCTGTTCGGAGTCTCGACTGAGCGAGGCTCTGCATCGTATCGAGCATTATCTGGAGTCGCTGTGAAGTTTGATCCGCCACTGGAAACGGTGACCCTCCTGCGTCGCTACAAACGCTTCATGGCGGATGTGGTTCGGGCTGACGGCTCGGAGATTACCGTGCACTGCCCGAATACAGGTTCCATGAAGAACTGCGTGCTGGGCGTACCCCAACAGGCGTTGATTTCCGACAGCGGCAATCCCAAACGCAAGTATCGTCATACCCTTGAGGCGCTGCAGGTGGCCCACGGGCACTGGGCGGGAGTGAACACCAGCCGCACCAATGCACTGGTCGAAGAGGCGGTTCGCGCGGCGCGCATTCCTTCGTTGGCGCCTGAGGATGGTGTCGAGCGTGAGGTGAAATATGGCGACAGCCGTTTTGATCTGGCGCTGGGCGACCGAGCCGACCCGCATACCTTTATCGAGGTGAAAAACGTGACCCTGGGGCCCGGCCCGGAGGAGGCCGACGATGGGGTGATTGCCTTCCCGGATTCGGTCACTGAGCGTGGCCAGAAACACCTCAAGACCCTGATGGAGGTGGTGGCGTCCGGCAAGCGCGCCGTGCTGGTATTCTGCGTTCAGCACAGCGGGGCGATGGCTGCCCGGCCCGCGGACGAAATTGATGTGCGTTATGGCGAACTATTGCGAGAAGCCGCTCAGGAAGGAGTGGAAGTGCTGGCCTGGAAAACGGCCATGTCAGGGCAGGAATTTACCCTGACTCAGGCTGTTCCGATTCTGCTTTGACCGTTGCGGTAACGCTACTTGCGGAAAATCAGGAAGCGGTTGTTCTGACGGTCACCCACGATCAGTGTTTGTGCATCAATAATCTTTACGCCGGTAGGTTCGTACAGCGTTTGTGCTGAAGGCTGGGCATCCACCAGGCCATCTTGATCACTGTCATTAGGCCGATTGTTGACGAAATCAGCCTGGCCAATGACTTCGTCCGCAGGCTCGAAATCAGACGTTGGGAACTGGTTCCAGATCAGCACTCGGTGGTTGTCGGAATCGGCAATGACCAGGCGGGTGCCATCGGAGTCGACGCCATCATAGGGGTAATTCAGCGTGCGGCCGCTGGCGCCGGCGTCAGGGCTGCCGTCCTGATTATCGTCGTTGGCCGTGTTGCCGGCGAAGTCCGCCTGGCCTAGCACCAGATCGGCAGGGGCAAAATTGCTGCTCGGGAACGTGTTCCAGATCAGTGCCCGATTATTGTCGGAATCCAGCACCACCAATCTACTGCCATCGGTCCACACCCCGGTGGGGAATGCCATTGTCCTGTTGGTGGGGGTGGCATCCGGGTTGCCATCCTGATTGTCATCATTGGCTTCGCAGGTGGTAAAACCGTTCTGCCCCAGCACCAGACTGGCCTGGCTGCCATCGGTCAGGGTGGAGGTGTCATTCCAGATCAACACGCGACTGTTGCCCGTGTCGGCAACGACCAGCTTGCCGCCCGCCGCTGATAGCGTTTCCGGCTCGGTGATACCGCTCTGCGAACAGGCCGCTGCATTACTAGTGACATCGGCCTGACCCAGTGCAAAGTCAGCCGAAGCGGGTCCGCTGGAAGGCACAGGGTTATAGCCCAGTGCGCGATTATTGAAAAAATCGCTGATGAAAAGCAGGCCGTTGTCGATAGCTGGAGATTGGGGTGCATCCAGTGCACTGGCGCTGATGCCAGCGGTGTTGCTACTCAGACCGCCCTGGCCCAGGGCGAAATCCGCAGTGACATTGTTGGTCGTGGGGAGCGAATTGAATCCAAGAATACGGTTATTGCCGGTGTCGGGCAGATAGAGGATGCCGTTGTGATACGCGGGACTGCCGTAGGGGTCGTTGATGGTATTGGCGTCAACGCCCCCTCCCTGATTGGGGCTGCCGCTGGTGAAGTCGGCCTGGCCAATGACCACGGTCGCCGCCTTGAAGTTGAAGCTTGGCGGTGGCGGGGTTGAACTGCTGGTGCCGCCCCCTCCACCACTGCTTCCCCCTCCGCCACCACAGCCGGTGAGTGCGGCAGCCACCAGAACGGTTCCTGTGGCAATGAGTAACGGCATCCCTGCGTTCATTGGCATATCCCCCTGAGTCCATCGTGCGGGCGAAAGTAGCGCCAGAGAATCCTTCTCCGGCATAAGAATTAATATAGACCTGTGAGTGAGGTTAAAAAGTAACCAATGGTAATGTTTTGAAGGGATCGCCAGGGGCTCTGTTAACAACTTCAGGGTGTGCTATCGCGATTGCATGTCCCGCAGCTGCTGTTGAAGCAGGTTGAGTTGGCCGCTCCAGTAATTCATGGATTCAAACCAGGGGAAGGCCGGAGGGAAGGCCGGGTCGTCCCAGCGGCGGGCCAGCCAGGCGTCGTAGCAGACCATGCGGCGGATGCGCAGGGGCTCGATCAGGGCTTTCTGTTCCCAGGGAAAAGGCAGAAAAGTGTCGTAGCCTTTGGCGAGCACGCGCAGTTGATGCTGTTGTTCGTCATCTTCTCCTGATAGCAGCATCCACAGGTCCTGCATGGCTGGCGCGCGCAGGCTGTCGTCCAGGTCCACGAAGTGGGGGCTGTCATCTCGCCACAGGATGTTGCCGGTGTGGCAGTCACCGTGAACGTTCAGCAGGGGAAAGTTCAGGTCCGCCAGGCGTTGTTCGATGGCTTCCAGTAGCTGCCCGATCAGATCGCGATACTGGCCCCGGTAGTTGAGGTCGACCACATCGTTGATCAGAAAGGTGCTGGCGGTACGAATGTCGTCGACGGCATCGAGGGTTGGGCGCTGCTGGTAGGGGCGGTCGCTGCCACAGGCATGCCAGCGAGCCAGGGTTCGGCCCAGCTGTTCCAGGTGGCTGTCGTTGGCCAGTTCCGGAGCATGGCCGCCGGCACGGCGAAATACGGCAAAGGAAAACCCGTCGCAATGAAACAGGCTGATGCCATCGCGTACTTCTGGTGCTACTACGGGCAGATCCCGCTCAACCAGAAACAGGCTGAAGGCGTGCTCCTCCAGAATCTGCTCGTCGCTCCAGCGCTGCGGGCGGTAGAACTTCACAATCACTGGCGGGCCTTCTTCCTGGCCCACCTGATAGACCCGGTTTTCAAAGCTGTTCAGCTGCAGCAGTCGGCCGTCGCTGAGGAAGCCCGCGCCATCCACCGCATCGAGCATGAAGTCCGGGGTGAGATCGTCAAAGGGGTGGGACATGGATTGGCCTCAGGGTTGGCGTTGTCAGCGTGGGGCTTTCGGACTCCGGCGTCCAGCCAAATTACGCGGGCTCCGGAACCTCGCCCAGCCAGACCTGCTCGCCGCGCACTTCGACTGGCACAGGCACCAGCTTGTCGCCCAGGCAGGGGCCTGACAGGCAGTGACCTGTCTGCACTTCAAACAGGGCGCCATGGTTGGCGCACATGATGAACTGCTTGTCGCTATCCATGAATTCGTCCGGCATGAAATTCAGCTCGATGCCCAGGTGCGGGCACCAGTTGATGTAGGCGTGAATCTGTCCGTCGAACTTGGCCACCAGAATGGGCTGGCCGTCTTTCTGAAACTCCCGGGCGCTTTCGTGCTCGATATCGTCCAGGTTGCAAATGTGTTCCATGGTCTTTTCCGTGCTGCTTTCTTTAGGGCGGTAGTAGTCAGTGAGTTATTCGCCCAGAACCGTTTTGCGAATGTCGAGATGATCTTCGGCCGGCAGGCGCGGGCCGAACCGGGTGACCAATTTTGCTGAGGACACCGATGCCAGTTTTCCTGCGGTGGCGAAGTCGTGGCCGTGGGTAATGGCATACAGGAAGGCGCCGGCAAAGAGGTCGCCTGCGCCGTTGCTATCCACAGCGTCGACGGCCACCGGTTCGATTTGATGGGTGTCGGTACCGTCCCACACCAGAGCGCCCCTGGCGCCCAGAGTGATCACCGCAGAGCGGCACACCGCTTTCAGGGCTTGCAGAGCCTCGTCCACACTGTTGGTGTCAGTGAAGCTTGTGGCTTCTGCCTCGTTGCAGAACAGCAGGTCGACACCGTCACCGAGCATTTCGATGAGGCCATCCTTGAAAAACTGGACCATGGCGGGATCGGAAAAGGTCAGCGAGGTTTTCACGCCGTGCTTTTCTGCCAGCTGGCGAAGTTTGACCGTGGCGGCTCGGGAGCTGTCGCCACTGACCAGATAGCCTTCCAGATAGACATAGTGACTGTCGGCAATGGCGGCTTCATCCAGATCCTGCACGGACACTTCGCTGGAAATGCCCAGATAAGTATTCATGGTACGTTCCGCATCCGGGGTGAGCATGACCAGGCACTTCCCGGACACGCCGCTGACACGGTTGCCGTTCATATTGGTGTCCACACCGGCGGCGGTCAGGTCGTTGACAAAAATATCGCCGGTGGCATCGCTGGCCACTTTGCAGGCGTAGTAGCTGGTACCACCGAAATAGCGAGTGGCAACGACGGTGTTACAGGCAGAGCCGCCACTGGTCTGTTTACGCGGCTCTGCTTCTTCGGCCAGAGCGGTCAGTAGTTCGGCTTGACGGGCCTCGTCCACCAAGGTCATGACTCCCTTGCCCACGTTCATGCGCTCCAGAAAAGCGTCGCTGACCTCGATTTCGGTATCTACCAGTGCATTGCCAAGGGCATAAACGTCATATTTCTTGGTCATGGGTGCTCCAATTCGCGTTGTGGGCGGGCAAGGGCGGCTATTATGGGCCGCCGCGAGCCAGTTGCAAAACCTGTCCCGCATCGATGCGGAACATATTGGGCATCCCGCACTCTGAATAGACTCATAAAACGCCCACAATTTTCTCTATACTCCGTCCCCATGGCTAAAAACACGAAAAAGACCCCGGCACGATCGCGGGGGCAATCACCGCGCAAGAAAGCACCTGCGCGCAAGAAAAAAGTGGCGAATCGTCGTTGGTTCAGCTGGGCCTTTGTGGCCAAGGTGTCGCTGGTCCTGCTGGTTATCGGGGCGGCGGGCATGGCGTATCTGGATGCCATGGTACGCCAGCGTTTCGATGCCCATGTGTGGCAGCTGCCGGCACGGGTGTATGCGCGCCCTGTGGAGCTCTATGAAGGGCGCGTGCTGTCCCGGGAGGACATGCTCAAGCTGCTGGACCTGATGCGTTACCGCAACGATTCGCGAGCGTCCACACCGGGGAGTTTCTCTGCCCAGGGCAACAGCTTGCTGATTCATACCCGGGGTTTCCACGACAGCGATGGTGGTGAAAAGCCGCGACGGATTCGCCTGTCGCTGTCCGGCGGCCAGATTCAGTCACTGCAGGCGGGGGGCGACGGGCTGGCAAGGCTGGAGCCGCTGCAGATTGGCAGTATCCATCCGCAGCATGCTGAAGACCGGGTGCTGGTGCCGCTGGAAGAAGTGCCGCCGCTGCTGGTGGACATGCTGCTTGCCACCGAAGATCAGAGCTTTTATGAGCACCACGGAGTGTCGCTGCGTGGCTTGGCCCGTGCCATGCTGGCCAACTTGAAGGCCGGAGGGCTGGTGCAGGGCGGCAGTACCCTGACCCAGCAGTTGGTAAAGAATTTCTGGCTCAGTTCTGAGCGCACCCTGTCGCGCAAGTTGCTGGAAATGCCCATGGCCTTGCTGCTGGAGCTGCACTACAGCAAGCAGCAGATCCTGGAAGCGTATCTGAACGAGGTCTACCTGGGCCAGGATGGCGCCCGCGCCATTCACGGTATGGGGCTGGGCGCCCAGTTCCTGTTCGGCCGCCCGCTACAAGAGTTGGAGCCCCATCAATTGGCCACACTGGTGGCGCTGCTCAAGGGGCCCAGCTGGTACGACCCGCGTCGCCGGCCTGAGCGTGCCATGGAGCGTCGTAATACCGTGCTGAGAGTCGCGCTGGAGCAAGGCGCGTTGTCCCAGTCGGATTACGATAAATACAGCACGCGGCCTCTGGAAGTGGTGCCCCGTGGCGCTTCTGCGCTGTATGCCTTCCCGGCGTTTATTGATCTGGTGCGCCGACAGCTGGCGCGGGATTACCCGCCGGAAGTGCTCAGTGATGAGGGCCTGAATATCCATTCTACTCTGGACGTGCTGGCACAGTTGGCTGCGGAAGGGGCGCTCAAGGAGCACCTGGATAACCGTGATCCCAAGGAAGACAAGAAGCTCAACGGTGCGGTCGTGGTGGTAGCGCCTGCCCAGGGTGATGTGTTGGCGCTGGTCAGCAACCGCCACTCCCGGGAGGCCGGTTTCAACCGGGCACTGGATGCCGAGCGCCCCATGGGCTCGCTGGCCAAGCCTGCCGTGATTCTGTCCGCCGTACAGCAACCGAAAAAATGGTCACTGGCGACCCTGGTGGAGGATGGCCCGATTCAGGTGGCCATGCCCAATGGTGACCTCTGGGACCCGCAGAACTTTGACAAACAATCCCGTGGGGCGATGCCCATGGTGGATGTGCTGGCGCAGTCCCGTAACCAGGCCACCGCCCGCCTTGGGTTGGATGTGGGGCTGGACAGGGTAGCCGGTACCATGGAGACCCTTGGGGTTACCCGTCAGGTACCACGCTATCCGAGTATTCTGCTGGGCAGCCTGGCGTTGACGCCGTTTGAAGTGGCCATGATGTACCAGCCCCTGGCCACCGGAGGCTTTAGCACACGCTTGCGTTCCATCACGGATGTGCTGGACAAAGATGGCCAGCCGCTGGCTCGCTATCCGGTCAGTGCGGATGAAGTGGTGGCGGCGGGGCCAGCCTTCCTGACCCAGTGGGCCATGCAGCAGGTAGTGGAGAATGGCACCGCCCGTTCTGCCCGCGCTTACCTGCCGGAAGATCTCAAGGTAGCGGGGAAAACCGGCACCAGTGATGATTTCCGTGATGCCTGGTTTGCCGGTTTTTCTGCCAACCATCTGGCAGTGGTATGGGTCGGGCGAGATGATAATGCCAGTGCTGGCATCACCGGTACCAGTGGAGCCTTGCCGATCTGGGCGCGGCTGATGGGCAAGCTGCCCCAGCGCAGCCTGTCGCAAGCGCCACCTGCCGGGATTGAATGGGTCTGGATGAACCCGGATGGCCAGCGCGTTAGCGCAGAAGGTTGTGGTGAGGCACGGCGTTACCCCATGCTGGAGGCCTCAATTCCCCAGCAAGCAGATGGCTGTGGTGCGGTGAAACAAACCGGCAAGGGCATCAAGGGGTGGTTCAAGGGATTGTTTGACTAATACCCGATGCGCGCTACTCGCAGGCGGGGCCAGGGGGCGAGTGCCGGGATGACAGGATGAAGAGCATGCAAGGGTTGATTCGAGTATTGGTGATAGGTGTTTTGCTGAGCGGCTGCGCGGTACGCGGGCCGGAGATGCCTGCGGAGCCGATGACGGCCAGTGTGGAACTGGACGGTTCACCGGCCCTGTCGTTGCTGCACAAGGCGGAAGCCGCGCGCCATCAGGGTGAAACTGCCGCAGCAGAGCGCTATCTGGAGCGGGCATTGAATATCGCCCCGGACTCGTCCTGGCTCTACAAGACGCTGGCGGACCTGCGCCTGTTTGAAGGGGACGCGCGAGGTGCCGAGGGTTTTGCCCTCAAGGCCCTGAGGCTGGCGCCAGACTACCCGCAATACCGTGCTGAGCTCTGGGAAATGGTGGCCACCGCCCGCGAGCGCCAGGGTGACAAGGCCGGCGCCGACGACGCCCGCGAGCGGGCCGCCAAGGCGCTGGAGCCGAGGACGCAACCGGTATGACGCCGGCAGTACAGGCAGCCAAAAAAGCAAAGGTCCGCCACCAGCTGCTGAGTTATGAGCACGACCCTAAAGCCGAAAGCTATGGTCTCGAAGCGGCGGAGCTGCTCGGCCTGCCGCCCGAGCGGGTATTCAAGACACTGGTGGCACTGGTGGACGATGAGCCCGTTGTGGCCATGGTGCCGGTGGCCCATCAGCTGGACCTGAAGTTTCTTGCCAAGGCGTATGGTGGCAAGAGGGCGGTCATGTGCCCACCGGACAAGGCGCAACGCCTCACCGGCTATGTGCTCGGTGGCATCAGTCCGTTGGGGCAGAAGAAACGATTGCCGTTGTACCTGGACAACAGTGCGGAATCACAGGCAGAAATCTATATGAGTGCTGGACGCCGCGGCCTGGAAATCGCCATGGCGCCGCAGGATTTGCTCACCCTCACTGGTGGCAAGCTGGCCGAGCTGGTGCGCGATAAAAGCAGTAAGGAGTAACGAGAAGCGAGTGACGAGTCGCAAAAACCTTTAAACAATGTGGTTTTTGCTTTTGATTTTCGAAACTCGCTTCTAAAAACTCAAACCTGTTTCTTCAGACCTTCCCGAATGCCTTGCGCGCCGCCGCGATGGTAGCCTCGATATCGTCATCACTGTGCGCTGCAGACACGAATCCGGCTTCGAACGCGCTGGGCGCCAGGTAGATACCCTGATCCAGCATGGCGTGGAAGAAACGGTTGAAGCGCTCGCTGTCACAGGCCATCACTTCTGCAAAGCTGCTCACCCGGCTCTGGTCGGTGAAGAACAGACCGAACATGGCTCCAGCTTGAGCGGTGGTGAAGGCCACGCCTTCGGCGTGGGCGGCTTCAGTAAGGCCGGTCAGCAGTCGGGTGGTTTTCTCGGTCAGGGCGTCATGGAAGCCAGGCTTGCTGATCAGCTTCAGGGTGGCCAGTCCTGCGGCCATGGCCACCGGGTTGCCGGACAAGGTGCCAGCCTGATAGACCGGCCCCAGCGGTGCCAGGTGTTCCATGATTTCCTTCTTGCCACCAAAGGCACCTACCGGCATACCGCCACCGATGATCTTGCCCAGGGTGGTCATGTCAGGTGTGATGTCGTAAAGGGCCTGGGCGCCCCCCAGGGCGACCCGGAAACCGGTCATCACTTCGTCAAAGATCAGCACGCTGCCGTGCTCATCACAATACTTGCGCAAGGCCTGCAGGAAAGCCGGGGTTGGCGGCACACAGTTCATGTTGCCCGCCACCGGCTCCACGATGACGGCCGCGATCTGCTCGCCGAATTCGTTGAAGGCGCTTTCCACGGCGGCGGCATCGTTGTAGTTGAGAACCAGCGTATCGGCGGTAACCGCGTCCGGGATCCCCGGAGAGCTGGGGTTGCCCAGGGTCAGGGCGCCGGAGCCGGCCTTGACCAGCAGGCTGTCCACGTGGCCGTGGTAGCAACCTTCAAACTTGATAATCTTGTCGCGGCCAGTGTAACCACGGGCCAGGCGGATGGCGCTCATGGTGGCTTCGGTGCCGGAGTTGACCATGCGCACCATGTCCATGGAGGGCACCAGCTTGCAGACCTTGTCGGCCATGGCAATTTCGGCGGCCGTGGGGGCGCCGAAGCTGAGGCCATTTTTCACCGCCGCTTCCACGGCGGCAATCACGTCCGGATGGTTATGGCCGAGGATCATCGGTCCCCAGGAGCCCACATAATCGATGTAGCGATTGTCATCTTCATCGTAGAGATAGGGGCCTGCGGCCTGGTGGAAGAACACCGGGGTGCCACCGACGCCCTTGAAAGCGCGCACCGGGGAATTCACGCCCCCGGGAATGTGCTTCTGGGCCTGACGAAACAGTTTTTCGGATTGCTTGCGGGGCATGGTGTGTCTCCTGAATCTCGGGTCTGAACTGGTCAGAAAAGGTCGCTGATACGGCGTGCGGCGGCTTCGATGTCAGCCGGGTCGGAATGGCCGAACAGGGCCTCGATAACGGCCACGCTGGCGGCGCCAGCCTGGATCAGCAGGGGCGCATTATCCGCATTCACTCCGCCGATGGCTACCACGGGCAGAGGAAACTCGTCGCAGGCCTGTTTCAGGCTGGCAATGTCGGCCGGTGGCGCCTGGGGCTTGGTGCGGGACGCGAAGAAGCGGCCCATGGCCAGGTAGTCCGCGCCCGCATCCGCTGCCTGACGAGCGAGCCTCAGGTCGCCATGGCAGGTCACGCCAATGATGCGGTTGTCACCCAGCAGGGCGCGGGCGGTGGCAATGCCTCCATCGCTCTGGCCGATATGAACGCCGTCGGCGCCCACTTCTGCCGCCAGTGCCGGGTCGTCGTTGACGATGAACAGGGCATCGTATTCGTGACAAAGCGCCCGTAACTGGCTGGCGCGGCGACGGCGCTGGTCTGCAGAGGCGGTTTTGTCGCGGTATTGCAGCAGCCGGGCGCCGCCAAACAAAGCCGCCTCAACCGCCGGAAGTAGTCGCTCATCAGGGGTCAGTGCGGGGTCGGTGATGGCATAGAGGCCATTAATGGTTTTGTTTGTCATCGGCGGTCCGGGACGTACTGGCCGTTACCGGGGCGGAAGGCGCTGCGCAGGAAGCGATCCACGTGGGCCTGTCCGTCCGCCACCGCGTTGGCCAACGATTCGCCGTGGCCGCGCAGGCAGGCAATAGCGGAAGCGAGGGTGCAGCCGGAGCCGTGATAGCTGTGCGGCAGGCGCTCCCATTGCCATTGCTGCATGCCGCCAGCGGTGAACAGGTGGTTGGTCACATGGGTCGTGTCATCGTGGGTGCCGGTGATCAAGACCGCCTGACCGCTGGCGTTGACCAGGGCTTCACCACAGGACGACACCCCTTGCAGGCCGCACAGTTGTTCTGCTTCCGGCAGGTTGGGTGTCATCACCTCGCATCGCGGCGCCAACGTGTTGAGCATCACTTCAGCCAGGGACTCACGGGTCAGGCTGCCGCCTGCTTCGGCGGCCAGTACCGGATCCAGCACCACCGGTACCCCGGGTAGTCGGTCCAGCAGCCGGGCGATGAACTCGATGATGGCGACCGAGCCGGTCATGCCAATTTTCACTGCCTGATACTCGAAGTCATCCAGCAGGGCATCGGCCTGTTGTTCCAGCAGGGCGATGTCGGTGAGCTGGAAGCCTCTCACGTTCTGGCTGTTTTGCACCGTCAGCCCGGTGATCAGAGTGGAAGCAAAACCGCCCAGCGCCCGGATAGCTTCGATATCCGCGTGGATACCTGCCCCTCCGGAGGGGTCATGACCAGCAATGACAAGAATATTCGGTTTCATTGGCGCGCCTGAATCAGGACACCCAAGACCTGACGCAGCTGCCGGTTAGTCGTCCGGCGTTTGGCGTCAGGCTTCAGGGGTCATCAAAATGGACGAACGATGACGAGGATAACGATCGCCACCAGCATGAATACAGGAATCTCGTTGAAGATCCTGTAAAACTTGTCGCTTTTGGTGTTGGCATCGTTGGCGAACTTTTTCATGTAGGCCAGACAGACATGATGGTAGCCGATCAGCAGGAACACCAGCGCCAGCTTGGCGTGCATCCAGCCGCTGCCCTTGTAGGCTTCCATGTTGGCCATGAACATCCACAGGCCCAGCACCACCGTCACGATCATGCTGGGGTTCATGATGCCGCGATACAGCTTGCGCTCCATGATCTTGAAGCGGTCTTTGCTGATCTGGTCTTCTGCCATGGCGTGGTACACGAAGAGGCGCGGCAGATAGAAGATGCCGGCAAACCAGCAGATAACGGCAATCAGGTGGATGGCCTTGATCCAGAGAAAGTGGTCGAGAGCGAACTGCATGGGCTGATCCTGTGGTTGTGGCTGTCGTTATGGGTGTAGTTGTGGAATAGAAGTGGCGGTTCAGTGGGCGTACACTATACCGCCTTCCGTTTCCCGTTTTCGAATTCTCAAGGACTCCTGTGAACAAGCGGCCCCGTCATCGTCGATTGATGCGTTACTACCTGTTTCGCACCCGGCGTGTCAGCCGCAGGCAGCTGGGCTCCTGGCAGGACTGGAAACTGCGCATGGTGTTCTGGACTGGCGCCATTCTGGTCGGGCTGGTGGTGGTCGCGTTTGCCTGGGTGGCAGAGCTTGCCTCTCACACCTTTGTGCAGCTCCATGAGCGCTCCCCTTATCTGCCTGTTCTGGTGACTCCGCTAGGCATGCTGTTGATTGTGTGGCTGATGCGTCAGCTGGGCACCGAGTCTCAGGGCAGTGGTATTCCCCAGGTATTGGTGGTGCTCAAGCAGCGTTATCACTGGTTGCGGCCCACCTTTCTTTCTTTGCGGGTGATTCTGGGCAAGTTTGTGCTCACCTGCCTCGGGTTGCTGTGTGGCGCCAGTATCGGCCGTGAAGGGCCCAGTGTGCATATGGGGGCAGCCATCATGTATTCGGTGGGGCAGGTCGGCAGGCTCAACCAGAAATACGTGGATAACTCACTGATTGTGGCCGGGGGCGCCGCTGGCGTGTCGGCGGCCTTCAATGCGCCGTTGGCAGGGATTGTATTTGCCATTGAAGAGCTGTCTGGCTCGTTCGAGCAGCGCACCAGCGGTACCCTGATTCTGGCCATCATTCTTTCTGGGGTGGTGGTGTTGATGATCATGGGCCATTACAGCTTCTTCGGTCACCCTGGAGGCAGCCTCGATATCACCAGCGACTGGGCTGCCATTGGGGTAACGGCGCTGGTCTGTGGCCTCTTTGGCGGTCTGTTCAGTCGCTTGTTGATTCGTGGCAGCCAGTTCCTGTCGCCCTTCGCCAAGGCTCACCCGTACCGGGTCGTATTGATGTGCTCCCTGGTGCTGGTGTTCCTCGGGCTGGTCACTGGTGGCGCGACCTACGGGAGTGGCTACGAGCAAGCCAGCACCCTGCTGGATGGGGAGCACCCGGGAAACTGGAGTTTTGCGCTGGCCAAGATGTCGGCCACACTGGTGTCCTACTTTACGGGTATCCCCGGCGGGCTGTTTTCACCCAGCCTCGCAGCGGGTGCAGGGTTCGGCAATCTGGTGGGTGGTTTTTTCCCGGACGTGTCACTGGTGGGGCTGACGCTGGTGGCCATGGCGGCCTTCCTGGCGGCCGTGATTCAGCGTCCGATCACGTCTTTTGTGATCGTGATGGAGCTGACCGGGAACCGACACGATATTCTGTTGCCTCTGATGGCGGGAGCGTTCCTGTCGGCGGCGGTAGCCAAGCTGGTATGGGCACGCCCCCTGTACGATACCCTTGCCGAGCGCATGGCTGATGGACAGGGCATGGCGCTGGAAAAGCCCCGCGCGGATGAGGCGCCGACAGAAACGGGCAGTGATGAAAGCGAGCGCAAGCTACCGGGCTAGGTGATTTGGCATGCCCATTAGTTGCTGCAAGTACGGTGCGCCGCCTATCATGCGTGGCCCGCCTGTGCGGCGAAGAAGTTAACTGGTTGGAGTAAGCGATATGGCAACGGGGTCTGTCCTCAAGGTAGGGGTGGTTGGCGGTACCGGTTATACCGGGGTCGAGCTGCTGCGCCTGCTGGTCAACCATCCCCAGGCTGAGCTGGAGGTGATCACCTCCCGTGGCGATGCCGGCACGGCGGTGGCTGACATGTTCCCCTCGTTGCGTGGTCGCACGGATCTGGTGTTCTCTGAACCGGATGTGGCGCGTCTTGCCCAATGCGATGTGGTGTTCTTTGCGACCCCGCACAACGTGGCCATGCGCATGATGCCTGAACTGATGGAGGCGGGTGTGCGCGTGGTGGACCTGTCTGCCGATTTCCGGTTGCGTGATCATGAGCTGTGGAGCGAATGGTACGGTGAGCCCCATGCCTGCCCGGAGCTGCTGGCGGAAGCGGTGTACGGCCTGCCGGAAGTGAATCGGGAAAAAATGCGTGATGCGCGGCTGGTGGCTTGTGCCGGTTGCTACCCCACGTCTATCCAGTTGGGTTATCTGCCGTTGCTGGAAAACGGCTGGATCAAGCCGGACCAGCTGATTGCCAACTCGGCCAGCGGTGCCAGCGGAGCCGGAAAAGGGGCCAAGGTGGCCATGTTGCTGGCGGAGGCCGGCGAAAGCTACAAGGCGTACGGCGCCAGTGGGCACCGTCATCTGCCGGAAATCGAGCAGGGTCTGGCGGATATCGCTGGCGGTCCCGTCAAGGCAACCTTTGTGCCGCACCTGATCCCCATGATTCGCGGTATTCACTCCACCCTTTATGGTCAGCTGGTGGAAGGGGCCCCTTCTCTGGAAGAAGTGCAGGCCGCCTATGAGGCCCGTTATGCCAACGAGCCTTTTGTCGATGTGATGCCGCTTGGCAGTCACCCGGAAACGCGTTTCGTGAAAGGTGCGAATACCTGCCGCATCGCCCTGCACCAGCCCCGTGGCGAGAATGTCATCGTGGTGCTTTCGGTGATCGATAACCTGGTCAAAGGTGCCTCAGGTCAGGCGGTGCAGGCCATGAATATCATGTTCGGACTGAATGAGGATGCGGGGCTGTCTGTTGTCCCGCTGGCACCCTGATCATGGCGAAGAAACCGAAAAGCCGCGCGGGTATTGATGATGTGATGCTGGTGCCGGTGAGCCCGTCCCAGCAGAAGAAGCGCCGCCGTATTCTGGTTGTCAGCGCCATCGTGGCGGCGCTGCTGTTGTTCTTTGGCGGATTGTGGACAGGTAACAGCGGTGCGCTGGATACCTCGGAGACCAACCGTCGCCTGCGAGCCGAACTCAAGAGTGCCTCCCGGGAGCTGGAGGCGGCTCGTAACGAGTTGGCGCTGTACCGCACGGATACTGAAGTGACCCAGCAGGCCCGGGAAAACCTGCGTCAGGAGATCAAGGGGCTGCGTGATCAGGCTGCCGAGCTTGAGGAGGCGGTGGCCTTCTACAAGAACGTGATGGCGCCCGGTGGCACCGAGCGCGGCATGCAAATCGAGAAATTGACCCTTCAGCCCACGGAGAAGGAAGGCCAGTACAGTTACAAAGTGGTGCTGGTGCAGTCCGGCGATAACCGTAATTATCTGTCTGGTGACATTGATCTTGTG
This sequence comes from Alcanivorax sediminis, assembly GCF_009601165.1. Classification (NCBI taxonomy): domain Bacteria; kingdom Pseudomonadati; phylum Pseudomonadota; class Gammaproteobacteria; order Oceanospirillales; family Alcanivoracaceae; genus Alcanivorax; species Alcanivorax sediminis. The sequence continues at coordinate 5,953 of NZ_WIRE01000001.1, read as the reverse complement.
CTGCGCGGGAGTCGCGATGGCGCCGCGATCAAGCTGACCGGAGATGACTGGTTGGATGATGGAAGTGAGACACGCTTCCGATTTCGCTATTTTCAAGAGCTGAATGGGCGCTTTCAACTGCCGGAAGGGGTAGAGATTACCGCGCTGGATGTGGATGCTGAGAGCGACGGCAGAAACAGTTATAAAACACAGAAAACTTTTAAGTGGCAGTAGGAGAGACGCGTGCTAGGCCGAGACAAGAAAAATGCAGCTAACAGTGGTGGAGCTGCGCAACAGGATTACCGGAACCATACCCTGATCGCCCCCAGTGCAACCGTTAAAGGGGATCTTGAGTTCACCGGCGGCCTGCATGTCCAGGGCACCGTGGAAGGCAATATCAGTGTGGGCAAGGAAGGCGGGCGGCTGATTATCGGTGAGACCGGCACGGTCAAAGGCGAGATTCAGGTTCCCCAGGTGGTTATCAATGGTCGGGTTGAAGGCGATGTGCACGCCACCGAAAACCTGGAGCTGGCGGAGAAGGCCTCCGTGGAAGGTAATGTTTATTACCTGATGATCGAGATGGTCATGGGGGCTCGGGTTAATGGCAAGCTGGTACGTCTTGATGACGAGCGTCGCAACTTGCCGGCCCCGGAAAAGAAAGGCGAAAAGGCGGATGCTGGCAAGCAGGTGGCCGCGGATAATTCTTGACTGTTTTAGTCGGGTACTGGAACATAGATAACCCGCTGCCCGAACAGGGCCGCGGGTTTTCTGTCTTTACAGCCTTAGCGAGCCTATGACCGAGCAAGCCCCGATATCATTCACTGACGCCGCCGCAGCCAAGGTCAAGGAGCTGCGTGATGACGAAGGTAATCCCGAACTCAAACTACGGGTGTATATCACCGGGGGCGGCTGTGCCGGTTTTTCCTACGGCTTTACCTTTGACGAAGCCGTCAACGACGATGACACCATCGTTGAAAAGGACGGGGTCACCTTGCTGGTGGACGCCATGAGCATTCAGTACCTGGACGGCTCACAAGTGGATTATGAGCAGGGTCTGATGGGCTCGCGCTTCGTGGTCAGCAACCCCAATGCCGCCACCACCTGCGGCTGTGGTTCCTCCTTCTCGGTCTGATAACGCAACACGCACCACGCGCGAGCCAAGAAGGCGCCTATGGCGCTTTCTTGTTTTTGGCGTGCGCCCGCAGGGCGTCGTATAGCGTTGTGCGTGCATTGCCTCCTTTTGTCATAAAACCTTAATCAATTGATCAACATTTCGTCGTTTTCAGGGTGGACACTAGACCCATGATGACGACAAAACCGACATTTCAGAAAATGACCGCCGCGGATACCCGGGCCATGTGCTGGCTGCTTCAGCAGCCGCAGGCCGCGCGCCGTGCGCGTTTGGCACGACAGGTGTCCCGGCTTGGCGACGGCCCCTTCTATGTGGCGTTAACGCTGTTGATCTGGTGGTTCGACAAGGAGGGCGGCAGCTTGTTTGCGCTCACAGCCATGGCTGCGTACGCCCTTGAAGTGCCACTGTTCGTGGGGCTTAAGCACCTGATTCAGCGACCGCGGCCAGCGGACGCGCTGGAAAGCCTGTCCGCGTTCATTCAGCCTGCCGACCGCTTCAGTTTCCCCTCGGGGCATACCGCCGCGGCGTTCGTCATGGCTTCCCTGTTGTCTGTCTTCTATCCGCCGGTAATGGCGTTGGCCCTCGGGCTGGCAGTGATGGTGGGCTTGTCCAGAGTGCTGCTCGGGGTTCACTACCCGTCAGACATTCTTGCGGGCGCGACCTTGGGTTTTAGCTGCGCCATGATTGGCCTCTGGCTGGTTTGAGGAGCTGGCCACGAGCTGGGAGCTACGAGGCGCAGGAAAAGCCGGAGAAAGATTCGTTGCGATGCGTCGCATCCGCGCGATGCTGAAGCAGCGCCGAGGTGCGGCTCATGAGTTTGTCCGTTGACGCAATCCCTGGTTCACGCCTGAAGGCTCGTAGCTCGTAGCTCGCAGCTGCTCTTATGGCAGTGTGACCTGTCCCAGAATCGCTTCCCTTGCTGCCCCGGTAACCACGGGGGCATTCCCGGGTTTTTCCTCCCAACGCGCCCAGGCCAGCCAGGCAAAGGCGGCGGCCTCCACCCAGTCCGGGTGTAACCCGGCCAGCTCCGTACTTTCCACAGGGACGTCGCAACAGTCCTGCAATCGCCCGAGAAGGTAGGTGTTATGAGCGCCACCGCCGCACACCAGAATCCGCTGTGGCTGGAACCCGGTCAAGCTGTCGGCGATGCTCCGAGCCGTCAGTTCTGCCAGGGTAGCCTGCAGGTTTTCCGCCGGCAGATCTTCCTTGAGGTGCTGGGTGAGCCACTGTCGGTTGAAACGTTCCCGGCCGGTGCTTTTTGGGGGGGGCTGCTGGAAATAGGGGTCGCGAAGCAGGCGCTTGAGTAATGGCTTGTTGATCTTGCCGCTGGCAGCCCAGGCGCCATTGGCATCGTAGTTGTCGCCACGATGCAGTTGGGTCCAGAGATCCATCAGCACATTGCCCGGGCCGGTATCAAACCCGCCAACCAGCGTGTCCCCGTCCAGCAGGGAGGCATTGGCCATGCCGCCGATGTTGACGACGGCTCGCCGTTCGCCTGCCGCCCCAAATAAACGCAGGTGGAAGGGTGGCACCAGCGGCGCGCCCTGGCCGCCCAGCACCATGTCCTTGTTGCGAAAGTTGCTGACCACCGGGATCCCGGTGGCACAAGCCAGGGTATCCGGGCAGCCCAGCTGCACACTGAACCCGTCCGGGCCGGGGCGGTGGCGCACAGTCTGGCCGTGGCAGCCGATGGCCGTGACCAGGTGCGCTTCGGTGTTGGTTTTTGCCAGCAGTTCGCCACAGGCTTCCGCATAAATGCGTCCGAGTTGTCGGCTGACTTTGCCGGCTGCATCCAGTTCACTCTCGCCGGGTTGGCAAAGGGTCAGGATGTCTTTGGAAAGTGCTTCGGGGAGAGCGTGGCTATGAGTGGCAACCAGGGAAAAATGATCGCTGCCAACGTCGACCAGCACCGCGTCGATACCGTCGACGCTGGTGCCGGTCATCAGTCCGATATAGAGATCAGAAGGCATCGCTGCTGGCCAGTGTGGCGGCTTCAGCAAACAGGGTCATCTGTGCCTTGAGCCGGTTGGCGGCGATCAGGAATTCGGATCGCTCGTTGTCATTGATGCCGCGCGCCTTGGGCAAAGGGACGGTCTGTGGGTTGCGATGCACGCCATTGATGCGGAATTCATAGTGCAGATGTGGCCCGGTGGATAATCCGGATGTGCCCACATAGCCGATAGTTTGTGATTGCTTTACACGTTTTCCGACCCTGATTCCCTTTGCGAAATTGCGCATATGTGCATACAGGGTGGTGTAGATCTGGCCATGCTTGATGATCACAACATTGCCGTAGCCGCCCTTCACCCCGGCAAAGATCACCTTGCCGTCTCCCGCTGCGCGAATCGGGGTGCCTCTGGGGGCGGCATAGTCAGTGCCCTTGTGGGCGCGGATGGTATTCAGGACGGGGTGTCTGCGTCCCAGATTAAAACGGGAACTAATGCGGGCAAAGGCCACCGGGGTGCGAATGAATGCCTTGCGCATGGAATCGCCCTTGATATCCAGGTATTCCACGTCACCAGACAGGGTTTCATAGCGGAACGCAGACAGGTGGCGGTCCTGGTTCCAGAATTCCGCCATCAGGATGTCGCCTTCGCCCACCTTTTCACCGTCCAGGTAGAGCTCTTCATAGAGTATCCGGAAGCGGTCGCCCTTGCGGATGTCCAGCACAAAGTCGATATCCCAGGCAAACAGCTCGGCCAGTTGCATGGTGAGACGGTCACTGATGCCTGCTGCTGCACCGGCCAGGAAGAGTGAGTCGGTGATTTCGGCCTGGGCAAAGCGAGTTTGCTTCTGGTACTCACGCTGGCTGAGTCGAACGGTCCAGCCTGCTCCGGTCAGTTTGGCGGTCAGGGTTTCCACCTTGCTGGGGTTGTAGCGCACGCCACGCAGGGCACCATCGTCTGTAACCAGTACCTCGAGTTGCTCGCCGGGCCTGAGCTTGGTCAGGCGATCCAGCTTGTCATCACTCTTCAGCAGGGCGTACACCTGGCCGGCACCTACTCCCACTGGATGCAGCAGGGCTGAAAGACTGTCTCCGGGTTTGACGGTGAGGGTTTGCCACTGAGGGCCTTGGGGTGGTGCGGGCTGCTTGGCTGGGCTGGGAGTGGGCGAGGTGCGGGCGGGCAGTTCAATCGTCTTGGCGGCTTGCTCGGGCGCCCTGGATCTCTCGGGTTGAAGGGCGATAATGATGACGCCACCGAGAAGCACCATGGCCAGCAGTAAATGGGTGCGGGGAAACTGGCGCACCAGTCTGCCGACAGCAGAAAAGAATTGTTTCATGAAAATCGCGGGATCTGGTTGGGTGAAAAGCGTGCCGTGATACAAAGACACAACGAAAAACAGAGCTGCAAAGATACCTGCCTTCTCTGGCTGCATTCAAGTGCTACAATGGCGCGCTTTCATGGGGCCGCCTGGTCCCGCCCAAGATAGCCGCAGATCAGCAGAGGTAGGCATGGCCACGGTGGAAGAACAACTGGCACTCATTTCCCGGGGAGCGGATGAGATCATCCAGGAAGAGGAATTACGGGAAAAGCTGGCTTCAGGGCGTCCCTTGCGGGTCAAGGCAGGCTTTGATCCTACAGCACCGGACCTTCACCTTGGGCATACGGTGCTGATCAACAAGTTGCGTCAGTTTCAGGAGCTGGGCCATGAGGTCATCTTCCTGATTGGGGATTTCACCGGGATGATCGGCGACCCCACCGGTAAAAGTGCTACCCGCCCACCCCTCAGCCGTGAAGATGTGCTGCGCAATGCCGAGACCTACAAGGAGCAGGTGTTCAAGATTCTCGATCCGGCCAAAACCCGGGTGGAGTTCAACTCTACCTGGATGAACGAGATTGGTGCTGCTGGCATGATCAAGCTGGCTGGCCAGTACACCGTGGCGCGGATGCTTGAGCGTGATGACTTTGACAAGCGTTACAAGGGTAATCAGCCCATTGCCATTCACGAATTTCTCTATCCTCTGGTACAGGGCTATGACTCTGTGGCGCTGGAGGCGGATGTGGAGCTGGGTGGTACAGATCAGAAGTTCAACCTGCTGATGGGGCGTACCCTGCAGAAGTCTCATGGTCAGGCACCGCAAATCTGCCTGACCATGCCAATTCTCGAGGGCCTGGATGGCGTGCAGAAGATGTCCAAGTCACTGGGTAACTATGTGGGGGTGAACGATGCCCCGGGTGAGATGTATCGCAAGTTGCTGTCTCTTCCCGATGACCTTACCTGGCGCTACTATGAGCTTCTGAGTGCCTGCTCCAATGAGGAGCTGGAAGCGATCAAGGCCGAGGCAGACACACTTGGCTCTCCGCAGGAAGCCAAGAAAGCCTTTGCGCTGGAAATGGTGACCCGGTTCCATGGCGCTGAAGCTGCGGAGGCGGCTCCCAAGTCTGCGGGCAACCAGATTGCCCTTGGTCAAATCCCGGACAATGTCCCTGAAGTGGTGGTGGAGCTGGGTGATCAGCCCGATATTCATATTGTGCCACTGCTTCGTGAAGCCGGGCTGGCACAGAATGGCAAGGCTGCCAAGGATGTCTTTGCTCGAGGCGCGGTGTATCTGGACGGTGAGCAGCTCAATGAGGAGCGCAGTTTTCAGGCCGGTGACAGCCACGTGATTCAGGCGGGCAAGAAAAAGATCGCCAGGGTGATCATCAAGTAACCAGAAAAGGCCCGGAACGGGCCTTTTTGGGCAGAAAGTGAACGGTCAGCAGGTTTTTTGAGAAAAGTGCGAAAAAGGAGTTGACGGTTCTCCGTAAATCTCTAGAATGCGCACTCCTCGACGGGGCAACAACGCGAAGCGCGGCACCGGACGAGACGCTCTTTAACAATCAGGCAAGCAAACGTGTG